>WQVF01000028.1 GCA_009781725.1 Defluviitaleaceae bacterium
CATTGTCAACATAAAAGCGTTGAGGAGCAAAGCGACGAAGCAATCCAAGCTTGGATTGCTTCGCTACGCTCGCAACGACGGTTGTTCTGCATAGATATTCATGGTTTCTGCTTAATAAGACAGACATCATGACGCCCGCGTCACCCAAAGTAATGTAATTCTTTGGTGCCGCGGGTTCTTGATGTCTGTCATTTACAGGACAGCCCCTTTTATACTTATGAATTTTCAATAAAAATCCGTATGGCACCATACGGACTTTTTTATGCAGAATGCACAATCGGAACTTGTGACAAAATAAGACAAGCACTTCGTTGACGCCTTCGTGTCCTGGCATTAGAATAAACCTGTGATTTTTCTATCTATGTAAGAAAGAGGGTAAAAATGGGCAAGAATGACAAGTTATCAAAGGAGCTGAAAAAATGACCGATACCGCTGTTATAAACATCCAAACAGACACCGAAACAAAAACAGCCATTGAAGAAATCTATTCTGCCTTTGGCATTTCTATATCCGATGCAGTAAATATATTTTTCAAGAAATCCATAATGCAGAATGGATTACCATTTAGCATGCAACTGCCAAGATACAATGCTGAAACCCTTGCGGCAGTAGCAGAAGTACAGGAAATAAAAAAAAATCCCCATTTATATAAGGGGTTTCATAGTGTGCAGGAACTTTTTGAGGACTTAAATAATGACGACGAAATATGAGGTCAAGCAGACATCACGCTTTAAAAGAGATTACAAGCGAATCAAAAAGAGAAATTATGACGTATCTCTTTTAGAGGAACCAATTTCATTACTTGCAAATGGCAAACCTCTCCCTGCAAAATATAAAGACCATGCACTACATGGTAATCTCAGAGGATTAAGAGAGTGCCACATAACACCAGACTGGTTGCTTATATATGAAATCGACGATAATAAACTATATCTGTACTTAACCCGAACAGGAACACATAGCGACTTGCTTGAGTAGGAGACTAAAATAATGTCAGACACAATCACAAAAAAATCCGACCTCCCAGCCTACACCCGAGGTGAAGAGCTTTTTAACATGATAACCCACATAGTAGGTGGTGGCATGGGTCTTGTGGCCATGCTTGCCTGCGTCATCGTCGCAGCTTATCACCGTAACGGCTGGGGAATCACCAGCGGGATTATTTACGGCTGTACGGTTATATTGCTTTTTACTATGTCAAGCGTATATCACGGACTGCGTAAGGAGCTACCTAAGCGGGTCTTTCGCGTTTTGGACCACTGTACGATTTATATCTTGATTGCAGGTACTTATACCCCCATTGTTCTCAACCGATTTAGGGTGGAATATCCTGTGGATGCATGGGTTGTCTTTGGGGTGATTTGGGGGCTTGCTATTTTGGGGATTATCCTTACTGCTATCGACAGACGCCGGTTTCAGGCCTTTGCACTGGTGTGTTACTTGGGCATGGGATGGATGGCGGTGTTCAGGATTCATCGCTTGGTAGAAGTCCTTGGGGTGGCGTTCTTTGTACTCCTTATCGTCGGCGGGGTACTTTACACAACCGGTGTGATATTTTATGCCGTTGGCAAGAAGGTTAAGTACATGCATTCGATTTTCCATTTATTTGTCAATGCGGCCTCTATCGTTCACTCGGTTGCTATTGCCGCATTTGTAATGGGCGGGTAGATTTTTGTTCGTACAGTTGTAATGCCGGTCAATTGACTCTATAATAACCCGTACAATATTCACAACACAGCAAATAACCCAAGGAGGTTTTATATGAAGGTTTACACGGCAGACAAAATCCGCAATATTGCGGTGCTGGGCCATAGCGGCTGCGGCAAGACCACCCTTATGGAGGCAGCACTTAATGCCACCAAGGTAACATCCCGTATGGGCCGAGTAGAAGACGGCAACACCGCCAGTGACTACGACGCAGAGGAAATAAGACGTAAGGTCTCAATTAGTGCCTCCGTTATCCCCATAGAATGGAAGGACACCAAAATCAACTTCTTGGACACTCCAGGGTTTTTCGACTTTGCCGGTGCTGTTCACGAGGCCCTGGCAGTGGCAGACGCCGCACTGATTTTGGCTGACGCAAAATCCGGCATAGAAGTAGGGACAGAGATTTCTTGGGAAAACGCCCAAGGCAAGAACCTACCACGGATTATTTTCGTAAACGGAATGGATGACGAAAACGCTGACTTTTTCAAAGTCGTGGAAGATATGAGAAATTTCTTTGGAACAGGTGTTGTGCCACTGCAACTGCCATTTAAAGGCGGCTATGTGGATGCGCTTACAGGTAAAGCCTACACCAACGACGGCAAGCCTTGTGATGTCCCCGGGGATATGGCTGATTACTATGAAGAACATCACGCAACCTTGGTGGAAGCCATTGCTGAAACCGACGAAGAGCTGATGGAAAAATTCTTCGGTGACGAAGTCCTGACAGAAGAAGAAATGCAAAATGGCCTTAAGACCGGCTTGGCCTCTGGCGCAATCACACCTGTTCTTTGCGGTGTAGCCACAGCAGGAATCGGTGTTATGCCCCTTCTGGATATGCTAGTAAATGTACTTCCCTCAGCGGCTGAACTTCAACCTAAAGTCAACGTTATGGATGCAAAAGGTGAAACCGTAGAGCTCCCTTGTGATGACAACGGACCACTTTGCGCATTCGTATTCAAGACCATTGCTGACCCATATGTAGGACGATTGAGTCTTTTCCGGGTATATTCTGGTACTGTAAAACGGGAAGTTCAACTATACAACATAAATCAAGACGCTCCCGAAAAGCCCGGTCATATATATCTGATGCGAGGCAAAGAGCAAATCGAAGCCACGGAAGTCAGAGCAGGGGATATCGGTGCTATCGCAAAACTAGCTCAAACCTCTACTCAAGATACACTGACAACCAAGGCCAAGCCACTGATGGTGCCAAAATTCGAAACCCCGCCATCTCTGCTCTCAATGGCAATCGCCCCCAAAGGCAAAGGAGACGAAGACAAAATTGCTGCTTCTGTTTCTAAGCTACTAGAAGAAGATAAGACCCTGATTTATAAGGTAGATGCAGAAACCAAGCAGACAATAGTTTCCGGCATAGGGGACAGCCAGCTTGACGTGCTTATTAACCGCCTAAGGGCAAGATATAAAATCGAAGCCGAACTAAGCCTACCGGTAGTACCATATCGTGAGATGATTAAGTCCAGAGTCCAACTCCGCGCAAAGCATAAAAAGCAATCCGGCGGCAGCGGCCAATTTGGTGATGTGGAAATGGTATTCGAGCATTCCGGCAATAACGAAGAGGCATATGTATTCGAAGAAAAAATCGTAGGTGGTGCTGTACCCAAGCAGTACTTCCCTGCTGTAGAAAAGGGTATCCAAGAAAGCGTAAAGGCCGGCCCATTAGCAGCATACCCAGTAGTCGGCTTGAAAGCCACTCTCGTTTTCGGTAGCTACCACTCCGTAGACTCATCAGAAATCGCCTTCAAAATGGCAACGATTAAATGCTTCAAGGAAGCCTTTATGACCGCAAAGCCGGCCCTTCTAGAACCTGTAATGAAGTGCTTAATAACGGTTCCAGATGACTACACCGGCGATATAATGGGCGACATGAACAAACGTCGTGGTCGCATCATGGGTATGGAGAAAATAGGAGCAAAACAAGTCATCTCTGCTGAAGCTCCCCTTTCCGAAATGCAGAAATACGCCACGGATCTCAGGTCTATGACCCAAGGCAGAGGCAGCTTTACTATGGAATTCGAAAGATATGACGAAGCACCTTCCGATGTGCAGCAAAAGGTTATCACCCAGCGTAAGCAAGAGCTTGAGGCACTTAGGGATAAAGAATAATAAATTCCTATGGGCTGTCACGTTAAGAATACCGTTATTTCAAGGCTCGTCATCCCGGGTCAAGCCCGGGATGACGGGCTTTTTATTACGTCTTAACGTGACCGCCCCTTATTAATAATTCAATTGCAATGCAGATTGTTGAAATATAAAGAAAACTATGATACAGTGGCAATATGAAAGGTCAGTGGCCCATTTTGCTGATATTCCCCAATAAAACAACCGCGGTACCGTGAAAGTGCCTAGAGAACACTTCCACGGGCTCGTAGGGATGCACACCATCACCTAAGAGCACAGGATAAACCTGCCACCGCAGCAGGCCAAAGTATACAACATCCCCCCTCCTTCTTCAAGGCGGCCGCCCAGTTACTGGCCTTGGCAGGCAAACTTAACGGGTTGGTGGCGGCATATTGTTATACAAACCCATGCGGTAAGGCAGCAATATTCTTTGTGTATGCGCAAAAATAACAGCGCGTAGGTGATGATGGATTTCCATCGCCCTACGCGCTTTTTAGTTTAAAACATCCGCTGACCTTTCAAATAAAATAATAGAGGTAAGTCATGGAAATGCTGGGAACAAAAACCATCGACGGCCTGGGACGGATTATCGTGCCAAATGAGATACGACAGGCCAAAGGCTGGACAACAGGGGATAGAATCACGTTTTACAATTACAATGGTATCATTGTAATAGAGGCAGATAAGCAGAATCTCGAGCCGGAACAAGTGCCTGATTTAACCTGATTATAAAGCTGTGGTTAATGCTATAGTGGGATATCAACTTCAAAAATACATTGCAGACTATCCTCTTCTAGCACAGAGCAAACAACCCTGCCGTCAAGCTGTCTACCAAACGCACTTTCAAGTTCGTATTTATCATGGCCAAAGCTGCAATAACAAAAGGATTTGGAAACGGTTTTATCCTTTAAAATGGACTGCCTTGCCCATGGGCAGTGGCAGGCGTAATACCGTTTCATTTTATTGTCGGTTTCGGTCAGGTATTTGCCCATCATATACGGATTTTTTGTTAGTATGATTTTTGTGTCTTCCCGGCGCATAAACCATTTTCCCGTTTCATATTCTTTGATTACTGCATCGTCAATTTTTTGGTTAAAGAATAGCTCCCCGGATTTATGGCATTGTTTTAGCGCGCTTAAAAACTTAGTGTTTAACGTATCTATTATCCCGTCAACGTCATCAATGGTTAAGTTTTTCTTATCACTTTCTTTGAATGCCCTTGCAAAAGGATTTCCCTTTTTCTGGGCGCATTCATAATTTTCTCGTGTGGATGCGGCTAAGTATTTTTTCTCAATATTATAAGTAAATTCACTCATTTCATCTGCCGTCCAGCCTGCTTCTGGCATTTGTACATCCTTGAATATTTTTTCCCATATATCGTCGCCGTACATTTTTCGTGTGGTGTCGGATAAATGCTTCATTGTTCCGCCACACCACTCATTAAACTCAGTCATTAATATAAATACCTCAGACACCAATAATTCATCATGTGTTGAATTGGCGTATTCCTTCATGGCATTTATTGTCATCACCATATCAGCGTTTTCTGATTTCTTTTGATGAATGAACTGGTTTACAGTTTCAGTTGACACACCATTTTCCTTAACAAACAATTCAAATTCATTTATTACCTGAGATTTTGTCATAATACTAACTCCTTAACTTTTTTAAGTCATTTATTTTGACTGTCGTAATACATTCGTTATCACCCGAGAGAACTGTCTTGAACATAGATAATTCAATGTCTTTACCAAAAATCGGCTCAAACATCGGGCGGCTAAATTCCGCACAGCACTTACAGTAGTATTTTGGATAGAATTCGACGGATTGGTTGTAGTGCTTGCAATGACATGCCCGGCCGATTAGACTATCACTTTCGGGGTTTCCGCCATGATTTTTCAGCATTAGTATCATGTTTTGTTCTTCATCAAACCAAATTTTTTCATCTGAGATTTGGTTCAATTTCTTAATAAACGAGTTCATGCAGGTGGCATTGTCGTAGGCATCAACTATTTTCGATATATCCATGTATTGCCCAACATCGCCGCAAGGGCAAGCCCCTGTTTTGTTATATGGGTGGCTATCATACATTTGGCAAGCCTTATCGGGGGCAGAAGCATTATTCTTGTGCATATAAATTTCCTCCAAACATATTAGCGACTAAAGACGCAGCCACAAAGCAGGGCGAACACCACCATCGCCTCTATGCACATCATCACCACAGAGAAATAGCTCACCTTTGTAGCCAACGCTAGCAGCGGTATGCCGCAAATGCAAACCCTGAGAACGCAACCACCACCATCTTGAATCCCAACCTTTATTGTAAATGGCTTTACGCGCATCATTGTATTTGTCGTTTATACATTCACCATATTCTATACAATGCTCACCGTCACTTAATACAAATGTATCCTCCTCTTTCCAATACCAGGCTTTGCGTTTTTTTAAGTCACCGCTGTCACCAAAGTATTGCAGCACTTCCACGATGCTTAGCAAAAAGATTTTATCCACTGTCGGATTGCTGCACTTTGTGCCATACCACTGATTATCAAAATCAGTGATTCTTGTCTCCAAAATCCGATTTCTGTCTACTGGCTCGAAATTATCATAGAACTGTTTATTTAAATATTTCCGTAAATCGCAATGCTCCCATGTGACTGCGGCATACTCTTCATGAAAGACACGCTGTTCAATGACACTTTCAGCTATAATGAATGCACTATTTCCGTCTGTTTTCAATACGCGCCATTGATACTTCCCAAAAGGAATTATTGCGCCTTCTTTTATCAAAACGGGCAGCAGTATCGAATCAATTGAAGTGTTTAAAAGCTTCGATAATAAAGGAAGCAGAGATGTTTCCGGCAATGTATGGCCGTTCTCCCATTTGCTGATTGCTTGGGCACTAATTCCTAACTTTTCTGCTAACTCATCTTGGGTAAAGCCATTTCGTTTACGCAACAACAAAATTTGATTACCTACGCTGATATTATCCAACATAAAAACCTCCTGCATTTTCAATGTTCCGCTCTTGCTCTCTCGCACAAGTTAATGGTAGCAAGAATAAATTAGCTTTACCATACAAGGTAGGTTGTGTTTTAGTAACAAAATTTAACCCAAAGTTAAGAGGGATGCAAATCTGCATCCCCCTCACTATTCGGCATTTCTTATTCAAAACCTAGCGGGCAACCCACTCAAATACAAATTGGTCATGCACCCAACTAGGGTCATCTATAACACGAATGTTTGTCAGAATCGCGTCTCCATCCAAAAATCCACCAAAAATGATAATCACCACATTGCCGTTTACACAGTGTACCTCCACGGTGACTTCCATGCCTGAATTATCCGTTGTGGGGTCAAAGCTCCTTCCAAGGGAAATTATCCTTGCCCTTGAAATTGCTCCCCCTAGGATATTTGTCTCTTGAGCGATATCCATTGCAAGTTGAGAAAACTCATTGTTTTGCTGGGCTGTGGGTACACGCCCTTCATTATCAAGGGCTACCATCATCATAGGCCGGTCCATATCTGTACCTACTGTATCAGTGGCCCAAGGGGTATAATTAGTACTCATTAACGCACCGGTTTCGCCGTTTATTGTGAAGCTATATTGTGGCCAGTGGCCACCCTCTGGGGTAATGCTACCATGCCACATACTTGGCTGCTCAATACGCTCCCATTCTGACATAGAGACATTCCATACACTGCCCATTACATGGATAAATTGGTCAACCTCAACACCAACAGTATTGGCGGCGGTCTCCATACTTCTTCCATCCATCATATAATCAAACAACTCATCCAAAGTCATACCCAGTTCATATGCCCAGCCCTCTGTAACGGCAAGTGACCTGTCCTGAATATATATCATCATTACAATATTGATAAATTCCTCGGATGTAAGTCCTACCACTGAGGCCAAGCTGTCAACATCTAAGCCGATTTCGAAGGTATAGTCACGTTCGCTTCTTGCCCGGATATAATTAAGGATTTCGTCTACGGTCATACCCAATTCTTCTGTCCAGCTATTTACCAGGTCAATGGCCCAGGTTAAATCCTGCCCGCGCCCCGTTCCAGCTTCGAATCTTTCGACAAAATGCATTAGGATTACCACGCCATTCAAATCGGCTTCAAATAATTCTACAAGGGAGTCGGCACCGGCTTGTGCTGCCTCTTGGGCAGTGATATCCCCTGCCCCAGGTTCACTCCTGAAAAACTCACCTATTTCTATATGAAATTGGCTTTGAGTACTTGGTACTGCTGTTACAGGAATATCTGTGTCATCACTTTGGGGCGTATCACTTTCGTATCTTTCCTGATGAGTTGTTGGAGGTGAATATTCACCATTGCCATCTATCCCAGTGGTTGCGAACACCACCGCGGTTGTGGCCACTAAAATCAAGGCCAGTAAAGTTCCTATAATCGTTACTTTTTTCATTTTCATAATTGCAGTTATCCTTTCTTCGATAGCATGTTTGCTAAAATTATTGTGTAATAGTGCAGGGAAGTTGTCACTCCGCTCTGCCAGGCCTATAAGGGTAAGGGCATAGCCCTTTTTCGATGTTTCTCCAAACATCTTAACCACGGCCTCGTCACAGGAGATTTCCATATCCCTGTTAAAAAGAAAACAGAATGCCCAAACAATGGGGTTAAACCAATGAATACAAAGTGCCGCCGCCATTACAAGCTTGGTGAGTGCGTCAAATCTCCGTATATGAACCAGCTCATGGGCCAGAATATATTCAAGCTCTTTTGTGTTGGCCCAGTTGATGTTTTTTGGTAAAAGTATTACTGGGCGCAAAATACCATAGGTAAGAGGCGTAGCTATCTTGTCCGATACTCGTATTTCAATAGACCGTAATATTTTGTTATCTTCAAGCCAACCTATAACAAATGGGTTTTTAGTAGGCAATGATGTCATAAACTCCCTATGGTGTCTAAAATATTTTTCTGTGAAAAACACAGCCAGGACAATAAGACCAGCAAAATAAGCTAGCATCCAGGGCACAATGGTCGGCAGCCATGGGCTACCTTCTACAAGTGTGACTGTCATCGGTGGAGTTATATCAGTCGTATCAGCACTGGAAACAGTTTGTTGAAACGACAAAACAGGGGCAGGCTGCATAGGGGATATAACCTGACTCGGATTTATCGGATGTTGATACTCTGTAGCCACATGCTCCGTGGGCACTTCACTACGTCCTATCTGACCAACAAGATTAAAAACACTGACTTGGGATGGTATAGAAAATGGTATCAGCAACCTAAAAAGCACAATGACCCATAATACAAGGAAGGTCTTCTTTGGCAGCTTATGCATTACCAGTGCCCTAATAAGCACCACTACTGCGATAAGCAATGTCCCAGCAAGGCTCATTTCCAGTAAAAATCTCACTCGGAATCGCCTCCTACCTCACCTACCATATTCTTAAGTTTATCAATCATATCTGTAGGCAATTTTTTACGTCCTACAAGAGATGCGAACAAGAGCTCCGCAGAGCCGTCGAATAATTTATCTACTAATTCATCCACTTCCAAGCCTTGGACTTCGTCTTTGCTTATTAGTGCTTTGCAGATAAAATTAGGTTCGGTACGTTCCACGGCACCTTTTTCTACACATTTTTTTATTACTGTATAGGTGGTATTTTTATTCCAACCAATGGAAGCTCCAAGAATCTCGGCTATGGCCTTAGCGGGGAGACTCCCTCCCTTCCATATCACCTCCATGACTTTAAGTTCAGAATCAAACAGTTTTGCACTCATCTGTTGATCTCCTTTCGTTTGCGTCGACTCAAACTATTGCAATAGTCTGCGATTGATATACTAGTGCGCTAGTCTGTTGCTGTCAATGGCTTTGTATAAGTTTTACAACTCCAAAATATATTACACCAACGTTTGCCTATGGAAGTTTGTATTATATATGAAAGGGGATGAAGCCATGACAACCTCTTTGCAGCGTACGGGCAAAGAGATTGCGGAAATTTATGAACGCCACAAGGATATGGTCTACAGGATTTGTTTTGCATACATGAAAAGCAACACCGACACAGAAGACGCAGTCCAGGATACTTTTTGCAATCTAATTAAGGGCGCAAAACCCTTCGAAAGCTATGAGCATGAGAAGGCCTGGTTAATCCGCACAGCAACCAATGTATGTAAGAACTCCGTTAAGCACTGGTGGCGAAAACGTGAAAATTTGGAGGATTATGAAAATCATCGTAGCCCGGATGTTTTCGAAATAGATGAGACATTCCAGGTTGTAATGGGGCTGCCACGTAAGTACAAGACCGTAGTGTATCTGTATTACTACGAAGGCTACGACAGTGCCGAAATAGCCCAAATCCTACAAAAACCGCAATCGACGATTAGATATTATTTATCCCAGGCAAGGAAAATTTTACGAGAAAAAATAGGAGGTGACGAAAATGCGCAATAAAATTAAAGATTCTTGGAGCAAAATCAAGCCCAGCAACGCAACCAATGAGCGCATATTATCATGCGTCCTCCGTCAAGCATATAACATGCCAAAGGAAAGGAGCAATAACATGAACTCAAGTATGATATGGAAGATATGCGCACCCGTTGCGGCGTGTCTAATAGTGGCATTAATTGTAGTTGTACCGATTCTGATACAAAGTAATAATATCGCTACGATACAGCCCCCGTATAATGGGGAACAGGATATATATACCGAAGACGAGGCGTATGCCCCAGGCATTACCAACCAAGAGGAAATCACAATGCCAACACCGGCATATCCGATAACACCCCAAGCACCAACCTATGAGCTTGTTATTAATAGCGAAACCGGCCGTTCATCCATTTCTCCAGGCAGAATGCCCCCCGGGATGTCATTCGTGCAATTTCTGCCGGCTGATAAAGCAGAGGCGGTGCAACCAGGACTAAGCAGCCGTTTTGAAATGTCAGCATCATATATGTATGACGGGGAGTTTATAAGGATATTTGCCGTAGAAAAGTATGCTGACATAATAGTAAGCGGCGTTTACCAACCCGCATCAATCGCTATTTCACATTCTACCGGTTATCCCCTTGATACAGCACACGATATTGAACCTGATGTTTCATATGTATATGGCATTCCCGTTATTGCAGGGTCATTTTGGCTGGCTCACCATTATTGTGATGAGGGAATGCAACTCTATAATTTTAATGCCATCTTCGAGCTTGGGGATTATTTTTACAGAATCGAACTTCTTGACGGCCAGGAAGATGATAGAGGACTCCATCGTCTTAATGAAATCGTACACATGATTATCAGAAGTGGCCCGGCGAATCTTAGTAACCTGCCTGAGCCGGAGATACCAGCACTACGCCACGATATCCTCACTCAAGAAGAGGCCTTTGATGACCCAAATTTTGGTAGATTCTTGCCCGCATATATCCCTGCAAGGTTGGAGTTTGGTGATGCCAGAAGAGTCCTTGATCAGATGAACAATATGTTGAACACTAACTGGCAGGAAATAGGATATGCTTCCATCGCTTGGACTATTGGCACCACACACCCCATTTTTTATGAGAGGATTGTTTCAGTCAATGACCGGGAGAAATTCGATGTCAACCTCTACACCATACCCTGGATGGATTCTGTCCCCAGTGACATAATCGATTATCTATCAAACCCAACATTTCTTGCCGAAGAAATGTCCCTGGATGTTGTCCAGGCTCGTGCCCTATATAGCGGCCGCAGAGTCAGCGATTTACGTGAGCCATCAATGAACTTTAACATTATGCTTGACGATATTTTAATACAAATTGGCAGTATTGGAGTATCTGCGGAAGAGGTCTGGGCTATGATTGAATCTATTTTGCCCTAAACAGACCCCGACTCATAGGTAAACCCGCGCCCATGCACATCGGAAACCGTATCCGTAATCATAAAAGCTTCCTTATCTCGTTCGTCAACGATGGTCAAGAGCTTTTGGTAATTACGGGTATCCATGGTGACCATGAGCATGGGTTTTTCTTTTTTCTCAAAGGCCCCGGTTGCCGGGATAATTGTTACCCCACGGCCTATTCCTTCCATAATATCTTTTGCGATGTCTTCATATACATCGGATATGATATATACCATCTTCTTTTTGTTGGTGCCGTTTTCGATGTAGTTCATTGCGGCTGAGGTGATAAAAATTGAGGCGATGGCGTAGAAGAATTTGTCCACATCAAAGACCCACAGGGATAAAAGCACTACCACCCCATCCGTAAGAAAAAGCCCGATGGAGGTACTTAAATTAAAATGTTTCTTGAAAATTAGCGGTGGAATCGCCGTTCCACCGCTGGAGGCATTATTAAGATACAAAATCGAAACCGCCACCCCAAAGATGGCACTGCCCACCATCATGGAAAGCATAGTGTCATTTATCAAAGTATACTGGGGTATGACCTGAATAATAAGAGGCAGCATCAGCGCACCAATAACCGTATTGATAAAAACTTCCCGCCCTAGAAAAATAAAGGTTACAATAAGCAAAAGTCCATTACCGATAAGAATAATCATAGACCGACTAAGCCCCAGCCATTCCTCTAATATAATGGCAAGCCCAGTAAGCCCCCCGGCAGCGATATTGTGAGGTCCAAGAAACATATTTACGCATACGGCCAGGATTACAATGGCCAAGGTTATATAAAAAAGCTTTTTTGCCCAGATTTTTAGCATGGATTGCCCCCTATCTAAACATAAAACCACTCGGAGATGGCGGTATAGCCGCCCTTCGGTTTCTATTTGCTTTTAGTTTGGCAGGGGAAACAATATTTATACAAAAACCTCCCATCTGGGAATCCGAGGGAGGTTTTCTATGTGTGTGTATAAGCTTAGGTTCTATACAAAATCCTTATCACTGGTGTAATTACACCCATTTTCATCGCAATCGCAGATTTCATCATCCATGTCATCTAGGTCATCAAAATCGTCCAGGTCGTAGTGCAGGCAATCGAACTTCTTTTTCATGCAGCAGCATTTATATATACATGCTGCAATCAGGGCGATAAGTACGCCTATTGATAGACCGATTATCAGACCCTTTTTGTTGCTGGCTTGTAGTTTTTCTGCCAATTTGAAGTCACATATTTTGCGCATTTTTTTCATCCTCTCTTATATATGTTAATTTATTTACTTGATTATACTCTGTAAATGCCTTGGTCATAATCTGCCGTTCATCGTTATATTTTAGCAGGTGGTAGGCTTCGTGCTTTTTGTAGAACCCTACATCGGCAAAATATTCCTCTGCTTGGGGCTTGCATGTGAATGCATCTGTTGACATGAGATACCAATACACGGTCTTTGATATTTTGGCAGGGGCTCCTGCAATATTGAAGGAATACTGGGTTTTTCCGATAAACTTACGCACTTTGGCGGCCACACCGCTTTCCTCCATAACCTCTCTTACGGCGGCTGCTTTGTAGGTTTCTCCATCTTCTAGGTTGCCCTTAGGCAAGACCCAACCCATATGTCTACCGTGTTGGTTCTTGTATAAAAGCAATACCTTATTGCGAAAGATAACTACGCCGCCACAGCTTATAGAAGAAGTTTGCATCAATTTCAAAACTATTTTCACGCCAATCTTTTTAAAGTATGGTGCGTCTATATCCTCGAAATTATGCGAAAGAATAAATTTACGATTTGCTCCAACCTCCAACGTATAATTTCGATTATAGTCGTTCTTCTTGGAAACAAGCTGGCTTGTTTCCAAGAAAAACGACTATAAAATGCCCGTGCGCCCACCGTTGACAGTTATCCCCAGGCGTTACCCAGGCAGTTGGCTCGGGCCAAGCTACCCCACGGCACATAAACTGACTTGCTTAGTGCTGCTTCCTTCCGGACCTGACACGATTCACAAGGGCCTATTGCGCAGGACTTGGCCGTCAACACTACTTACTTAGGTGCGGACCCCAAAGCTAAAAGCCGAAGGATGGGCATCACCCCAACTATGGCGGATTGATGGTACAGGGAGCCGCCAATTCCCCAGCTTGCACGGGCACTGATTAATTTAGCAGGAAAATGGCGAGCTGTAAAGGCCAAGCCCCCGCCGCCTGGCGGCACCCAGGATGGGGTATGTTGGCTGCAAAGGCTGAGGACATTTTATGCAAAAGGTAAAAAAAGACAGGGTGATAAACACCCTGCCCTGTTACCATATTGATTCGGCTATGCTGCTTGCAGTAGCTCCAGTGCTCTTTTATACAGCGGGTCAAATTCGCAGCCGCAGCTTCCGCAGTCTTTGTTGGCTTGTTTGACTGCTTTTATCAGCTCAGTGGTTGTGGCTGCAGACTTGTCCGCCAGCCAGTTTTTCGCAGGTGAGTCAATTGCATCCCATCCTGACTCTGCGAATTTCTCAATGATTTTTACCAAATCTGTGTTTGCCATTTTCAGGTCCTCCTTATGTCAGTTCTTTTATGTCATATGTCTCAGCCGAACCTGGATAAAATTTCACTTTCTCCGCTGTAAACTTTAGCACACTATAATCACTGTCCGTCACGCCTTTGGGATAATATCGCTCAAATCCTTCCCTCCATAGCAGTTCCCTGTGATATGCATCCATACATACCTCCATGGTACCCACTAGCATAAGCCCTTGAAATGTTGTCTCGCTGCAATAATAAATACATGCCTTTGGATTATCTTTGAATTGAGCCGTTCTCTTTAAATGTGAATTCGTCGAAAAATAATGAACCCCCAATCCCTCCCGCTGAAGTGAGAGCATCGCCTTGGTATTGGGGTACCCGTTTTCATCAACGGATGACACATAGACAACCTTTGCATTCTCTACCAAAGAGTGAATTTCTTGTTTCATTTCCTCGGTCATAGCAGTTTACCTTCCTTTTCGTTTAGATTTAACAGAATCTGCCGCAAGGTATTTTCAAATGCGATAATCTCCTCATCTGAAAATCCGGCATAATAAATCTCATTCATTACGTGGCATACCTTGTTGTATTCATCGTTTAACTCACGAGCGGTTTCTGTAAGAAAAATCTGAATCTGACGCTTGTCTGACGGATTTGGCTTCCGGTGAATAAGATTTGCATTCTCCATCCGGTCAAGCATACTTGTCAGAGTCGTTTTCGCCAGCCCTGTTTTCCTGGAAAGCTCAATAATCGGGATGCCGTCTTCCTGCCATATAACATACAAGATACGTCCCTGAGCCCCATTGAAAGCTTCTATACCGGCCTTCACAAGGAGCTTTTCGAATATCCGCCCGCTTATCTGCTTAATCTGCGAGATTAAAAAGCCTCCTTCTGTCTTGTTTACCATGCCTCACCTCTGCTCTGATTTAGATTGTACCATATAGTACTATCATGTCAAGCACTTGTTTTGCTCAAAACTCAGTCATTATGCTATAATCGCCATGTAAATATTACTCGAGGAGGATTCCTATGCGATTTGTCTTTACCGGAAAGAACATGACCGTAACCGAAGCCCTGAAAGAACGCAGTATCAAGAAGCTGTCCCGCCTAGAAAAACTGTTGCCGGACAATGCCGAAGTCCATATCACCTTTAGCACAAAAAAGCATCTTACCAAAATGGAAGTATCTGTACCCATGCATAAGCGCTTACTCCGGGCCGAAGTCTCCGACAGTGACGCTAACAACTGCATGGATACAGCAGTGGATATACTAGAAAAGCAAGTTGTAAAGTACAAGACCAGGCTCAGAGACCGCCGCCGCCGTGCCATAGCCACCAATGAAGAGTTAATGTATATCGAAGAAGCGGAAGCCGCCCCGGCAGATTCCCAGCCTGAAATTGTCATACACCGCACAAAGCGGTTTGCCCTAAAGCCTATGGATGCCCAAGAAGCAATCATGGAAATGGAACTTTTGAATCATGATTTCTATGTCTTCCGCAATAGCTGGACAGATGAGGTCAATGTTGTATATAAGCGTAAAGACGGCGAATATGGCCTGATAGAGCCTCAATGATATATTTATTAGCAACCAATAACCCTGGCAAGGCCAAGGAGATTGCACCCCTGTTTGAAGAAGCAGGGCTTAGGCTAATCTCCTTGGCTGACCTGGGGTTATCCTTTGAGGCCAGGGAGGACGGAGAGACATTTCTGGCTAACGCGATGCAGAAGGCTTGGGAGACGGCGGCTTTTTTGCGCGAGCGCGGGCATTTGCAGGTCGCAGTATTGGCCGACGACTCCGGCTTGGCCATAGACGCCCTAGACGGTGCACCAGGGGTACATTCTGCCCTGTTTATGGGACGGGATACACCATATCCCATTCGATGCAATGCAATCCTTGACATGCTGCAAGAACAGCGTACCGCCAGGTTTGTTTGCAATCTGGTATGCCTTTTCCCCGACGACACATCCCTTACAGCAGTGGGCACCATCGACGGCAGCATAGCCTACGAAATCCACGGGGAAGGGGGCTTTGGCTACGACCCAATATTTTTCTATCCCCCACTAGGCAAGACCCTGGCCCAGCTCACCAAGGATGAAAAAAACGCAGTCAGCCACAGGGGTAAGGCAATAAAAAAAATGATAGGCCTGATAATAAATGCAGATACTTGTACTCAGTGATTCTCATGGCAAGATTGATTCCATCCCAAATTTGCTAAAACAGTATAAAAACAAGGTCCAGACTGTAGTCCACCTAGGAGACAATGCCCGGGATTTATTACAGTTTCAACCGGAATATTCTGAAATGAACTTAGTCGCCATTGCAGGAAACTGCGATTTCTCGGCGGTGGCACCTCGCGAACG
This sequence comes from Defluviitaleaceae bacterium, assembly GCA_009781725.1. Classification (GTDB taxonomy): domain Bacteria; phylum Bacillota; class Clostridia; order Lachnospirales; family WQUN01; genus WRAN01. The sequence continues at coordinate 16,560 of WQVF01000028.1, forward strand.
CATCCTGACATTAGGCACGAAAAGAATTTTATTGACCCATGGCCACAGCCACAATGTAAAATCAAGCTATCACCGGCTTATGTACTATTCACTGGAAAAGGAGGCGGATGTCTGTTTGTTTGGACATACACATATCCATACAGTGTTTGACCATGAGTCGGTTTTTTTTATGAACCCAGGGAGCCTCGGTGAGCCGCGAGGATTAAAGCCCTCATACGGCTTAGTAACTATTGATAACGCAGGCAATGTCACAGGAGAAGTGATTAATATATGAAAACAAAATGGATAATCCGTGAAACAGACGCGGATTTAAGCCTGATGTCCCAAGTCCTTGGCATAAGCCCGGTTACAGCCAACGTAATGGCCAACCGAGATTTGCGCACAAAAAAAACCGCCTTAAGTTTTCTTAATCCATCGTTGGAGTCCGCTCATGACGGGATGACCATCAAAGGTATGCACGAAGCCCTGGAATTAATATCCTACGCCATAGAGCATAAGGAAAAAATCATGATTTACGGAGACTACGATGTAGACGGCATAATGGCAACGACAATTCTTTTAAAGAGCCTAAAAACCTTAGGGGCCAATGTAGATTTCTACATACCCCATCGAATAGAGGAAGGATACGGACTTAATCTGGACGCCATCCGACAGCTTCATAAAGATGGGGCCGAGGTACTACTGACCGTTGATAATGGCATCTCTGCAATAGAAGAAATAGCGGTTGCAAAGGAACTTGGGATGAAAGTCATTGTACTAGACCACCATGACCCTGGCTTTACGGAAACCGAGAATGGCAGGGAGGATATTCTACCGGATGCAGATGTTGTAATTGACCCAAAGCAAGAAGATTGCCCGTATCCTTTTAAGGAGCTCTGTGCCGGAGGTCTTGCTTACAAGCTAGCTGTGTCCATATCGTCCCACCAATCCGACGAGCTGCTGGCATTGGCCGCAATCGCAACCATCTGCGATATAGTCAGCCTTCGAGATGAAAATCGAATAATCGTAAAGGAAGGGCTTGAGCGATTAAATTCCCATAAATTAATCAATCTCGGCTTGGGCAGTCTAATCACTGCCCGTGGATACCTGGACAAACCCATAGATGCCTTTGCCATAGGGTTTATATTAGGGCCATGTCTTAATGCTACGGGACGTCTTGGCTCCGCCAGTGCCTCTGTGGAACTCCTTATTGCAGAAGACCCCAAGGACCGTTTTCGATTAGCGGAAGAACTGTGCCGCCTTAACGATGAACGAAAAAAAATAACCGCTGATTGTGCAGCGAGGGCCCTCTCCAACCTGACAGAGCATCTGGATAAGGTACTTGTACTAGCAGATACCCAAGCCCATGAGTCCGTTGCCGGAATCGTTGCCGGCCGGATAAAAGAAGCCACAGGCCGCCCCACGATTTTCATAACACAAGGGGATAACGCAATGAAGGGATCTGGCCGGTCAATAGAAGGATATAATCTATTCGAATCCCTATTCAAGCATCGCTATCTCTTTATCAGATTTGGAGGCCATCCAATGGCGGCGGGGCTGACCCTTTCAGAGGAAAACATCCCACTGCTCCGAGAGGCCCTAAATGCAGAATGCAATCTCACAGAGGAGGATTTCTCTGCCTCTCTCCATATCGATAGGGAACTATCGCCATCGGAAATTAATCTAAAACTTTCCGAAGAACTGGCACGTCTTGCCCCCTATGGCAAGGGCAATCGGGAACCCTTATTCGTAAGCCGAAGCCTATATGTAGAAAACTGCCGGGTCATGAACGAGAAAAACACCTTAATATTTTCCTTCAGTTCCGCCGGGGGAAGGCATAAGGGCATAGCCTTCGGTCTTAACGAAGACTATGCTCAGGCATGTACTGCCGCCGGAGTAAAGCCCATCGGTGGATATGGTATGGATGTTGTATATGCAATGGAGACTAATGTTTATAACGGAGTAGCCTCGGTACAGATGCGGGTCAGGGATTTCAAGATTGTGCCATAATCCTCCTGCCCAAACAAAGCAGACCCTACCACAAAGCCGGTCACTCCACAGAGTGCCGGTTTTGTTATGTTGACGGCGGAAATGCCGCCGTCAACACATAGCTCAAACCCATATTCCTTGGCCAATGCCCCAAGAGCCTCAAGCTTAACCAATGTCTCAGGCATAAAGCTTTGCCCGCCAAAGCCCGGCTCGACAGTCATTGCAAGGACATGGTCGCAAAGAGGCAGCAAATCAACAACAGCTTCAACAGATGTACCGGGGTTTACCGCAATACCCGGTGCCGCGCCAAGGGCACGGATTTCCCTTAATGTATCCCCGGTGTTACCTCCCGCCTCAGGGTGAATATATATAACATCCCCACCTAAATCTCGAAAAAACTTGATATGCCGCCCAGGCTCAACGAGCATCAGGTGTACATCCATAGGCAAATGAGTATGTGCCTTCACCGTTTTGAGTATCTCCGACCCGCAGCCGAAATTGGGCACAAAACTTCCGTCCATTACATCTATATGGATATAATCCGCCCCGGCCTCAGTTACGCGCCTTATTTCTTCCGCCAAGATACTATGGTCGGCGCATAGTATGCTTGGCCGGATATTTATCGGTCTACTCATAGTACATCTCCAGCATTTCTAACCGCCTGGCATGGCGGCCGCCTTCAAATTCGGCTTTGAGCCAAACATCTACTATCATTTTAGCCAGCTCTATGCCTATGACCCTCGCCCCTAGGGCAATGGCATTGGAATTATTATGCTGCCGTGAAAGAAGTGCTGTATACGGCTCAGTGCAGTTGACGCAGCGCACACCAGGCACAGAGTTGGCCCCAAGGGATATGCCAAAGCCTGTACCGCAGACTAGTATCGCCCACTCAGCCTCACCCGCTGCCAGTTTTTCCCCTGCCATACGGCCATAAACGGGATATTCGGCGGCTTGCCCTTCTTGGGCACCTATGTCTGTTACTTCATGGCCCAAGGCTGTCACAAACTCCGCTAATTCTTTTTTCATAGGAATACCAGCATGGTCGCTTGCTAGGATTATTTTCATTTTGTCAACTTCCTCTCCGTAACCAACAACGCATTAAGCTCATTGCCAATCAGCAAAATAACCGATATCAAATTAAGCCACAAGATAAGTATAAACACTCCGGCAATACTACCATAAATGGCAGGATACTGGGTAAAATTAATCATCACAAACCCAAAAACAGCTGATGCAACCGCCCAGCCCACCACTGTTATAATTGCCCCAGGCAGCACCTGCAATAGGCGCAGCTTCTTTGGTGCCGCCAGCTTAAAAATCATCATAGTGGCAAATGCCATAACCAAAAACGCTCCGATTGCACTAAGAGGCGTAAAAAGCATTTCCAATCCCGCAGGCATAAATAGCTCCCAGATATACCGGCCCAGGACCAACAACACTAGCATAACCAAGAGCACCGACGCAAACAATACCATCATCACAAGGCTCAAGGCTACCTGCTTTACTCCGTTGCGCGGATTATGAAAGTCAAAGGCTGAGCTGGAATTGCGGATTATAGCCCTAAAACCATTGGCTGAGTTATACACACTAAAAAACAAAGCCGTAGACATAAGCCCACCACTACGGGTCTGCTCCAGCCCCTGAACAAAATCCTCAACCAGCGGCCCCGCATCTCCTGGAAGCACTTGGTAAACCGGTGCAAGAAGGGCAGTAGAGTCGAACTGGGTAAAGCCAAACAAAGACATAAGGAAAATAAGAAACGGAAAAAACGCCAACAGCACCCGGTAGGTAAGACCGGCAGCCCGTTCCATAATCTGGTCTTCATGGCATTTTCGTGCTAGATTTAATAGGAAAATAGTAAATGTTTTCATAGAATCACCTGTTTATAGATTGCGCAACAATGGTATTATAATACTACATATCCAAAGGAGGTCACACCATGAAGGATAAAATCACAATAGATATAGTCGGTAGCGGCAAAACATCTGTGCCTAAGGGCATAACATTGTTGGAAGTCAGCAAAACCCAAACCAAGCCATGGCCCATCCTCGTAGCCACTGTAGACAACGAGCTGCAAGACCTTTCCCGCCGTTTGCTATTCGACTCCACCGTTGATTTCCTAGACATCAGTGACCCCAACGGCTACCGCACCTATCAGCGCAGTCTTACCTTCCTGATGATCTATGCCGCAAAATCCGTACTGGGGAAAAAGGCCCGAGTGGTAGTAACCCATTCCATAAACAAAAATTACTATTGCGAATTACCAGACCACCCCGAGCCCACAAAAGAATTACTCGAAGAAATTGAAAGGATAATGCGTGAAACCGTAGCCAAAGACATCCCAATAGAAAAACATACCCTCCAAAAAGAAGCCGCAATAAAACTTGCCTCAGACTTTGGCCTGGAAGACAAAGAAAAAATGCTGAAATACCGCCACAATCTCTCGGTAAGCTTCTACAAGCTAGACTGGTTCTATAATTATTTCTATGGAGAAATGGCACCATCCACCGACTGCCTCAGCCAGTATAAACTAATAAAACGCTCCAATGGCTTTATGCTCCAATTCCCAGATGCCAGCCTAGGTTACGAATTTGCCGAATTACCTCAAAACACCAAGGTCGAAGAGGTATTCGAGGAAGCCAACCAGTGGGCGCGGATAGTAAACGCAGACACGGTAGGTGCTCTCAATGATAATCTATGTAAATCAGGCAATGGAATGATAATACGCATAGCCGAGGCCCTTCATGAGAAAAAAGTGGCACTACTAGCAGATCGTATAGTCAATGAGCACCGCCGGATTGTACTAATCGCCGGCCCCACATCCTCAGGCAAGACCACCTTCGCCGTACGCCTAAGCACCCAACTCCGGGCAATAGGCGCAGTCCCCAGCGTAATCGGGCTAGACAATTACTACCACAACCGAGGAGACGGCCGCATCCCAAGAGATGAGTTTGGCAACGAGGACTACGAAACTATCAAGGCCATAGACACTGCCCTAATCACAAAAAACCTGCAAGCCCTGCTTCTAGGGGAAGGGGTAGAGCTCCCCACTTTCAACTTCCTAACCGGCAAACGCGAATACAAAGGCCGCTATATGCAGCTTGCACCCCAGGATGTCCTAATACTGGAGGGCATCCATGGCCTCAACGATGAAATAAGCCGCGGTGTAGCCGACCAAGACAAATTCAAAATATTTATCTCAGCCCTGACCCAGATAAATATAGACGACCATAACAGAATCCCAACAACAGATACCCGCCTGGTACGACGCATAGTCCGGGACTACCAATACCGCGGCACCACTGCGGCAGACACAATAGACCGCTGGCCGTCAGTGCTCAGAGGCGAGGCAAAATACATCTACCCCCATCAAGAAGCGGCAGATGAATTCTTCAATTCGGCCCTAGTCTACGAAATGTGCGTACTAAAGCAATATGCGGAACCGCTACTGTTCGACATCACCCAAGACGCACCCCAGTATACCGAGGCCCGCAGGCTGATAAAATTCTTAAGCTCATTTCTATGTATCCCCAGCGAAAATATCCCGGCTAATTCCATCTTGCGGGAGTTTGTTGGGGGGAGTTGTTTTAGTCATTAAGACGATACTCCTCTTTCAACTGCCCAAGCACCTGCCCCAACACAGCCCTATAATCCCGCATATGGCCCTGGCCTTTTTTTATTCTGGCGTATTCCAGTAAAGTTGCCGGACTTGGGTCTGCGCCGGGAGGCATTGCATTTGTTATGGCCTCGGCGGCTCGCTGCCAGTCATAGTCTGTACGGTAACAACTTGCCAGCTTTGTCCATAACGCGGAACTTTTGCGGCCTGTCGTGTTTTGGTCTGACTCTATGGCCTTTTTCATATGGCTAATGGCTAACCCCATGTTGGCATGGCCGTGGGAGGCATATATTTTAGATGTTTTTTCGTGGTATGCCGGATCTTTTGGATTTATGACCGCAAGGGCATTTTCTGTTTCCCCTAGTTCTACATGTATATCCGCGGTTAATTGTGAAATACGGAAATCTGGGTCATCTTTAGCATTTGTCAGCCATCTCAAAGCACCGACATAATCCCTTTGGCGATATGCCATAAGCCCTTTAAGAAATACAATTTCCGGAGCTTCCGATATAGGAAGAATTTGAGCTGCCGTGTCATAGTCGCCTTTGAGTATCAAGGCTTCCCCATAACGCCAAAGGATTATCTCATTATCAGGCTCAAGCATACAAGCCTTTGCAAGCAAGGATACGGCAGCATCATGGTTGCCCAATTGCATATTTGCGATGGCCATATTATTAAGTATTGCGGCGTTTTGGGCATAACCCAACGCCTTAGTGTATAAGGGAAGGGCCTTGGCCGGTTGTCCCCGAGACACCATGCCATCACCTCGGTCTTTTAGCCGCTCCCATTCTAATCTGTTTTCCCAGGCTGTTAGTTCGGATTTAAGCCTAGACAACTCGGTTTTATCGAAATACTCAATTAAGCCTAAAAAAGCCAGCATTCCCTTGCTAAAAGACTCTATCTCGGCAAGGGCCGTGATTTTCACCGATATTTCCGCAAGACCAAGTGCTCCCACCCATGAGATAAGCCTCTCAGAAGAAAACTCTTCCGCCGACTCCCGCCAATAATGATAGACATGGTACAGGGCCTCTTCAATAGAAAACACCTGGATGCCAGTGCCCTGGAAGGTGTATGGAATTTCATCAATCTGTTGAGATGTACATAACTGTAACATTTTCTTACCTCTAAAATAATTAATATACGCGAATATTCACAAATATAGCTTAATAATTCTTTAAAAAAACAACGACCGCTTTACACCAAATCATCAAAACCACAGAGTGCAAACAACTGCCTGCAAAACTCCCCACCATCAGTAGAGCCTATCACAGCTTCAACCCCCAATGCTTGGGAAACTTCATCGAGGGTAGCTCCGCAAAGCATATCTTTTGTACCGATACGGAAGGCATTCCCAGGAATAAAAAGCGTATCAAGCCCCACGCATTTTCCTGTAAGCTGGTTGATGATATCCTTCCCGGTCAACAGCCCACTGACTGTTACACCCGGCCCGTAGAAGTCATTCTGTATCACGTGGATATCCATGGCAAAGTTGGAGAATTTGCGCTTATAATCCTTTGCAAGAGACCGCATAAACGTCCCGGCCGCTACGCCAGTTACGATGCCTACGCGTTTTGGTGCCATCGTGCTTTGAATCGTTACAAGGATTTCTTCTAGTGTAGAAATAAATTCATTATGAAAGTGAGCCATCATTCCAACGCCATTATCAAGTTGGGGGAAATCATCGTAGTCTCCATAGTATGGCACATCTTTACCTGCTAAAACATACCACTCATCTGCAAGATACACAAACTTACTGCCTCGTTCACTACATAAACGATACTGCCAATCCCCTACCTGGGCAATGATTTTTACTGCATCTTCGCCTGTGAATCCCTCCAAAGGGTACAGCCCATCCCGGTAACGAGTCAACCCTACAGGCACTATTGCAAGGCTCTTCGCATTTTTCCCAAGATTAGCAAGCCTCTCAATGGTTGTATCAAGGTGTTTGCCGTCATTAATTCCTCTGCACAGCACCACTTGGAAGTGCATATCTATGTCCGCTTTACAAAACCGTTCCAGTATCTTAAACAAATACCCGGCCCTCATACTGCCCATCATCATCCTGCGCAAGTTCATATCCCCGGCATGGACGCTAACTCGCATAGGGGATAGTCTATGTTTTATTATTTGGTCAACATCTTCCGGTTCAAGATTGGTAAGAGTAATATAATTGCCCATGGCAAAGGACTGATATGGGTCATCATCTTTTACATACAAAGATTCCCGCAGGCCTGGGGGCTGCTGATCTATAAAGCAAAAAATACAGTTATTGGCACAACGCCTATCCTCCCCCATTGACCCAGGAGGGAAAACAAGGCCCAAGCCTTCGTCGCTATCCTTCTCAATCTCAAATTCCCATATTTCGCCATCAGGCTTTTGGATTTCTACCAGGATATTTTCCTCTGCCATAAGCCAGCGATAATCCAGAATATCTTTAATCTCTTGCCCATTTACAGACAGCAGTATATCCCCGGTTTCAACATTCATTTCCCAGGCAATACTGTCTTCAGATACAGAAATTATTTTGTGTTGCTTCATAATTATACACTCCAAATCCTGACGTAATAAAAATGCCCCCAAGACCACCATGGCCCAAGAGGCAAAAATCCACAAAAATAGAAAGATATGCTTGACAAAAAACTAGCGTCCTGATACGATTTACAACCGATTCTTAATCAGGAAAGTTTTTCTGGGATGTTTCTACGCAAAAAATTTTACGGTTTTTGCCGCTGGCAAAAGATTTCAATCGTTTATCAAGAAGACCATGTCTAAAATTTTGTCAACAATATCATATTTTCAACAGCATATCAAGCAAAATTCTCAAAATTACACGTCAAGGGGTTGTTGCAATGGAAAAGAACAGGGTACGCCCGTCTTTGGGCCGTGGGCCTAGCCGGGCAAGCTACTCGCGTATCGCCGAAGTCCTGGAGATTCCAAATCTCATCGAAATCCAAAAAAAGAGCTATTACTGGTTCCTAAGGGAGGGAATAAAAGAAGTTTTCCAAGACATATCACCAATAACAGATTATAACAACAACCTGGTGCTTGACCTCATAGATTTAACAATGGATGACAAGCCCAAGCACTCCATTGAGGAATGCAAAGAGCGGGACGCCACATATGCCGTAAGCCTACGGGTCAAGTGTCGCCTGCACAACCGGGAAGTTGACGAGATAAAGGAACAAGATATTTTCATGGGGGATTTCCCTCTAATGACCGACAATGGCACATTCGTAATAAACGGTGCCGAGAGGGTCATCGTAAGCCAGCTAATGCGGTCTCCTGGCATATACTATGGGATTGACTATGACAAGGTCGGCAAGCAACTGGTATCAGCAAGCATCATCCCCAATAGAGGCGCATGGTTGGAATTTGAATCCGATTCCAACGATGTGCTTTATGTGCGTATAGACCGTACCCGCAAAGTCCCCGTCACAGTGCTAATCCGCTCTCTTGGGGTAGGCACAGACGAGGAAATTATCGCCAAGTTCGGCGAAGACCCTAAAATTATCGCCACAATTGAAAAAGACACTGCCAACACCTATGAGGAGGGTCTTCAAGAGGCTTATAAAAAGCTACGTCCAGGTGAGCCCCCCACAGTTGAAGGTGCCGAGACTTTGCTCCGCAACATGTTTTTTGACCCAAAAAGATACGATCTAGCCAAGGTCGGACGTTATAAATTCAACAAGAAGCTGGCCCTTAAAGCCCGTGCAGTAGGTCATACCCTTGCAGCCGATGCAATTTCCCCGGCAACCGGTGAAATCATTGCAGAGGCTGGCATCAAAATCACGACAGAGCTTGCTGATATGATTCAAGATGCAGGCTGCCCCCATGTGGATGTTGTCTATGACGAAAGCCGCAATGTCCGCATCATGAGCAATATGTCTGTAAATATAGCTCAGTATCTTGAGCCTTATGGCCTAACTGCCGAGGAATTTAATATTCGCGAGCGTGTATATTACCCTGCCCTGGAATCTATATTGCAAGCTCAAGACAAGGAAGAGCTATCCCGGCAAATCCGCCTTAACATGCACCGTCTAATCCCCAAGACCATCCAATTTGAAGATATTATGGCGGCAATAAATTACGGCATGTCTGTTGATATCGGTATCGGTGTCAAAGATGATATCGACCATCTAGGCAACCGTCGTATCCGTGCCGTTGGCGAGCTTCTACAAAACCAGTTCCGGATAGGCCTCACCCGTATGGAGCGTGTTGTCAAGGAGCGTATGACTATTCAGGACATGGATATAGTAACCCCCCAAGCCCTGATAAATATACGTCCTGTGACGGCAGCTATTAAGGAATTTTTTGGTTCATCTCAGCTCTCCCAATTTATGGGTCAGGTCAACCCCCTAGACGAATTATCACATAAACGCCGCCTGTCGGCCCTAGGCCCAGGTGGTCTTAGCCGTGACCGAGCAGGATACGAAGTCCGTGACGTTCACTCCTCTCACTATGGCCGTATGTGCCCGATTGAAACACCGGAAGGCCCCAATATCGGACTAATCAACTCACTGGCAACCTATGCCCGTATCAACGAATACGGCTTCATAGAAGCACCCTACCGGATAGTAGACCGCTCCGGCCCAGAGCCTGTTGTAACCAACGAGTTCCGGTATGTAACTGCCGACGAGGAAGAGGACTATATTATCGCCCAGGCCAACGAGCCCCTAACAGAGGATGGACGCTTTATTAGCCGCAGACCACAGGGACGACATAAAGAAGACATCCAAGAGTTCACACCAAACCGAATAGACATGATGGACGTCTCGCCCAAACAAATTGTATCCGTAGCTACTGCCCTTATTCCTTTCTTGGAAAACGATGACGTTTCCCGAGCATTGATGGGCTCCAACATGCAACGTCAGGCTGTCCCTCTTATAACCACAGACGCCCCGGTAGTAGGCACTGGAATGGAGCATAAAACCGCAATAGATTCCGGTGTTATGCTGCTTTCTGATGTAAACGGTACAGTAGAGGAAGTCACAGCAAACAATGTCGCTATTCGTGTCAAGGAAACCGGTGCCAAAAAACATTTCAAATTGACCAAATTTATGCGCTCCAACCAAGGCACCTGTATTAATCATCGCCCCATCGTAAAAAGAGGTCAATTAATCGAAGCCGGGGATGTAATTGCAGACGGTCCCTCAACAGATAATGGAGAGCTAGCTCTAGGCAAGAACCCTCTTATTGGCTTTATGGCTTGGGATGGATACAACTACGAGGATGCAATCCTCTTAAGCGAATCCCTTGTCAGGGACGATGTTTATACCTCCATCCATATAGAAGAATACGAAGCCGAGGCCCGTGACACAAAGCTAGGGCCTGAGGAAATCACCCGTGATATCCCCAACGTAGGGGAAGACGCAATGCGCGACTTGGACGAACAGGGCATAATCCGCATAGGTGCGGAAGTCGGCCCCAACGATATCCTCGTGGGCAAAGTAACCCCCAAGGGTGAAACAGAGCTTACCGCTGAGGAAAGGCTACTACGCGCAATCTTTGGCGAAAAGGCCCGTGAAGTCCGGGATACCAGCCTCAGAGTCCCTCACGGTGAAAGCGGCATCGTCGTTGATGTAAAGGTTTTCGCAAGGGACAGCCGGGATTTAAGCCCTGGCGCGAAGAAAGACGAATTACCCCCAGGGGTAAACCAGCTTGTCCGTGTGTATATTGCCCAAAAACGTAAAATCTCCGTTGGGGACAAGATGGCAGGCCGCCACGGCAACAAAGGCGTAATCGCCAAAGTATTGCCGGTGGAAGATATGCCATTCTTACCAAACGGCAGACCTTTGGACATCGTCCTCAACCCCCTTGGCGTACCTAGCCGTATGAATATCGGCCAGGTTCTGGAGGTCCACTTAGGCCTTGCCGCAAAAGTCTTGGGCTGGAAAGCCGCAACCCCTGTATTCGACGGGGCCAACGAAATCGATATTATGGATACCCTAGATCTTGCCAATGACTATGCAAATATGCTATGGCATGAGTTTGCGGATAAATGGCAACCAATCCTCGATGAGCAAATTTTCGTCGACTTGGAAACCAACCGCAATAACCGCCTGGAATGGAAGGGTATGCCCATCACTCGTGATGGCAAAATCAATGTAAGAGATGGCCGTACCGGCGAGTATTTTGACAATCCCATAACCGTAGGCTTTATGCACTATCTCAAACTTCACCACTTGGTAGATGATAAAATCCATGCCCGTTCCACCGGACCGTATTCCTTGGTAACCCAGCAGCCTCTAGGTGGTAAGGCTCAATTCGGCGGACAACGCTTCGGCGAGATGGAAGTTTGGGCATTGGAGGCATATGGCGCAAGTTACACCCTCCAAGAAATTCTCACAGTAAAATCCGACGATATTGTAGGCCGCGTCAAGACCTACGAAGCCATAGTCAAAGGCGAAAATATCCCCGAGCCGGGAGTGCCCGAATCCTTCAAGGTTCTTCTCAAAGAACTACAAGCTCTCTGTCTGGATATGAAAGTATTAAGCGCGGAGAAAAAAGAGGTAGAAATTAAAGAGTCCGTGGAAGAAGGAGAAGACCTTGCAGTAAACATCGAAGGGGTAGAATCTGATTCCGACCACGGCTATGTCCGCAGGGCATCAAACCAAGACGATGTTAACCCTGAGGCTCTTATAGCGGCGGCTTTACATGAGGATGAGCTTCCCACAGAAGATGATGACCCTGAAACTGAAGACGAAGGCATAGAAGGAGCATTGTCTGACGAGGATGTAGGCATAGAAGCAGTCTTCGAAGTGGAAAGTGAACTAGACACACCTGATTTATCAGACGATGATATAGACCCCACAGACGAAGAGCTCATCAAAGAGGAAATCGAATTGGAAAGCCTGCAAGAAAGTCCTGGAGACTTAGAACTAACAGACCAAGACTTTGGGATTTACCAAAAAGAAGAGGAGGAGGATGACGATGAATAATCTGCCAATGCCAACAAAACCCGGTCAACAACTGGCCTTCTCTTCAATAAAAATCGGCCTGGCATCTCCGGAAAAAATCCGGGAATGGTCCAAGGGCGAGGTAAAAAAACCTGAGACAATCAACTACCGTACCCTCAAGCCCGAACGTGACGGCCTGTTTTGCGAGCGCATTTTCGGTCCAAACAAGGACTGGGAATGCCATTGCGGAAAATACAAGCGCATCCGCTACAAGGGTGTAGTCTGTGACCGCTGCGGTGTCGAGGTCACAAAAAGCAAGGTAAGGCGCGAGCGTATGGGCCATGTGGAGCTTGCGGCCCCTGTTTCCCATATATGGTATTTCCGTGGGATTCCATCCCGTATGGGGCTAATACTTGGTATGTCCCCGAGATCACTTGAGAAGATTTTATATTTTGCTTCTTATGTAGTATTGGATGCTGGAGACACCGGCATGGCTGTGAAAACCTTGCTCACAGATAAAGAATATCGGGATGCCTTAGACAAATATGGCCCATACCGCACCAATGCACAGGGTCAGCGTGTACCTTCCTTCAGGGTTGGAATGGGGGCCGAGGCTGTAAAAGAACTCCTACTGGCTATTGACCTGGAAGGGGAATCCGAGGAGCTTAAGATTCTGCTAAAAGACGCCGGTGGCCAAAAACGTTTACGCTATATCAAGAAGCTGGAAGTCATAGAGTCTTTCCGTCTATCTGGCAATAGGCCGGAATGGATGATACTGGATGCAATCCCGGTAATTCCCCCTGACTTACGTCCCATGGTACAACTTGATGGCGGCAGATTTGCTACCTCCGACCTTAATGATTTATACCGCCGGGTGATAAACAGGAATAACAGGCTAAAGCGTCTGTTGGATCTTGGTGCCCCGGATATTATAGTTCGCAATGAAAAGCGTATGCTGCAAGAAGCTGTAGACGCTCTAATCAACAACGGACGTCGCGGCCGAGCAGTTACAGGCCCTGGCAATCGCCCCCTTAAGTCCCTGTCGGACTTGCTGACAGGGAAGCAAGGTCGTTTCCGCCAAAACCTACTTGGAAAACGAGTGGACTATTCAGGTCGTTCTGTAATCGTGGTAGGCCCCAAGCTTAAGATTTATCAGTGCGGCCTCCCTCGGGAGATGGCAATAGAGCTATTCAAACCCTTCGTAATGAAAAAACTGGTTGAGGGCGGCGAATCCCACAATATTAAATCCGCCAAACGCATGGTGGAAAAGTTAGAGCCCAGAGTATGGGACGCGTTGGAAGACGTGATAAAGGAACATCCTATCATGCTTAATAGGGCCCCAACCCTTCACCGCCTTGGTATCCAGGCCTTTGAGCCTGTGCTGGTGGAAGGCCGTGCACTTATGTTGCATCCATTGGTGTGTGCTGCGTACAATGCCGACTTCGATGGAGACCAGATGGCGGTTCATGTACCCCTATCTGTGGAAGCCCAAGCAGAATGCCGCTTTCTTCTCCTTGCACCCAACAACTTGCTCAAGCCATCAGACGGTGCGCCCATAACCGTTCCAACAAAGGATATGGTTCTTGGCATATATTACCTGACCTTGCAGCGGGACGGTGTCCTTGGGGAAGGTAAAGCCTTCGGCTCCGAAGATGAATGCATCGTAGCCTACGAAAACAAAATTGTAAGCTTACACGCAAAGGTAAAGATTCGCCGTAAGATTGAAGCAACCGGCGAGACCAAGGTTGTAGAAACCACCCCGGGCCGTGTAATCTTTAACCAGGCCATTCCTCAAGATTTAGGCTTTATAAATCGTGACGAGGATATCTTCTCCTACGAGATTAACGAACTGGTCAACAATAAAGTGCTAAGCAAAATTGTAAACCGCTGTATAAATAAATACGGCTCTGTCCAAACATCTGAGACCTTGGACCTAATCAAGGACCTGGGCTTTAAATACGCAACCCAATCGGCCCTTTCTGTTTCCGTAACAGATATGGAAGTCCCCGAGACCAAGGAAACCCTTCTGGCTGAAGCCGAGGTTGCCGTAGAAGGCATGAACAAAATGTATCGCCGTGGTCTTATGACTGATGATGAGCGAAAGGATAGAGTTCTTCAAATCTGGCATGAGGTGGCGGAAAAAGTAACCGACGACCTAATGAAGGGCCTAAGCCCAGATAACAGCGTATTCATGATGCTGGATTCCGGGGCCCGTGGTTCCAAGGTTCAAATGAAGCAAATGGCAGGTATGCGTGGCTTGCTTGCAAGCCCATCGGGTAAGACATTGGAAATCCCTGTAAGGTCTAATTACCGGGAAGGCCTTACCGTACTTGAGTATTTCATTTCCGGTCACTCTGCCCGTAAGGGTCTTTCTGATACCGCTCTTAGAACGGCGGACTCCGGGTATCTTACCCGCCGTATGGTAGATGTAAGCCAGGATATTATTATCCGTGAAGAAGACTGCACCAAGGACGATGACGCAAAGCCAGGCATGTGGGTATCCGCCTTTGTAGACGGGGAAGAAGTAATAGAAAACTTAGCCAACCGTATAAGAGGCCGCTGGGCCATGGAAGATATTGTCCATCCAGAAACAGGTGCTATTTTGGCCAATGGCGACACCTTGATTCTACCTGACCAGGCTGATGCAATTGATACAGCCGGCATTCAGTCGGTTCATATCCGCACAGTGCTTACCTGTCGTAGCCGTATTGGGCTATGTTCCAAGTGCTACGGTGCAAACATGGCCTCCAGCCGGATTGTTCGCATCGGAGAATCTGTCGGGATTATCGCCGCCCAATCTATCGGGGAGCCGGGCACGCAGCTTACAATGCGTACATTCCAGGTGGGCGGTGTCGCGGTAGATGATGACATTACCAAGGGTCTGCCACGTGTAGAGGAAATTTTCGAAGCACGTAAGCCTAAAGGACTGGCTATTATCGCCGAGTTTGGCGGCGTAGTCACCATGGGGGACAATAAGAAGAAGCGCGAAGTCATAATCACAAACCCGGAAGTTGGCGAGGGCAAAGCCTATATGATACCTTTCGGTTCCAGAATCAAGGTCAAAGAAGGGGATATTATAGAACCCGGCGACGAGCTGACAGAAGGTAGTATTTACCCCCATGATCTTTTAAAAATCAAAGGCCTTCGCGGTGTGCAGGACTACATGATTCGTGAGGTTCAGCGGGTATATAATCTCCAGGGCGTAGATATCAATGACAAGCATATCGAAGTAATCGTCCGCCAGATGCTAAAACGGGTAAAAGTAGAAGAAAACGGCGACACAGGCTTGCTCCCAGGCTCAATGGTAGACTGGTTGGAGTTCGAACAGATAAACAAGGATACCGAAGAGCAGGGACTAGAGGCTGCTACAGGCTCCCGGGTACTTCTTGGGATAACCAAGGCTTCTCTGGCCACAGACTCATTCCTAAGTGCGGCATCCTTCCAGGAGACCACCCGTGTCCTAACTGAGGCCTCAATCCGAGGCAAGGAAGACCGTCTAATCGGCCTCAAGGAAAATGTAATCATAGGCCAGCTTATACCTGCTGGTACAGGTATGCCTGTATACCGCAGCATAAAAGTAGAATGCGCCCCAGGATATGACGACTCCGATGACGATGACCTGCCATATTATCCGACAGTAGCGCGAGGATAGAATTCCCATTAAAATAATATACAAAAGGCCTGCCTCCGGAATTGGGGGCAGGCCTTTTGCATGTGTTAAGCTCGCTTTTAGCGAGCAGCAAGGAGACTTATTTAGCGTAGCATACTGCTTCCCGCTACTTGGACCTGCTCTTGGCTGGGGCGGCCTAGGTAGGAAATAAAGTCTATACTGCCATTGGCATTGATGCTAAAGGCTGTTAGGCTTAGGATTTGGTCAAAGAAGCTGATGGGTACATACATATTATTACCGTGCATCACAGGGGCTGACTCCAACGACCGCTGAAGAACCCCATGGAGCTGATAGTTGTTCTGGTTGGGGCGCAGTACAATCACTGTTTCACCATTGAGAGATACTGTGACTTCCCTTGCTACAGAACACCACTCTGCTTCATAACCCAAGCCCCTCACCACTGTTCCTAAAGGAATCATTCTTATAGCGTAGCGGCCTGTACTCGCTCGATAGTCATCACTAGGCAAGCGATGGCTCTTGATATTGGCCAACTCAAATTCTATATTGGTGGTAGCACCGGGGACAGAGGAAAGCTGGAACTCGTCAAATAACAATACCAAATGAGTATTTGTCATGTAAAATGCCTGCCCTGTTGGGGGGGCTGTGTGTGCGGCGTAGTATGTTGCAGGGTCTTGGCGTATCATCTCGGCTATTTTGCCTTCTGCTAGGGGGGTTATATCACGGTTATCCATTGCCTGGGTCAGGGTAAGCTGAGCACCGGTACGAGGGTTGAAATTGAGGGACATAACTGTTGTGCGGCTGGTAACAGCTCGGGCATTGGCAGTAATAACTATGGAGACTAAGTTATTTGTACTTTCTATTTGGTAGTCGAAGGTGACGCTTCTAGCGCGGATGCGGCGGGTACCTTCTATCAGGGTTTCAATTATATTATCAATTTCCTCATTAAGGGCTTCATATGCGGTGCCGAAATCTTCTACTACTACCGGTCTTTGGCCCCTTATGTCTAGACCTTGCTGCCTGAGATTAAGGGTTTCGACGGTATACATATCCGAACACCAAACGGGTGCCGCCGTCGTTGATGTTCTTGCATAGACTGCCACTGCAAGGAGTACAAAGCAAAATATGGCGGCTATCATGTAGCGTACAAATCTGGGCATCCCGTTTCACCTCTTTCTAGTAAATTTCTTCTGCGATGCTTCTACGTAGAAAAATTTATGGTTTTTCCGTAGGCAAAAATGCCTCTCTGGGTTTCGTCAATACGACAATCACCAATATTATTATATTGCGGGCAAGATATTATTGATAATTTATCTGTTGTTATTGAAACATGGATGAAACCAAATTACAATTACAAAACTGTTACAAAACTGAAATTAATCTTTGTTGGGGTTGGAAGTCTGGGATTTTACATCTACAATAGGGATTATTAATCTACCCCACGAAAGGACGATAAAAAAGTGAAAAAATCTACAAAAGCTAAAAATGCCCCAAAGCGCAAAAATGGGATTCTTCTTCTATGTATAATTATTATCCTAATTGGCATAGCTGTAACCGCAGCACTATTAATTTTAAGAAGAAATGACCGTGAACCTCAGCCGGACCCTATAACCCTTACCTATGCCAACTGGAACATGACTGGAGGCAACGAGCTTGAGGTGCAGATGATTCGCTCATTTATGGATGAATATCCCCATATAACCGTGCATGTTGACCATAGCATCACCTTGCCATGGATGGTTGGCATTGCCACTGCCGCTGGAGAAAATCGTTTGCCGGATGTTTTTGCTATCGATGATTTGGCAACTAATGTGACCAATGGTTGGCTGTTGGACCTTACATCTTTGGCATGGGCGGATTTGGATTTCTTTGATTTACCTCGGGCTATCCAAGAGGCTGTCCTTTTAGACGGGTATGTGTATGCCTTGCCAGCGGCCCAGGATATCCATGGTTATTTTATTAATAGGGATTTGTTTAGAGCCCTTGGCCTTGATGTTCCGACATTTGGTATATCAGCAGAGGATTTTATTGACAGTGCTCGCAGAGCAACAGATTTGAGTCATCCCAGCATGGGCCTTAATCATTCTCTTTCCTTTGTGGATTGGTATCCCGGTGCCGTTAATCCTGCTTTAAGCTTTTTTGGATTTGATGGACGCGGGTTTGCGCTTAATTCATCTGAGATGCTTGAGGCGGTACATGAGGCTTCCGCGCTTCACAGGGATGGATATACATTTGCCAGCATCCCACCAGACAGGGTACGGGATTATTTCCCTATTGGATATGACCTTGGTGCATTCCGAATCGGCCAAGTGGCAATGTTTTATGGGGGAGCCTGGCTTATGGACATTATGCTCAATGAGGTTGCCTTTGATTGGGATTTTATCGGGGTGCCTGGGGGCAGGTCCGTTGTTACCTTGGATATTCATGGGGTATCGGTCAACACAGAACATCCCGAGGAAGCTTACCTCCTTGCCAGGTGGATGGGTCATGGACAGGAAGGCAATCTACGCCGCTTGCAATATGCAAGGGAAATGGGCATAACATTAGACAACTTTCCTATAACCCAGAATCAAGAAGTACTGGATAGTTTATGGGAAACCATACCGGCCCCTGGTTTCAGATATGTATATGATGCAATGGAGCGCGCTCTTGTAGATGGGGCACGGGTTCTTCCCGGGTATATGCAGGCTAGGCTATCCGCGCCTACTGGGGTGGATATACCGGGTACACTTCAATCCAATACAGTGGTTGGGACCCTTTTGAATTACAGTATATTGGGATATGTGGATTTTGCGGATTATGCTGCTATAGCGGAAGAAGTGGCACGGCAGCAGTTGGATGCGGCGCGAAGATAATACTCTGCACAAAAATGCACCTCTCTTCCCGGGAGAGGTGCATTTTTATTCTTTTCGATACGGCCTTCCAAATATTGTTGTCTGGCTGTCAAACAGCCTGATATCTTTTCGGCGGAGATTGGGCCGTAAGTACAATCTCATACCGTCCCAGGGAAAGGAGGAGGAACCCAGGAGAGATATCGACATATTAATTTGCGTTTTTTTATTGCAAGGTTGTTTGTTGTTGATGGTGATACTTTACACGCTAGAGGCCTGTAATACAATTACGAGACAATTAAGATATGATTAATAAAAAGTTACGATTTCTCCTTTTTTTGCAACATATTTAGTATATTTTCAACAGACCGTCCACTGGCTCTGTTTACCCTGTTAAGCTTGAACAGGTCCCCCTTCTCCCCTTGCCTTATTATGTTTATCCTCTCCTCGCAAGACAGGCTTGCCTTATATCCCAGCTCCTCAAGCACGGCTTGGCTATCCTTGCTTATGATTCCATATGGATAGCAAAATGTATTGGGTCTGTACCCCAGATGCTCATTGCAGCGGTCATCTAATTTTCTTAGGTCAGTCATAAGGCGTTGATGATATGCGTCTACAGATTCTCCCCGCCGTTTACCTGCTCCGGCCTTACCATGTAAGTCGAATCCGTGGCTTTGTATTTCTATGGCTCCGGATTCATGAAGCTCGACTACCTGGCCCCATGTCATATTTGGGTATCTGCCATCGGGATTTTCCGCGTGTTGGCGAGTTATTTTATCTGTAGTCACCCCTATAATCGAGCTTACGGCCTTCATGTCAAACTCCTTAAGAAGAGGTAAGAGATATTGGTGGTCACTGGAGTTGCCGTCATCGAAGGTCAACACAATAGGCTTATTAGGAAGTGGCTTACCCTCTTCTACGAAGTTGATTAAGTCCTGTATCACGATGGTGTTATATCCATTATCCCTTAGATATTCCAAGTCACTCTTAAGCTCCGATGGACGAATACCGTATTTACCCACATAACGACTGTTTTCTGTAACCAAGTGGTACATAATTACGGGGACCCGCACTTCATTTTCCTTTTGTTCCTGACCGCCGACCGTCTCCGGCGCAAGCAGCATCGAGGCCATAAATACGAGTAAGGCCCATGCCATTTTCCATTCAAAGGTTCTGTCCATTACCTGCCAGCGGCGACTTTTTTTTATTTTGGGGGCAATGTTTTCGTCGGTATTGGGTGGGGATGATGTTTCTTCTTTTCGCTGCCTATAGGCCGCTAGTTTAGCAAAAATGTTAGGCATAATAGATGTCTCCAATCTTTTTGTTTAGTATGCCTATCTTGGTGAATAATAATACTGTGGTATTGCGATTTCAATTGAGAGTGACGGTTTTTGTCACTCTCAATTGAAACGCTTTCCGACAACATAGTAATTTCAATCCCGCATTTTGGATTGAAATTACTGTAACATTGA
Source organism: Defluviitaleaceae bacterium (assembly GCA_009781725.1). Classification (GTDB taxonomy): domain Bacteria; phylum Bacillota; class Clostridia; order Lachnospirales; family WQUN01; genus WRAN01. Next base: position 36,971 of record WQVF01000028.1, read on the forward strand.
ATAAAAATCCGTATGGTGCCATACGGGGTTTTTTGTTTATTTTTACTAGGCGAGCTTCCGCATTTTTTATTTTCTCAATGTTGCGGTATAATCCAGGTATAAATCCAAACAAAGGAAAGGTGTATACAAATGTCAAGAAAGCTTTTTTCTACTCTACTAATATCTGCATTGCTTATTGGGCTGCTATCTATGGTAGCCTGCTCCGACGATGAACCGGCGGCTATAATCCAGCCCCCTGGCGCAGATTCCCCCGAGGCTCTTACAGCCCTGCCTCGTATATGGGAAGTGCCTCCACAGCCCGAGCCTGCAACCATGGCAGAGGAAATTACCGTGACAACATTGCTCCAGCTTACCCCTCTAATCCCTGGTGAGCTTCTTGCAACCATGCATACCTCCTTGGGGGATATCACAATGCGCTTTTTCCCCACAGAAGCACCACAAGCAGTGGAAAACTTCCTTACCCATGCCTGGGACGGCTACTATGATAATATTTCATTCCATCGGGTTATGCCCAATTTTATGATTCAAGGTGGCTGCCCCGAAGGCACCGGCATGACCGGGGAAAGCATTTGGGGGTATACCTTCGGCCAGGAGCTTAGTACCGAGCTTAGGCATTTCCGGGGTGCCCTTGCCATGGCACAGACCGCAATGCCTAATTCCATTGGAAGCCAATTTTATTTTGTTCAAAATTCCAATCTTGACCCAGGGTTTGTGTCGGATTTTACATCCATGCTGGAAATGCAAGATGAGGAAATGCCCGCATTCCCTGACGGCAGTAGCGTTACTGTGAGTGACATATACCCTTATGACTCTCTTAGATACTTCCTGGATAATGGCGGCACGCCTCATTTGGACTGGCATTTTTCCGAAAACCCACACACGGTCTTTGGCCATGTGGTGTCCGGGATGGATGTAGTGGACACCATCGCCAATGTACAGACCGAAGGCGGCGGCAACACCAACCCCTTCCAGCACCGCCCTGTTGAGCCGGTGTTTATCCTTGGATTTACCTTCTTCTTTTATGGGGGGGAATAGAATGCCACTTTACTTCGACCACGCCGCAACCACACCCTTGCACCCAAAAGCCTTAGAGTCAATGATGCCTTTTTTAACAGATAATTACGCCAATCCTTCCAGTGCCTACACCCCTGCCCGGGAAGCCCGCAAAGCAATAGACCATGCCCGACAAACCGTAGCTAATGCAATAGGTGCAAACCCCGAAGAGATTTTCTTCACATCCAGCGGAACAGAAGCGGATAACTGGGCCATAAAGGGAGCTTTGGAAGCAAGTAAGGGAAAGCATATAATCACATCCACCGCCGAGCATCATGCGGTGTACTATACCTGCCGCCATTTGGAAAAATTGGGTGTAGAAGTAACTTATGTACCCGTGGATAAAGAAGGCTTTATCTCCCCCATTGATGTCAAAGCTGCCATCAGGCCGGATACGGCTCTAATTTCTATTATTATGGCAAATAACGAAGTGGGTACAATCCAACCCATAGCTAGCATCGGAGACCTTGGAGTACCCCTTCATACCGATGCGGTACAGGCGGTAGGACATATCCCTGTGGATGTAAACAATCTCAAAGTGGATTCACTTTCCCTGAGTGCTCATAAGTTTTATGGGCCAAAGGGGATAGGTGCTCTGTATATCAGAAAAGGAACCCCCATAGCCTCTATGCTACAGGGGGGCGCACAGGAAAGAGGCCGCCGCTCTGGCACGGAAAATGTCGCGGGCATCGTAGGCCTTGCCGCCGCACTGGAAGCATCCATTGGGACAATTCCTCATGAGCAAGTCCGCCTCACCAAGCTGCGGGACAAGCTTATAAATGAAATCCTATCCAATATCCCTCATGCAGCCCTAAACGGCCCAAAGGATAACCGCTTGCCCGGCAATGTGAATGTATCCTTCCGGTTTATCGAAGGGGAGTCGTTGCTTCTGCATTTGGATATGCAGGGTTGTCATGCCTCTACAGGGTCGGCTTGCTCTTCCGGAGCACTTGAGCCCTCTCATGTGTTGACGGCCATGGGTATAAGCCATGAGCTGACTAATGGTGCAATAAGATTTTCCCTAGGGAAAGATACCATCGAAGAGGACATCAGCAAGCTGATGACCATTCTCACAAAATCTGTAACAAGACTGCGGGAGCTATCGCCTCTGTATGATGATTATATAAAGAAGGAAGGCGTGTCATGGAATACACTGAAAAAGTAATGGACCACTTCATGAACCCCCGTAATGTGGGAGAAATGGAAGACGCCAGTGGGGTCGGCACTGTAGGCAATGCTAGTTGCGGCGATATTATGCGAGTATTCTTAAAAATCGAAAATAATATTGTAATAGATGCCACATTTAAGACCTTCGGCTGCGGTGCCGCCGTTGCAACCTCCAGTATGGCCACGGAGATGGTCAAGGGTAAAACCATACAGGAAGCCCTAACTATAACCAATAAAGCCGTAATGGAAGCCCTAGACGGCTTGCCTGCGGTAAAAGCCCATTGCTCCACCTTGGCAGAAGAGGCTCTACGCGCGGCACTATGGGATTATGCCCAGAAAAATGGAATCGAAATTCCAGGACTGGAAGAGCCCAAAGAGCACTCCCATTAAATGCACTAAACCTGAACAAAGCCTGACAAAAGCTCGTCATCCCGCGCTTGACGCGGGATTCCCTCCCCTTTGCCAATAGACAAAGTCCCCGGGATGACGGGCTTTTTTATTACAAAAAAATTACAACTGCATAATCTACAAAAATCCGGGAACAAACAATAAATACCCCCGTTCATTGAAGCGAAAGGATAAGACAAATCTCACAGGGCCTGTAGATTGTCTTTCCACAAATTATCTTAATGAGGTGTAATATGAAAAAGTTAAAAAATTTTGCAAGCCTGGCCATTCTTCTCATTGTTATGATTTTTGCCCTTACGGCATGTAGCGAAGACGTTGCAGCCTTATACAGCCCCGATGACATAGTTACTTTAGAAGATCACAATCCAGATGCCTACGGATACGACGAATACGAAGGTCCAGTAAACATGGACTGGGATGATGACTTTTATGGATTCGACTTTGAAAATGGCCCAACATTTGGTTCTGTAACCGGCCAAGTTACAAGCGTAACCACTACCCACGACGGAGAGAAAGCCTTCTACATCGAAGTCGGTGAAAGCTCTGCTTTCCTTACCACTCATTTCAACACATATATCATGGGTCAGGAGCCAGAAGCAGGCACCACAATCACCGGCTATTTCTTCCTTGATACCTTCATGATGGCAATCTATCCCCCACAATACAATGTCAGCGTTATCGTTAACAATGATGACATCCAAGATGATGGTATCCCCTTTATCTTTGTTGATAGGTTCTTCGAGCTTTCTGATGACCAACTAAAAAGTGCTGACGGAGAGCTGGTAATCAACTTAGGGGGCGACACAGAAATTATCCTCCAAAGCGGCGAAGCTTTTGATGGTGACCTAGTTGGCCGTGTGCTGGTAGTCTCCTATGCCATATCCACAAGAAGCTTTCCGCCACAAACAACTCCAATCCAAATCGTAGTACTATACGAAATGCCCACAACCGGCCCGGAAATGATTGACCTCCCTGACGACTGGGTATTTGAAGATGTGGATTCGCATTACTGTATCGTAATCGACGGAGAAGGACTTGTAGGCCCATTGGCAATATTCATGAATCCAGATGTGGACTTTCAAACTCATGTGGAGCTTATGCCCGTAGTGGAATTCCTAGGCTCTCCAGCTGAGTGGAACCAAGAAACAGGGGAAGTAACGTTAGAAGGCCGTAACGGCAGCATTTCCTTTATAGTAGGCAGCAATGACTTTAACGTGGACGGTCAGAACGTAACCCTGCATAACGGCTCTGTAGATTTTTATGGGACTGTTTATGTACCGATACTATTCTTTAGGGATGTATTTGGCATGGGAAGCGCATATTCCTTCGAAGGTCGGATTTATATCAATACTGAAGCAGATGATATGCACTAATATACGCACCAATAAAAAGCCTCGGGGGTTTTTATCCTCCCGAGGCTTTTTTATTGTCTACCAGCCGCCGCAAGTGGCGGTGGCTAAAACCGTATTTTTTTGCCAGAACGTCGAAGTTATAACCATTAAACTCCTTTAGGGCCTCCCGGGCCATACATTCGGCAAATATCTTCTTAATGGAAGGGATGTAAACCGTTGCCCCTCCAATATTTTCACAAAGGGTGTAAATCGCATCAAAGCCATCCATGCCCATAATAGCGTCAAATGGCTGCAAAACCAAAGTTGGATGCTGCTCAGCAGCTTGACGTATAATTTCCTTGTTCACAATACCCCTCCCGGACGAACACATACTCCGTTTCGCAAAACCGAACATGTGCATATTATTCGTTTTGTGTATTTTTGTCAAGAGTCCAGGAGTCCCTTGACAGCCCCACAACCATATGCTAATCTTCCACCCGTTCTAATTCTACTTTGCTGCTGTAGCTCAGTCGGTAGAGCGCGTCCTTGGTAAGGACGAGGTCACCGGTTCAATCCCGGTCAGTAGCTTTGTGTTTTCCCTCTAAAGTTGCATAAATTTAACGGCGTTGCTGTCAATTTTAGAGGGTCATTGGAAGTGAAGTTCCAACGTGTGTCCGTTAGACTTGTGAGGAGTCTGGCGGATTTTTCTTTGTAAGGTTATTGAATGCGCCGTCTAGGGTCTTGGCTGTTTGCTTGTACACCTTGTCATCTACTACGTAGGAATACAGGTTAAGAGTTGTACTTACACGAGTATGACCAATGAGGTTCGACAGTCGATTACTGTACCCCGCTACCGCAATCTTAGTCAATTCGAGGCAAATCACAATGCTCCTTTTACTACTCAAACAGTTATAGCGAATTAAATGAGAAACAGTCCAGACCGAGCCGAAAATCGTAAACGATTCTACACGTTTTCGGCGACAGGCTGGACTGATTTCGAATTAATTCGCTATAGTGTTACGATAGTGGCATATCGGTTCATCCATTCCCAAAGAGCTATAGAAGCACTATACCTATATATTGACCTTGGTGCAGCACCTAGAGATTATCGGTCGTTACGTCGCATTCGATTATTTTAACTACCCCGATAGTCTGCATAAAATAGGGGCATGTGTGATTCATAGCACCTGAATGCGGTGACATAGTAATCTGACAAAGGCCTGGGGTGCACAGTTGCATCCCTGGGCTTTTCTTTTTGATGAAGGATAATTTGCTGCAACCTTGACCATTTACTGAATCACGAGTATAATAAACACAATTCAGTAAATGGTGGTGGTAGTATGTTCATTGGACGTGAGGCGGAATTAACGGCATTAGAAAAGGCGTATTCCCGCGACAAGTTTCAAATGGTAGTCATGTATGGGCGCAGGCGTGTGGGTAAGACCACCCTTGTCAGTGAGTTCATTAAAAACAAGCCAGCCATACTATTTTCTGCAAAAGAAATAAGTGAAAAGATGAATTTGCAAAACTTCTCCGAGGCATTGTACCGTTTCTTCGGTTTACCCACATCAGCCGGGGCTTTTACTGGTTGGGATGCTGCATTTGATTTCATTGCCCAGCAAGCTATAACCAGGAAGTTTATTTTGGCCATTGATGAGTTCCCATATGCGGCAAATGCATCCCCATCTCTCACATCAATAATGCAACACATTATAGACCATAAACTTCGGCATACTGGGCTTTTTTTGCTACTATGCGGCAGCCAGATTGGTTTCATGGAAAGTGATGTGTTGGGCTATAAAAGCCCTCTCTTTGGTCGGCGTACAGCGCAAATTGAGCTTGGTGGACTGGATTATTATGATGCGGCAAAAATGTTGCCGGCTACAACCGCCGAGGATAAGATAAAATACTATGCAACATTTGGCGGTACACCTCATTACCTTGCGATGGTTGATACACGCATGAGTTTTGAGGAGAATGTCAAGGAGTTGTATTTCGATCCGCAGGGCTACCTTTTTACAGAGCCGACAATGCTCTTGAAGCAAGAATTACGCGAGCCCACGGTTTATAACTCTATCCTGACGGCTATTGCAACAGGCAGTAGCCGCCTAAATGAAATATCAACGAAAATTGGCGAAAACACGTCCAAGACAATAAAGTATATCAAAACGCTAATGGGCTTAAAATTAGTCCACCGCGTCTATCCCTTCGGAGATAACCCGGAGCGTAGCCG
>WQVF01000029.1 GCA_009781725.1 Defluviitaleaceae bacterium
AGCGGCTTTTGAGCAATTGCGTAATTACATGTCACACCTACCAGAAAATGAAATCCCCGACCTATGGATGGTATGTGACTTTGAAACAATCAAGCTATCGCGCCGCTCCACAAACGAGGAATATACATTCAAGACAAAAGACCTGCGCAAACACATAAAACGCTTCGCCAATATAGCTGGATATACAACAGAGCGCACCCGCGATGACCAGATAGAGGTCAACGTAAGAGCCGCAGAAAAAATGGCGAAGCTACACGACCAATTAAAAACCCACGGATATGACGGCCACGAACTTAGGGTATATCTAGTGCGGTTGCTGTTTTGTTTGTTCGCGGATGATACGGGTATATTTCCAAAGGATAGCTTATACCGCTATGTCGAAGCATCTAAACCAGACGGCACAGACCTCTCCGAGCGTATAAGCAAGCTGTTTGAAGTCTTGAATATGCCGTCGGAAGTGCGTGACAAGAGAACGTTGCTATCAGACGAGTTAAAACAATTTCGCTATATTAACGGCAAACTATTCAATGATTATCTGCCATCTGCGGAGTTTGACGCGAAAATGCGGCAGACTCTTATTGACTGCCTTAACTTTGACTGGAATAAAATCAGCCCCGCGATATTTGGTGCAATGTTTCAAGGGGTTATGGACAAAGACCAGCGGCGGGAGTTAGGGGCGCATTACACTAGCGAAGAAAATATATTAAAGCTAATTAACCCGCTGTTTTTGGACGGGCTATGGCAAGAGTTTGATAAAGTGAAAACTGACCCAACCGCCCTTGACCGCTTTCATGAGAAAGTTGCGCGGTTAAAGTTTTTAGACCCAGCAGCAGGGTGCGGCAACTTCCTTATAATCACATATAGGGAATTGCGCTTGCTGGAACTTGAAATATTGAAAATGAAAAGTAGTACAACCCAGTTGACCCTTGATATATCACCTATGCTAAAGGTTAGTGTTGAGCAGTTCTATGGTATTGAGTACGAGAGCTTCCCCTGCCAGATAGCGCAAGTGGGTATGTGGCTTACCGACCATCAAATGAATCTGCGGGTTAGTGAGCAGTTTGGGGTGTACTTTGCGCGGTTGCCGTTGTCGCAGAGCGCAACTATTGTACATGAGAATGCATTGCGGATTGATTGGGAGAGTGTTGTGTCAAAGCATCAGCTTTCTTATATTTTAGGTAATCCGCCATTTGTAGGACACCAATTTCGCAATGCACAGCAGAAAGAAGATATGAATTTTGTATATAAAGATAGTAGCAAGTCAGGAAAATTGGATTATGTTTGCTGTTGGTATAAGAAAGCCGTCGATTTCATGGAAAACACAGCAATAAAAGCGGCTTTTGTATCGACTAACTCTATCGTCCAAGGTGAATCAGTTTCAGTAATGTGGAAGCCAATATTTGAACAGGGCTTTGAAATAACTTTTGCTCGAACATCATTTTTATGGAACAATGAAGCTAAAGGAAAAGCCGCTGTATATTGCATAATCGTTGGTTTTGCAAAGAGTGGGCTAATTAAGGCCAAGCGATTGTTTCAAGATGATGTAGTTATTGATACAAGTAATATTAATGGGTATTTACTTGCCGCCCCTAATGTTTTCATCCAGTCACGCGGCAAACCCTTAACTCATGGTATGCCAGAAATGAGTAAGGGTAGCCAGCCAACCGATGGTGGAAATCTCATTCTCACTGGCGAGGAAAGAGAACTTCTAATTACAGAATTTCCGCAATCCGATAATTGGATTAAGCGGTACATTAGTGCAGATGATTTTATTAATAACAAGCTACGCTACTGTTTATGGTTAAAAGGTGTCATGCCCAAGGAATACCGTTCAATGAAGCCAATAATGAATCGATTAGAAATGGTTGCTGACACACGCGCAAAAAGCCCGACTGCTTCTGTCCGTCGTGATGCTGATACGCCAATGCTGTTTACTCAAATAAGACAACCAGAATCTCAATATTTAGTTGTGCCGGAGGTATCATCAGAAAAGCGTAGATATATTCCTATAGGGTACATGGAGCCTAATGTTATTGCCAGCAATATGGTGTATATCGTTCCTGATTCGACGCTTTATATTTTTGGTGTTATGACATCCAATGTCCATATGGCGTGGATGCGTGTTGTGTGCGGGCGACTAAAAAGCGATTACCGCTATACCCCTGCGGTGTACAACAACTTCCCGTGGCCAGATGCAACCGAGAGTCAAGTAGACGAAATAGGCAAATTGGCAAAAGCTGTTTTGGATGCGCGAGAGGAGTACGCAGGCAATTCTCTTGCCGATTTATATGACCCACTAACTATGCCGCCGGAGTTGCGAAAAGCCCATCAAAATCTTGACCGCGCTGTGATGAAGCTATATGGTTTTCCTATCAAGGATTTCTCTGAAGCAGATTGTGTGGCGGCCTTGATGCAACTATATCAAAAGCATGTTGAGAGCGAGTGCAGATAATATTAGCATGAGAAAAATTGGGGGGTACACCATGGAACAAAAATGTATTTACTCGTTAAAAACTACTACTGATGCAACATTTGAAACACGGGAACATATTATACCTGCATGTATTGGAGGGATGCAAAGATTACCAAAAGGTTATGTTAGCGATGAGGTTAATTCAATGTTTTCACAGCTAGAACTGTCGTTTGCCCGAAAAACAGAAATCAGCTTGATGCGGGAGTCCATAGGGCCAGGGAAGCGAGGGAGTCTAAATCCTAAAAAAGCAACTGCTTCTGGTATAGGTATTTTTCAAAATATTGAGGATTTTGAATTTGGACTTGGTTATCGAAAACTTGGCAAGCCATATTCAATAAATCAGATGCATATACGTGAAAGCACTGGTCGTGTTAAGTTTTCGCTAGTGCCTACTAGCAATCTCTCGAATAGAGAGGTACTTGCTGTTTTTTTTGATGCTCTTAGAGAAATAAATTCAGCGACTGATGTATGTGTAATACCAGATGAAAGGCTTGAGAAATCAGAATATATCTTTGGGCATTATGACGACAAGTGGAATCTTGTTCTTAACCCAATTCATTGTACCGACAAGGCAAAGAAATATGTTACTAATTTCGTAATACGGATGTTTGAAGCTGTGGAAAATAACAAGTTTATAATGCCATTCAACATTGATGATGTTGCTATTACGCAGTCACAAGTATCAACCAACATAACATTGGAATTTAACTATAATGACCGATATCGGGTTATTGCAAAGATTGCGTTTAATGGTTTAGCACACCTTATGGGAAGTAAGTTCGTGCTTCAATCAAATTTTGACCCCATCAGAAGAGCTATTTATATAGGCGAGAGTATGAGTTGCTTTTTTGATGCGATGGATTATGACAAAAATGATAGTGAGGGTTCTTTCTCTGATTTTATCACTAAATATGATGCCGTGCGTGGTCAGAAGTTAGGAGATCAATATCATGGATTGCTATTTTTCAAGGTAATGAATAAGCTAAAATGCGCGGTGGGACTTTATGGTCTTGATAGACCACATATAATTAATTTAGCTGAGAATATCAATGACTCGGTTTTTGACGTTTTTTTATGCGACTGGAGAAATAAACAAGAAATGAGTATGATAGAATACATTACGTCCTCAATGAACCTACCTAAGAAATAAACTCAGCCTGTTTTTGTAAAAGTCTATATCAATATGGACGATATAGACTTGCTCCTATATCAAATAAGCATTTTCTATTAAAAGCAAAAAGCAGATGCTAACGTATGGTGTAGCATCTGCTTTTCATGTATTGGCCTTATAACCAATTCATCACCAGCAAAATAGGCGTAGCAATACTGCCATACATCCCCAACCAAAAAAACGCTTGCCGCCACCCATCCAGCTTGTAGATGCTGGATATCTGGCTTTAGGGAAGAAGCGCGGCGAGAGCAGTCGTAGTTAGCCGTAGCCAACAAAAAAATGTTACATTGCATTTTTCTGTGATTCTGCATATAATATGAATATGCCGCAAGGCATTTGAAACTGTAAAATCAATTGTCGGGGCAAAGACATTAAACTTGTACCGATTGGTCGGGCCAGAGACCTAAAACCTGTCCGATTGCAGAGCGTCCTGCTAAAAAGCAGTAGTGGGGGATGATTATTCATCCCCTTTTTACTTTGGGAGATACCATGTCTAAACTGACATTCAAACAACGCACGCGTAGCGAGATAGTTAAGTCAGCCGCCGACTACAAGGCTGTTTTTATTGATTACGATTATTTGATTTTTAGCGAGGATTTCAAGATTAAGCCTTACTACATAATAAGTGCCAATGCAGACAATTACCCACACCTAACAGGCGTAAACTCATTATTACCGTCAGCACAAACCTTTTTTGATAAATGCATTGACGGGTCATTAGAAGAATCCGATTTTGATTTCGCAAGCAAAAACAGAAGCGAAAGTGATGTAAAAGGCCCCAAAACACTATTACAAAGCAACGAGCTTGACACAGCGAGTGCGGTGTTGGTGCAACTTGTTCTTAGACGAAGCCGTGGTGCAGATAAATTCGACACCGTTGTACAAGGCGATGTAGCAAAATTTTGTGAACTTTTCCCAGACTATCAAGAATGGTTTTAGATTTTTTGTATGTGGCTGTATGTGGTGCCTATATCGGTGTGGGTAGCAATAACGCACCCATGTTCGTGTTTTTCGTGGTAAACATCTTTTCACCATTCGGAGAACATTATTATGTGGCTATATCCTAATATAGTTATTCGAATCGAAAAATCCATTTACTTTATACCGCCCCCAGACTATTATTTGACAATATATTTTTGAAATTTTTTTGCCTACGGCAAAAACCGCAAATTTTTTCTGGGCAAAAGCATCCCAGAAGAAAATTTACTAATGCATGAAATTTTTTTGCCTACGGCAAAAACCGCAAATTTTTTCTGGGTAGAAACATCCCAGAAGAAAATTTACTAATTAGGAGGTATGCATGTACACAGAAAACCGCAAATTTATGCATTGCCCGGCTTTCAGAAATTTTATGGGCAAAAGTGACCAATCCAAGGGTATAGATCCTCCTCCCTTGACGAATCCTATCAAAGGCGAAGTGATTCATCTGCCTCCCTTTGAAGATGCCCTTACCACCCCGGACTACATGCAAATCCTGGACACCAGGCGTAGCCTTCGCAATTATTCTGGCGAGGCCATGACCCAGGCACAACTGGCCTTTATGCTTTGGAGCACCCAAGGTGTACAGGGCGAGCGGGGTGTATCCACCTTCCGCACGGTACCCAGCGGCGGAGCGAGGCATCCCTTCGAGACATATATTACAGTGCAGGCGGTAGATGGCCTGGAACCGGGGCTGTACCGCTATCTTCCTATGGAATATATGGCGGAGAAAAAAGTTGCAATCGAACGCCTTGGCCCAATAGAAAATTATTCAGAAAAAATCACTGCAATGGTGGCAGGCCAAGCTTGGGCTGCAAAAGCTCCGGTAATTCTGTTTTACACTTGCATCCCATACAGGGCAGAGTGGAGATATATCCATGCAGCCCATCGGGTAGTCCTTATAGATTTAGGGCACTTGGGCCAGAATGTTATGCTTTCCGCCGTGGCTCTAGGGCTGGGTAGCTGCTGTATGGCCGCCTATGACCAAGCTTTGTGCGACGAGGTTATCGGTGTAGACGGCCTTAACGAATATACTGTTTATGCCGTGTCTGTAGGGGCAGCAGAGTAGTCAAAGAAAGAAGGAATATATTTGCACAACAGAAACATCAGGCCGTTAAGGGGTAGGCCCCATCCGAGTATCAGGGCTAGGCGGCTAAGAAGAAAAAGGCGTAGTGCCTTTTTCAAGTCTTTTTTTATAACCACGATTTTCATGCTCTGCGTTGCCGCAGGGCTCTATGGCTATTGGCATAGCCAAATACAGCCACCGGAGCAGCCGGACATAACCGTAATCCTGCCAGAGCATGTACAAACCCCACGTCCTAGAGAAGCCGACGCACCTGCCTTTATAGCTCCTGAGCCGGACCCGGTGGATGAATATATTCTGGAGGGCCTTGCTCCTTTTGTCGAGTCTGAATGGGCGCGACGGGAGAGATTCTTTACGTTCTTGATTTTTGGTTTGGACGAGGGTGCAAACACAGACACAATCATGGTAGCCGGCTTTGATGAAATAGCCGGGCGGGGATACATAATCAACATCCCCCGAGATACCCGTGTAGATGTCCAGCGTCGAGCTCGTAAGATAAACTCTGCCTATCCCGCAGGGCGTCTTCATGGGGGCGGTCATGAAGGTGGTGTCGAGCAACTAAAGCGAGAAGTACAGACTTTGTTGGGTTTTAGGCCGGACTTTTATGTAATGCTGGATATGGATATAGTAGTGGAAATTATAGACGCTATCGGCGGGGTAGAAATCAATGTCCCCTTCCATATGCGCTATACAGACCCTTATCAGGATTTAGTTATAGATATCCCAGCAGGAGTACAGCTACTGGACGGGCTAAATGCAATGAACTTCGCCAGGTATAGGAACGCAGACCCTGGCTTTAGAGCCATCACCGATTTTACCCGAATAGAGCATCAGCAGCAGCTATTGACCGCGCTGTTTAGAACAATGATACGCCCTGTCAATATTCCTAGAATCCCAGAATTAGTGCGTCTAGGGGGAGATTTACTAGATACGGATTTAGAATTACGCCATCTCATATGGTTTGGGCAGCAGCTGGCTCTTTCTACTAATCCTGCGGCACTGGAAACTCATACATTGCCCATCGCCTATACCCGCCGTCAAGGCTGGTATGAAATGCCCTGTCCAGAGCGTATACTAGATTTGGTCAATAGCACGGTCAACCCATTTACAACGGATATCACCAGGGATATGTTGAGGATTGCAGAGTGAAAAATCACGAAGTGCACGAACTTGTTGCGCGTCTCAATGCTGCCTCTCGGGCATATTACCAAGAGGACAGAGAAGTAATGTCCGATTACGAGTATGATGCCCTTTATGACCGACTGATGGAGTTGGAAGCTCAAACAGGCATACAATTAGCTGCAAGCCCCACCAGGAAGGTGGGGTACGAGATTGTATCTTCCCTAGAAAAAGCCCCTCACGATATCCCTATGCTGTCCTTGGATAAAACCAAGGATGCTGATGCGCTGGTTGAATTTTTGGAGGAAATGCAGGGGTTGCTTTTATGGAAATTGGACGGTCTTTCCATTGTTTTACGATATGAAAACGGGACATTGAAACAGGCCCTGACCCGTGGCAACGGCCAAATCGGCGAGGATGTTACTCACAACGCACGGGTTTTTGCCAATATCCCATTGACTATACCCTATCAGGGAAGTTTCTCTGTGAGAGGTGAGGCGGTAATCACCTTTGCGGATTTTGAGGCAATCAACACAAATCAAAACTACAAAAACCCTCGTAATCTATGCAGCGGAACGGTACGTCAGCTTAACAGCGAAGTAGCGTCCAAGCGACGGGTGTTTTTTTATGCCTTTGGGGTGGTGGATGAGGGTTCAGTTATGAATCATAAATCCGCTCAACTTGTATGGTTGGCTGAGATGGGTTTTGAGGTGGTGGGGCATGATTTGGTTACTGCCGAAACCGTGACTCAAGCTGTGGAGAAATACAAGGCCGGGATACCTGAGTTGCCCATTGCTACAGATGGGCTGGTGCTTACCTTTGATGATATCAAGTATAGTACATCTCTTGGGGTAACTTCCAAGTTTCCTAGGGACAGCCTTGCATTCAAATGGGCAGATGACACTTCCGAGACTATTTTAAGGGAAATAGAGTGGAATCCCTCTCGGACGGGGCTTATTAACCCGGTGGCTATATTCGAACCTGTGGAAATCGAAGGCTCTGTTGTAAGCCGGGCCAGTCTCCATAATGTAAGTATATTAAAGGGCCTTGAATTGGGAATAGGGGATTCGCTTTCTGTTTTCAAGGCAAATATGATAATCCCACAGGTTGCCGAAAATCATACTCGCAGCGGGACGGTAGAAATACCGGATAAATGCCCTACATGCGGAGGGGATACAGAAATTGATACCCCGGTAGACAGCGAAGTCCTGCTCTGCATAAACCCCGCTTGCGCCGCCAAGCAAATTCAGTCCTTGGTACACTTTGTCGGCCGGGATGGAATGAATATTGAAGGTCTATCAGAGCAGACCTTGGAGAAACTCCTAGCCCGGGGCTTGGTAGAAAAATTCCCGGATATATTCAAGCTTGAAAACTACAAAGAAAATATTATCTCCATGGAGGGCTTTGGCAAGCGTTCTTACGAAAAGCTTCGGACTGCCATCGAAAAGGCCAAGGATATAGCCCTTCCCAATTTTATATATGCTTTAGGCATACGCCATGTTGGCTTGGCCAATGCCAAACTCCTTTGCGCTTATTTCTCCCATGACTTCGCCCAAATAGCCACCGCCTGCCGGGATGAAAATTATCAGGAAATCTTGTCCGAGGTCAAAGGCTTTGGTGAGGCTATTTCCCATTCCCTTCATTCATACTTCGCCAACAATATCAATACGGCTGTTGCCCAAGAAACCCTGACATATCTACGCCTGAAGGCTGTTCCCGCCGCACCACTTGAAGGCTCACAGCCATTGGCAGGGATGGTCTTTGTAATCACAGGTGATGTGATGGGCTATCCCAATCGCAAGGCCCTACAAAGTCATGTAGAAAGTCTGGGAGGCAAGGTAACAGGCAGTGTAACCGCAAAGACTTCATATCTAATAAATAACGACGCCTCCTCCTCATCTTCAAAAAATAAAAAAGCCGCCCAGCTTGGGGTGGCTGTTATTACCGAGGAGGAGTTAGCAAAACTAGTGATGCATTTTTCCCGAGGAGAGGAAGACATTATACAATAGGAGTGATTCCATGAAAAAAACAGACTGGTTTACCCACGCAAGATTCGGCATGTTTATCCACTGGGGTATCTATGCCATTCCTGCCCGTGGCGAATGGGTACGCAGTATCGAAAGAATCACCGTAGAAGATTATCAACCCCATTTTGATAATTTCGACCCGGTGGATTATGACCCCGTTGCCTGGGCCAAAGCCGCGAAGTACGCCGGCATGAAGTACGCCGTACTTACTGCCAAGCATCACGATGGTTTCTGTCTTTTTGACAGTAAGCTCACAGATTACAAGGCCACTAATACCAAGGCCGGCCGGGACCTGATAAAGGAATATGTAGACGCCTTTCGGGCAGAAGGCATAAAAATCGGCCTATACTACAGCTTGATAGACTGGCATCATCCTGACTATCCTCACTACGGCGACAAGATTCACCCTATGCGTGATAACGAGGCGTATAAGGATTACAAATACAACTTCGATAATTATCTCAAATACATGCATGGCCAAGTTGAGGAACTATGCACAAACTACGGCCAGATTGACCTGTTCTGGTTCGATTTCTCATATGACGACATGCACGGTGAGAAATGGAAGGCAACAGAGCTGGTACGGATGATTCGCGGCTATTGGCCAGATGTGCTAATTGATAACCGCTTGGATGGCCATGGTAGTGATGGTTATGGCCCCATGGAAAGTGACATCCCTTATGAATACGCGGGAGATTATGTATCTCCGGAGCAAATTATCCCACTGGATGGCATACGTGACAAAAACGGTCAACCAATGCTGTGGGAAGCATGCATCACCATGAACGGCCATTGGGGTTACCATGCCACAGACCGTAATTACAAGCCTGCGGATATGTGTATAAGAAAACTGGTGGAATGCGTCTCCAAAGGGGGTAATCTTCTTCTTAATGTGGGACCCGATGCCAAAGGCAACATCCCCAAGGAATCCTTGAATATCCTTGAAAAAATCGGTGAATGGATGCAACAAAACAGTGAATCCATCTATGGCTGCGGCTATGCCGACCTGCCCAAACCGGAATACGGTAGAATCACCCGCAACGGTAAAATCCTGTACTATCACATAATGGAAAACCAAATCGGAGCTGTGCCACTAACAGGTATCAAGCCCGAGGAAATAAAAAGAATGTGGTATGTAGCTTCCGGTGCCGAAATGCAGCCGTCAGACGCTTGGTATTTATACGCTCACAAGGATGTGACCTTTATATCCTTTGGGGATAGCCCGATTTTGCCTGATATGGTGGATACGGTGGTTGGGGTGGAGTTGTACTAATAGGGGACATAAAATTTGCATGGTGGTGGTGTATGAAAACACTCGAGACAGAACGCTTGATTTTAAGAGATTGGGAGTTAACCGATTTAGACGATTTCTCTGAGCTATGGTTAAATCCAAATGTCACTATTCCTCATGGTGATAGTCCTAAACATAGTAAAGGCGAATGTATGCCGATGCTGCAATATTTAATAAGCGCAAAAAACAATTATGCACTTGAGTTACGAACAACAGGTAAAATCATTGGCACTGTAGGATTAAACGACGATGCTGACAATAACCCTTGTGGAAGAAATTTGGGTTATATGTTGAATGAAGCATATTGGAACCATGGTTATATGCAAGAGGCATTAAATAAAGTAATCGCTAATGCTTCTGAAATCACATCATTTTTGTCAGCGGGTTTTTGGCATGATAATAAAAATGAAAAATCACAGCACATTATTAATAAACTGGGTTTTAGGTATGGAAAAACTATAGCTGTAGGCGAAAGAAAGCTTGATTATTACATCTTAGTTTTGCCCACCGAATAATCCGCCGCACTAACAGCGAGCAACACCTGTGATGGCAAATAAAACACCCAGATCAATGGGAAAACCCCGCGAAGCCAACCTGGCGCTCCAATATAAACCGGCAAATTAAAGATAAGTACGCAAATATCACAAGCCGCAAACAATAAAAGGCCCGTTATCGTAAGCTTTCGATTATGCTTAAGATAACGGGCACTTATTATTATATTGGTGATAAACAGCAAAGCATAAAGAGCCGTAACAACAAAAATCCCATCCAGCCAAATAAACGCGACTACGGCAATAACAACCAACGCAACAACCCATACCGCAATCCACCAGTTGGCCAGGGGACAGTTTTCCTGACAACCCCCACGCACAGCCCGTGAAATATAAGCCAAATGAGCAAAACAAAATACCGCAATGCCTGGCAGATGCCAGTCATGCAGTACCAAAAAATAATCCGCCACCACAGTAAACCCAAGGGCCAAAGCAAGCCAGAACCAATCCCGCTTATTCTTGCAAAAAAAATAAGTCCCTAGTGCCACCATAAAGCAGACAACAATAAAAATAAATTTTGGTTCCACCCTACATAAAAAACGCCGCTAAGGACCCAAGACCCATTGCAAGGGCTATAATTATGCATATCACAACTACAAACTTCTGCTTATGCCTACGTAAGAATTTTCTCATTGTAGTGCCTCCAAACGCCCCATTTCGGAGCTTATTCGCCACCGGCCATATGAAACCGGCTCGCGGGGAGCAGCTGACGCTACTCTAACCCCCCTTTAAGAAAGGGGGTAAGCCAAGTCCTATTTTAACCCCAAGAACCGGGAAGGTTCAACCTTTTTTTCATATCTCGTCTTAATTGTTGAAATATATAGATCATGCCTGGCCCTTGTCACCCCTACATAGAACAATCGCCGCTCCTCTTCGATATCAGCTTCTGTTTTACTGCGCACATATGGTATTACATCTTCCACCGCACCGGCTATAAACACTCGGTCAAACTCAAGGCCTTTTGCACTATGGAAGGTGGTCAGGGTCACAGCAGGGCCTCGTTCGCTTTCTGCGTTTTTCGCGGCAGCAATGGCGGCTTTTACATGGGCCATGAAGTCCTCCGGCGTAGGGAAAGCCTTTGCCGCTTCCTGAAGCTCATCTGCTATTTCCAAAAGCCCCGAGGGATTTAGCTTGCGATATGCTGCATGATCCTTTATATGGTCATTATAACCCATTCCCTGTCGTATATATCTTATTGCAGCGGTTGTATCCCGTTTTGCCACGGTTATTAGGTCGGATTTAAGCTCCTCTATCTTGGTTTTTGATGCGGCGTGTAAGGTTGGATCCCGATGGTATGCTGCGAACATATCGCTGTTGGCCTGCTTCATTCCTTGAATAAATGCTTTTCCGATATAGCGGTAGGGCTTGTTTATAATCCGCTCTGCATCTGGGTCATGTCCGGTTTTCTGCTTACGATACAGCCGCAGGGCCAGTCGCAGATACGCAAAAAAATCCGCCGCAATCCAGTGGTCGTAGATTATCGGCATCTCGTCTCGGTTACGATATGGGATGTTTGCATTCATGAAGGCGTCCGCAAATGCCCTTGCTTGTAAGTTAAGGCGATAGATTATTGCAATGTTATCCAAATCTCCACCCTTTTTCTGCATTGCACGGATTCTTTCAGCAATTTTGGCAGCTTCGTGGTTTTGGTCATTGGACACTAGAATCAAAGGTTTTGGGCCTTCTTGGGCCGTGCCGGTGATTTCTTTCTTATAGCGCAATAGATTTGCGGAAATAATTTTATTGGAGTAATCGATAATCTGATTTGTGGAACGGTAGTTGATATCCAAGGTCACCTGGTCAGCCCCGGGATAATCTGAAGGAAAATTGAGCAAAAACTCCGGTCTCGAGCCCCGAAATCTATAAATGCTCTGGTCATCATCCCCAACGATAAATATATTATTAGCCGGTGCTGCAAACAGCTTAACCGTCTCATACTGCACCCGGTTTATATCTTGGAACTCGTCTATCATTATGTATTGATAAGCTTGACGCAAGCTCGCCAGCTGCCCGGGCTCGTTTTTAAGCATGGAATATGTAAGGGTGAGCATATCATCGAAGTCTATTTTATTTTTCTCGGATTTGAAGGCTTCATACATATCACAAATCCGTCGGAAGTCCTCCGCGCCTATAGTCGCCGAATGATAATGCAGCAAATCATGGAGCTCGTTTCTTATGAGTGACATCTCGCCAAGCACGGCAGAAAGAAACTCGTCATCCAAGTCATAGCCCATCTCCGATAGAAAGCCCCGTACAGCAGTACGGCGCTCTCCTTCCTGCATAATCTGCTCCACGTTGTAATCATGACGCCCTCGCAAGATACGAAAAAATACCGAGTGAAATGTCCCAAATACCGGTGTTCTCCCCGCATTTCCATCTGATTGAAGAAACCGCCGCTGCATTTCTGTAGCGGCGGCTTTGGAGTAAGTTATAACCAAAATACACCTTGGGTCGATTTGATGAGATTTTATCAGCTCAGCAGTCCGCGCCACGATTACGGCAGTCTTTCCACTGCCGGGGCCAGCTAATACCATCATAGGGCCAGTTTTATGACTTGCAGCCCGTTGCTGGTTATGATTTAGATTCAGCATTTTCTTCTTTGCGGCTGCTCTGACGTTGGGCCATTACCAAGTTATAGTAAAGCCCCTTCTTGCTGAGGAGCTCCCTGTGAGTGCCGACTTCCGCAACCCCGCCTTCGTCCAGTACAACCAGCCTATCGGCATTACGTAGTGTCGAAAGCCTATGAGCGATTGCAATAGTGGTACGGCCTTGGGTAATACGGTTGAGACTGTCTTGAATCAGTGACTCGGTTTCTACATCCAGTGAGCTTGTGGCTTCGTCTAAAATCAGCAAGTCCGGATTCTTTATTATTGCGCGGGCAATACTTAGTCGTTGCCGCTCACCACCGGATAGGGTTTGGCCACCTTCGCCGACAAGGGTCTCATAGCCATCTGCGGTTTGGGTAATAAAATCATGTGCGTTGGCAGCCTTGGAGGCGGCAATTACTTCCTCATATGAGGCCCCGGGTTTGCCGTAAGCAATATTCTCATAGAAAGTCCCGGCAAAAAGGAAGGTATCCTGGAATACAACGCCAGTGTTCTCATGCAAATGGCTTGGGGAAATATCCCGGATATCTGTGTCATTTATGGCAATCCGCCCGGTATTTGGGTCATATAAACGCATGGCAAGGTTTATTAATGTTGATTTGCCCACACCGGATTTACCGACCAAACCAATCATTTCACCGGGATTTATTTTCAGGTCCACACCCTTGAGAACAGGCTCGTAGGATTTATATCCAAAAGTTACGTTGTCATATGCAACATCCCCAGAGATAGGCACGCTTTTAGGCGTTTTTGCTTCCTTTATTTCGGACTCGTCGTCCAGGAGCTCAAATATCTTTACCATGCTGGTTGTGGTATTTGCTATCCATCTGGGCGCGTTTGAAAGCATCCTAAGTGGCCAGAAGATAAAGCCCATATACATAGTAAACTGAAACAGTACACCCAAGGTCACACCAAAGGCTTGGTTAAGAACCATCCAGCCGCCGATAAAGAGAACAAGAAACTCACCGATACCGGAAATAAAACCCATTGGTGGAAACATTAATGACCAGAGCTTTTCGTTATCGGAACCTATTGAGGCCAACTCATGGTTAGCGTCGGCATATTTCTTTATTTCCTTTTCCTCGTTGCCGAAGGCCTTTACCGTGCGGATTCCCTTGATGATATCGTGCAAAATAGAATTTACCTTGGCACCCTTACGCCATTGCCGTTCGAATCTGGCGCGCATTAGCAACCGGAACCTGTAGGCACAGTAAAAGACGATGGGAACGGGTGCCAACACAAGAAAAGCCAACCGCCAGTTAGTGATAAACAGGATAGTAAAAGCAAGGAGAATCATTATTATCATTTCCATCATCCAGCGGGCCAAATCTGTAAAGAAATCCCCGACTACCCCGGTATCATCCACGATACGGCGAATAAGGTCCCCAGGGGTACGCTTAGCAAAAAGCGTCATGGAATGGCTTTGTAGTTTCTGGTAGGTGGCAACACGCATGTCATTGGAAAAATGTATGGCAGCCTTGTTAAAAATACGGGCCGTCATGATAAATACAAGCTCTCCCCCAAACCTAAGGAAGAACATTATCCCAATAAGAAGCCCAACCTCTGCCAATGTGCCCAGTTGGGGCTCCCAAAATCGGTCTACTAATAGTCGTGTGAATATCGGTGCCGACAAGAACGTGATTAATGTAAACATGGACATTAATTGTGATAGAGTCAGGGTTTTGGCATAGGGCTTTATAAAGCTACCAGCTCTTTTTAACACGCCAAATTGGTTATAACAGAATACGCATACGCGGATATCTTTAACCATAGGGCGGTTACATTTTTCGCAGACACGCTTTTCTACGATTTCCGGTATGTCGATTGTTCCTGTTGTGATATAGAAGTTTACGATTTTGCAAAATTCTCCGGCAGGGTCCAGTCCGCTCATGGTAAAGCGGCATAATAGCTTGAAGTCGGGAGTCTCTTTGTCTGCATCTTCAGGGGTTTTATATTTTACATACAAAAGCCCACAGCCTACACCAGCTCGTACCGCTATTTCTTCAACACCGTCAGTTGAAAGGGTAAGGGCAGCCGGCACCCCATACTCCTGGATACTGATTTCCCCATCTTCCCTGAAAACAAGCCTCCCTGCGCTAGGACTCATGTCTAAGCCCAGGTCGTACTCAAATGTATATTCTTTCATGTTATCGCTCCATCATCGCCCCATTACAGAGCATATTCGTCATTATCCGAGCTAGAAATCACTTCGAGAGGAAGCGGCTGTGCCACTCCCACGCACTTATTTATTTGCAAGAAATTCTTGCGATACCTATGCCATAGGAAGAAACCAAGCCCCGGAACAAAGGCCGCTACACACATTGCAATAAGCCATCCAAAAAGGGATAAACCATTGTTGTCCTGTTGCCTAAGTAGCCGAAAAGCAGGCCAGTGACCCAGCAGGAATTGCACTACTGTTATGATTATCCACACAAGGGTAACCCAAGCCATTGGGCCGCCTCCTACATAGTCAGTCCCAAGGGTTGCATAGGTACCCGCAAGGAGAAGTAGACCAAGTCCTATATACACAAGGAAGACCAGGTAGCCGATATATATCACCGCGAAAATAGCGGTCTTGAGTATCCGCTTTAGGTTCACGTAGGTGACCTCCTTATATGGATGAATCATAAGGGTTTTGCCAGTTTGACTTTTTGGTTGTTTTTTTCATGTCGGTAGTTTCTTGGGAGAGCCAGTCGGGTTTTTTGCTTCCTGTATAGTGGATAGAGGTATAATTATTCTCGTCCCGATATTTATTCCAGAGATAGAATCCCAGTCCTGGAATAATCGCTGCTAGGCCTATGGCAAAAAGCCATCCGAAAAGAGATGCTCCATTATCTCCGCCGTCTCGGGTAAGCCTGTATGCGGTACCGTAGCCTAAAAACATTTGTATTATAAGTACGATGTACCATATAACGAGTAGAAATATTCCCATGGTTTACCTCCTCGCACATAAAGTGTTACTTTTCTGGTTTTGTCATTAATGGTAAAGGCGGTCTTGACTAGAATAAATATGAATCTAGCTTCCGCAGGCTTTGCTTATTGAGCTGTTGCAGGTCAGGCACAACATAGCGGTTACCATCTACATCAAAGATTATAACGCTATTGCTGCTAAGCATACGTATATTACGGCTTACATCCTTTACGGCGCAGCTTTTATCATATTCGTTGCCCTGTTTATTTCTCAGCCGCATTTCCATGTATACATAGCCCAGCTTATCTTTTACAGACATGATGTCCAGCACCTGTGGGGAGTAGTAGCGGTTATCGAGTTCACGCTCTACAATTAGTCGCTGGTCTTTAGCAAGATCGTTAACATCCTTAAGGATGGCTATCTCTTTATTATCATGATCGGCAATGGAGATATAGTTCATGGGCTGGTCTATGGGCATGATGCGCCTAAGGACGATATGCTTGTAGTCCTCGCCCTTGTACTTAAGTCCGGTAAAGCCGCCGTCGGCAGTATAGAATTCTGCTTGGGCAAGATCCATTATTCCGAGATCGGATAGGTCTATGCCTTGGTTTTGTTGCGATTCTTTCATTGTTTCCATATATAACACCTCACAAATACATTTCCTATTGGGTAGTCTGGATTGCTTCGCTACGCTCGCAATGACGAGGAGTTCCCACATGTCATTGCGAGGAGCGTAGCGACGAAGCAATCCATATTGCGCCAGAGTATTAGTCCATACTTATAACCTTCAAACCCTCCATCTGTATGGCGTACAGCTTGTGATACTCACCCTTTTTCCTCATTAATTCCTCATGGGTACCGGTTTCTACTACTGCTCCTTCGTTGATAACCGCCAGCATGTCGGCATCCTTTAACGTGGACAGGCGATGTGCGATTGCCAATGTTGTTCTACCGGTTTGTAGCTTATTGAGTGCCCCTTGGATCTTGCCCTCTGTTTCTGTATCCATGGCCGCGGTGGCTTCATCCAATATGAGAATCTTTGGGTTTTGAATAATAGTACGGGCAATGCTTAAACGTTGACGTTCACCGCCGGATAGCTCCTGACCTCCTGCACCTACCCTGGTTTCATATCCATCGGGCAGAGTCACAATAAAGTCATGAGCAGAGGCCATTTTGGCTGCCCAGATTACCTCCTCCAAGGTCGCATCAGGCTTGGCATACCGGATATTGTCGATAATGCTTCCGATAAATAGGTAAATCTCTTGGCTTACGATTCCTATATTAGAACGGAGCTGAGATAATGAGAGTTCTTTAACATCTATTCCATCCACGGTAATGCTACCTTCGGTAACATCGTAAAGTCGGGCTATAAGATTGGCCAGAGTTGATTTCCCGGCACCAGTCTTGCCCACGATGCCCAGAGTTTGACCGGCAGGCACCTCCAGTTTCATCCCCTTGAGGACGGGTGTGGCAGGGTCATATTGGAACCACACATCCTTTACGGAAATCGCACCTTTCATTTCTGGAAGCATTACCGGATTTTCAGGTTCCACTATATCCGCGTGGGCGTCTATAACCTCAAAAACACGCTGGGCCGAGTCCATACACCTGGATCCCCAGTTACTTACCGTAGCGAGAAAATCCAGTGGACCATACAACATATTTAGGTAGGCAAGAAAGGCCATAAGCACGCCCAGGGACATTTCGCCGCGGATAACCATCATGCCGCCAACTAGCATGACAATCGTCTGCCCCAAGAACATGCACATAAATATAAGCGGGAAGGCGGTAAAGCCCAAGTTAAACCTGGCAACATCCACATCTACCTGTTTGGCACTGAGGTTGGAAAAACGCTTAGACTCCGCATCTTCGCGGGCGAAGGCCTTAATAACCCGCTGCCCGTTTACAGAATCGGAAACCATATTGTTAAGCTGGGAATTAATAACCCAGAACTTATGATGAAAACGCCTGAATATCCGCATAAGAATCCTGTACATAAAGGCCAGTACAGGGATGATGACCACGCATATAACCGCAAGCCGCCATTCCATTAGAAACATAACTACGAATATCCCAATAAAGGTTGCAACGTTTACTATTATAAAGGGTACGCCGTCAACGAAGAACCAATAAATATTTCTGGAGTCCCGGCTGACACGGTTCATAAGGGCTCCCGTACGCTTGGACATATAAAAACCCACGCTAAGGCGTTGCATTGCCTCAAAAATGCGCAGCTGTAGGTCATAGATTATCCAAGGCATGGTTTTAGCAAGTACAACCCCGTTGAGCATTTCAAAGCCAGTATTAAGCAAGCGGATACCGACAATCGCCAGCACCGCAATACCAACCATACGATACCATGAGCTGTCCGGGGAAAGGACTTCGTCAATAAAAAAGGCCGTCCCAACATAGGGAGCAAGAATTGAAAGACCGGTGATAGCTAGCATAACCGACATAACGGCGGCAACTTTGCCCTTGTAAAATTTAAAGAAACCCAATAGTCTAAAGAAAATCGACATCTTATCGGTACATTTTGGGCAGAGCTTGCGCTCGGGTTCCGGATAGCGTGTGCCGCATTTTGTGCAGAACAAGCTATCATCTACAACTACTTCCCTAAGGGGGTCTACATTTTCGCGTATGTTCTTTACTACTTTAATAAGTCTGTCTACATAGCCTAATAAGCCCAGAGAAAATAGAAGAATCAGCTGTTTTTCGATTATTGCCGGTTCTTTTGGCTCTTCGGATTTATCCTTTTGCTTTTTATCGGAAGAACCATCTTCTTCCGTTTCCTCTCCTATCACAGATACTAGGCGGCAGGTAGAAAGCAGTTTATCGGTTTTAAGCTCGCCTAAATCCGCCAGGGGATAGGTTTCTAATTTTTTCATTGTATATTGGGATACGATGCGCCGTGCCCCTTCTGTTTTAACCACTTCTTCTAACCCGTACAATATGTACAGAGTACTATTGTCCACGGCTACATATACATCTGAAAAATCGCCTTCGAGAGTCAGGTCGGTATGGATGGCGTAGATTAGTCCGGGAACAGACACACCGCTGGCTAGAAATGCGGCCTTCATATAACCGGGAACAGGTTCCTTAAGCTGCACTATTTCTTCGCCCTCCCGAGAGGCCTTTTTGGTAGAGCCGCTTTTTTCGTTCATTTTTTTCCCTCCTTACATTTCGCAAGTGCGCATACACAGTAATTAAATCATAAACAAATCCCATAGCCAACATGAAATTTAAGTTAAACCAATTTTTATCAATGGACCTATTCTGAAATAGGGAAAACGAGCTTGATATGCGGCTTGTTTTGCCCTATTTCAGAGGATGTCTAATGTTGATTAGTGATATCTGCATAAAAAAGCCGTATGGCACCATACGCTTTTTTTGTGGGAAATTACAGAATTGGAACTCAGCGAAAAAAATCCCATCAAATGTCCTTTTTGTGCAGCTCGGGGATGATACCATGACTTTTTACAAAAATTCAATGCATTTTTGTCAATTATGCACAAAAGATGCCTTTTATGAAAATCTTACACAGACAGAAGAAATCCTTCTAAACACAGGGGTTTTGCCCCCTTAGCACTTGACAGTCAGCTACTAACATCCTATGCTTCCCATGGAGTAAGCTATAGCGAACGACTTCGAAAGTCGTTCGCTATAACTTACACTGCATACCCCGTTGATAGGGGAGCAAATTATGGGAGAAAGCAGAGTGGCAGAATGTTCCTAACCAAAGAATGTGACTATGGCGTTAGAGTAATCCGTGCCCTGTCAGATGGTAGAAAAAAAACAGTTGACGAAATCGCAACACAAGAACATATCCCCAAGAAGTATGCATATAAAATCGTAAAAAAGCTGGAACGGGGCGGGTTTATATACAGTATAAGGGGGCGCAGTGGAGGCTATCAAATCCTTAAGCCGCTCAACGACTTTACATTGGTTGATGTGGTAGTTGCTATCGACCCTGACCGCTATCTTAACGAATGCCTCCGGGGTGACTCCGAATGTCAGTTCAAGCATCAAGAGGATGTTTGCCTGGTGCATAAGGAGCTTGCTAGGCTCCAGGAGCTTGTAATCTCTGCTTTAAACGCAAAAACCATGGATGTGATTCTTCAAGTCGAGGAGACTGATGATGTTTGATATACGGCTCAGTGGGATTCTTGCCCATCCTACGTCTTTTCCTGGACCATTTGGAATTGGAGATTTGGGTGCAGGTGCTTATCAGTTTATTGACTTCTTGAGTGAGGCAAAGCAAAAACTCTGGCAGGTGCTACCTCTGGGGCCTACGGGCTACGGAGATTCTCCTTACCAGAGTTTTTCCAGTTTTGCGGGAAATCATTACATGATTAGCCCGGAATTATTGGTTGAACAAGGCTGGCTTACGGTTGCCGATCTTGTAGACCCGGGATTTGACCCGCGAGCTGTGGATTACGGCTCCGTCATTGAATATAAAATGAACTTACTAAAAAAAGCCTACACAGCATTCAAGATACAAGCAACCCAAGGTGAGAAAAATTGTATCATCAAGTTTGCCCGTAAACACAAGCATTGGCTGCCAGACTATGCCTTGTTTGTGGCTCTGAAGGGTTATCACGGCGGTGAGTCTTGGATGAAATGGGCTCCTGAGCTTAGTCATCGTGACCCAAAGGCAATGGCAGAAATGAAGATCAAACTTGCCGATGAGATAAATTTTACGATATTCCTGCAATACGAATTTTACCGCCAGTGGGGCCTGTTAAGGGCTTACGCAAACAAACACGGCATTCAAATTATCGGAGATATCCCTATTTTTGTGGCAATGGACTCGGCGGATATATGGGCTAATCCACATCTGTTCCAGCTGGGGAAAGACGGCAATCCTTCTGCGATAGCAGGGGTGCCGCCAGATTATTTTAGTGAAACCGGGCAGCTTTGGGGTAATCCGTTATACAAATGGGAAGCCCATAAGGAAACAGGGTTTGAGTGGTGGTGCCAGAGATTTTCTGCCGTACTGGGGCTTGTTGATGTTATCCGTATAGATCATTTCAGAGGCTTTGAGTCTTATTGGAGCGTGCCCTTTGGTTCGGAAACAGCAGAAAAAGGCAAATGGATTAAAGGTCCCGGCAAAACGTTTTTTGCCGCGCTCAAAGCAAGGCTAGGCCAGCTTCCGATAATAGCTGAAGATTTGGGAATTATAACTCCAGCAGTGAATAAACTAAGGCATAGTTTGGGTCTACCCGGCATGAAGGTACTACATTTCGCTTTTGACCCGGAAGCAAAAAGCGACTATTTGCCCCATATGTACAATGATAAACTTACAATAGTCTACACTGGTACTCATGATAATGATACAACTATTGGTTGGTATGAATCTGCCTCGGAAGAAGAAAAGGACTATCTCAGGCGCTATATGAATATTTCCGGTGAAGATATCTCATGGGATATGATACGCTTGGCTTTTAGTACTTCGGCAATTTATGCCATTGTTCCTATCCAGGATGTGATGAGTCTAGGCACCGAGAATCGCATGAACCAGCCGGGCTGTGCTATGGGATGGTGGCGATTTAGATATACTGTGGATATGTTGCGAGAAGAATATGCCCAGGGATTGAGTTACTTGAGCGAGCTGTTCCATAGGAATGAAGGGGAATAATGTTCAGTTTATCCATAATAACTCTATTATATTTGTCGGTATAATTGTTGCAGCTCTGATTCTTGCGATTTTATTGGAATAGTAGGTGATGATATGTCTAGGAAAAAATTGGCTTTGGTTTTTACATTACTGCTTTGCATAGTAATCGGCGGAAGTTTTCTTTTCGGCTGGATTTATAACGGAGACGGTTATACGGTGATTACTGCTATGTTTCAGCCATCCCCTGAGGATGTAGTGGAACCTACCCCCGTACCAACCCCAACCCCTGAGCCTACCCCGCCTCCAACTCCAGAGCCAACCCCCGAGCCTACTCCCGAACCCACACCGGTGCCGATTCATACCGCGCGTCTTGCCTTTGTTGGGGATTTGATGCTTCATGTGGAGCAGCTTGAAGCTGCACGTACAGGGCATAATACCTTTGATTTTAACTATAAGTTCAGATATATATCACCATATTTACAGGCTCCGGATTTTACAATCGGCAATCTAGAAACAACCCTCGTACATACCCCCCGAGGGTATTTTGGCTGGCCTTTGTTCCGGTCCCCTCGTGCCTTTGGCGAGGCCATAAGAGACGCCGGTTTTGATATGGTGACAACGGGGAACAACCATAGCTTTGACGATATAGTTCATGGGGTGCGCTCTACAATTGAAATCCTTAACGATATAGGTCTAGCCTTTACCGGCACCTATCTTACACCTGAATGCCGGGATGAAATAAAAATGGTGGAAATCAACGGCTTTACCTTCGCATTTGTCAACTACACCATGCACACCAATGCCATTGACTTAGGTCACTACAACTTTATGGTGCGGATTGTGTATCATGATTTGGTAGAGCAGGCCACAATTGATTACGAAATGATTGCGGAAAGCCTGGCTCGGGCCCGAGCACTTAACCCGGACTTTGTAGTGGCACTCCCCCATATCGGCATAGAGTACTATGGCACCATGGATCGCCAAGGCGCAGGCCACCGCAATGATATATTCAATTATAGTGATACCCGATGGTATAACTGGATGCGTACTTTGCATTTTATGTTGGAGTCAGGTGCAGATATTGTAATGAACCACCATCCCCACACTTTGCTCCCTGCGGAATTTGTATATGTAACCAACCCAGACGGCACTTTGCGTCGCGGATTTATTGCCTATTCTATGGCTAATTTTGTATCCGCTCAGTATACCTGGCCCAGGGACACTAGTGCGATTTTCTATTTAGATTTTAAAAGGGTAGGAGATGGGTCCGCCGAGTTGGTGGGGGCTGCATATACTCCAACCTGGGTGCGCAGAAGAGACACCACTCACGGCGGCTTTGATTTCACTGTTTTCCCTGTACACGAAGCCCTTGAGCGTATCAATGCAGGTGATACAACAGGTTTTAGGCCCTCGGATATAGACCGCCTGCGCCGTGCCCAATTGGATGTAACTCATATGTTATCAGGTACTCCCATATCTGAGGCGTACATGCAAAGTGAATATCCTATTACCAGATTCAGGCTGATAGAGGAAGAACCAGGACTGCCCCTGTGGGGGACACTACCCTGGCGATAGAGGATGAGTTAGCCTGCGCTATCCTCCTCATAGAGCATATTCTTATAAATCTCCTTAGCTATTGCTGCAATCTCATAGGCTTTTTTTGTGGCACTATGCTTTCTATAATAGGCCTCAAGGAGTTCGCAGTATTCCAAAGCTGTGTATACCTCTGGTGAATTTTTTATGAATGGTATAACAACAGTTTCGATATACTGCCTATTTTCGCGCTTTTTAAGGTTAATGGCGCACATAAGCGCATCAAACATCATATTAAATTGCGGTACGCCCTCTGCCAAAGACTTTCCTTGTTCCAGCACCTCCATACATTGGGGGTGCTTTTTCATATCTAAAAGTAATGCCGCTTTATTATATAAAATAGTGGCATTCATAAGTTTTGTCCGCTCAGCGGCGACAAAAGAGGTATCATTGGATATGTCTTCGATAGGTTTTATATACATAACCGCTTGTTCGATATAATTAAGCCCCTCATCATGTTGACCTAACTTGTTGTAGATGATGCCTAGCTTGACTAGGCACATGATTATATTTATCTCATCGTTTTGGCTTCTTGCATGGGCGAGGCTTGTTGTGAGCAAGCCTTTGGCTTTGCTAAATCTACCTGTAGCCATATAGCAAGTGGCAAGCTCAGTAATTATGTTTGGCCCCATAGTATTGGACGAGTCACCCCTATACTCCTTATATGCTCGCTCAAAATATGAGAGCGCATGGAAAGGCTTGCCTGTAGTGAAATATGCTCGGCCAAGGCCATATAGGAGCTGTGCATCTGTTTTTAGGTCATCACTCTCCAGCTTGCTTGCTTTTATATAATGAGCCAATGCACTTTTCCAGTCGGGATGCCATGTGCATACATACCCCATATTGCGGTGGAACAAATTTCGAATCTCTATGCTCGAGTTTTTCACTTCATTTTCTACAGCTTCAAGCCTCGATTGTGCTGTGACGATGTCCCCTTTTTTATTGAGCAGTCTAATATCCAACATAGTATAAAGCAAAACTAAATCCTTCTCGAAGGGTAGGCGTGTAATCAAAGATAGTTCCTCTTGCATAGTATTGGCATCATGTAACCTATTGGCGGTCATAACCTCATTCCACAGCCAAAGTCGGCTTTTGAAAATTTCTGCTTCGCTTTCTGTCAGTGGAGCACCTTCAACGTTTAGGGCTTTTTTTATTTTGCATAGTTGGTCATAAGCGCATTCTGTCTGTCCTCGCTCTATACGACTGACGTGCATTGTATTGCTGTCTATTGCATTGGCAATATCTAGCTGAGATAGTTTTTGGGAGGTTCTTATCTGCTTGATTTTCTCGCCCAATGGCAGTGTACTAATACTTGATACTTTGCTTCTCATATTAACATCATCCCCCTGCAAGGCGGTGTATTTATATATGATTTTATATATTTTTGTTAGCATGTATATGTAACTTAGTGCCGTATATTTGTATGTTAAAAAGGTCTGTCATGTTAAACATACTCTGCTTAACATGACAGACCTTTATTTTGCTTGATACAATTAACTACCCTTCTCTGCTTCTCTAGCTCGCTTTTCCTTCAATCAGTACCTTCTTAGCCACATCAGCGGCAGAGGCGGCATCTGGGGTATAGTAGTCAGCACCTATGGACTTGCAATAGCTGTCTGTTATTGGTGCGCCACCTACCATGATTGTTACTTTGTCACGGTAGCCTTTTTGAGTAAAGAGGTCTACCACATTTTTCATTTCGCCCATGGTAGTTGTTAGTAGAGCAGAACAGGCTATTACGGTTACACCGTCGTTTTCAAATGCTTCTACGAATTTTTCTGCCGACACGTCTACACCTAGGTCTACTACTTCGATACCCTTGCCTTCGAACATCATGCGAACCAGGTTTTTGCCAATATCGTGAAGGTCGCCTTTGACTGTGCCTAAGGCGGCCTTACCGATTGCTTGTACTCCTGCTTCCATCAGATGTGGCTTCAGGATTGCGGTACCTGCGCCCATAGCACGGGCTGCTACCAGCATTTCTGGTACATAGATTTCGTTGTTCTTAAACTTCTCACCTACAACGTCCATTGCGGCAAGGAGACCGTCATCCAGGATTTGCTTAGGGGTTAAGCCCTCATCCAATGCCTGTTGTACTAATGCCTCAACATCTTTCTTTTTACCTTTTTGCAACGCTTCTGAAATTTGTGTACAAATACTCATGGTTATTTCTCCTCTCGGGGAAAGAATTATATTCCAAACCGCCCCAAAGGCAGTAATTGGTTAATTTGTGAAAAGCTTACGAACTTCTTCTTCCGTCAGCAAATTGATAAAGCTGCCACCTTCGGTTATCACCGAGTCGATGAGGCCGCGCTTTTTTTCTTGCAGGGCCATGATTTTTTCCTCAATGGAATCCTTGGCTACTATGTTAAAGACCTGAACCGCTTTTTTCTGCCCGTAACGGTGGGCCCGATCAGAGGCTTGGTCCATCACCGAAGGATTCCACCATGGGTCATAGTGGATTACCACATCAGCCCCGGTAAGGTTTAGACCCGTTCCTCCGGCCTTTAATGATATAAGGAAAATATCCTTTTCCCCAGCATTGAAGCGGGTGGTCATATCCATACGTTCCTTGGCCTTGGTGGCACCGTCTAAGTAGAAATATGATACAGGTATGTCGGATTTGTCAAGTTCTTTTTTTAGCATGTCTAGCATAGCGGTAAATTGGGAAAACAGCAATACCCTATGACCAGAATCCAGGGCAATCTGAATTGTTTCTAATGTAAGGGCAAGTTTACCACTTCCCCCATTATATTCATCCAAGAAAAGCCCGGGATGACAGCATATTTGTCTAAGGCGGGTAAGCTGGGCAAGGATGCGCATACGATTATCGGCAAATGCATCCTTGGCCATAATATCATCCAAGGCACCCTTGGCCTCCAACAGATATGCCAGATATATTTTTTTCTGTTCTGGGGTAAGCTCTGCCGGGAGGGTGGTCTCGGTTTTGTCTGGTAGTTCTTTTAGGACATTGCTCTTTATTCGGCGGAGTACAAATGGGGCAATTTGCTGCCTGAGTGCTGCTGCTTTGATTGGGTCAGAATCTTTAATTATAGGGGTTTCGTATAGCCGCTGGAATTTATGGGCGGAATGTAAGTACCCTGGCATAATAAAATCAAAAATCGACCATAGCTCCGTAAGATTATTTTCGATGGGGGTACCGGTAAGAGCAAGGCGTACTCGACCGTTTATCTCCTTGATGCTTTTTGCGGCTTGGGTAGATGGATTTTTTATATTCTGGGCTTCGTCGGCTATGATATAGGCGAATTTCATGAACTCATAGTGTTCTACATCCCGTTTGAGCATATCGTAGGTCGTGATAAAAACATCTATATCCGGGGTCATAAGTAGGTCACGTCGCTTATCCGGTAAGCCGCTTACAACTTGGGTCTTGAGCTTTGGGGCGAAGCGCTGTATCTCATTTTCCCAGTTAAATAAAAGAGAGGTTGGGCAGACCACCAGCGATATCTGATTTTTGCGGCGTTCGCTGAGAAGCAAAGCTATGACTTGTAGGGTCTTACCTAGGCCCATGTCATCGGCAAGTATACCGCCAAAACCATAATAGCTTAAGGTTTTGAGCCATTTATAACCGGTTTTTTGGTATTCACGCAGGGTTTTTTCCAGATTTTTTGGTATGTTAAAGCCAAGAGCCTCATTGTTTCCGAAATGACTGACTAGCTTCTCGAAATTAGCATCTCTGTCTAGCTTGTGGGTATCGGCCATCTTACCAGCGCGAGTCAGTTCGTCTATATATAGGGCTTTGTAAGCTGGAAGGGTCAAGGTATCTCCGTCTATGTCCTTGCGGCTGACATCCAGGCTGTCCATAAGCTCGGCTACTGCGATTATTGCCTCGTTTTCCATTTCTAAGAACCTGCCGTCTTTTAGGCGGTAGAATTTCTTCTTTGCCCGGTATGCTTCCAGTGCTTCCATTAGCTCGTTTAAATCATAGCCGGCGTCTTCCAGGTTTACATTGAGGAGATTGCCGGATAAGCGGAGTCCCATTTGTGGGGAAGCGGCCTTTATTGTTTTGGATTGCAAATCTTCGCTTACATATATTTCAGCACATTGGCGCAGGCTTTCTATTCCCCCATTGAGAAAGGAATACACCAAGTCGTTACCTGTCAGGCGGTATACGGCCCGGGCAGGATCTTCGTAGAAGCCCAAAGCGGATAGCCGGCGTTTGATTGCGTACTCGCTAACGGTATCACGGATGCCTGTGGTTTCCGGGTTTTGGGCCAGAGGATTTATTACATCGTCATCGTAGTGGAATTCTAACCGAGCTGTTATGTCATTTTTGTCACTGTCGAAGTATACAAGAGATAGTAAATCCATGTCCTGTGCCACAGGGGGGACTCCAGTCACGCCGCCTATAACGCCTAGGCGAGTTAGCTGGGGAAGTACAACGGAAAGAAATCGACGCTGGTCAGCTCCGGCAAACATAATCTCCCCCTTGGGGGAGTCGTATAAAGCTTTGAGTAAAAACACGAGCAAACGCCCGTCAGATTTGTGTATGCGGTTAAGGCGACCTTGGGTGAAGAGAAACATTGCTTTCTGTCCTGTTAGGGACCTATACAAGAAATGGTCGGATTGCAAAGCTGTACCTTCGTCTTTGTGGGTAACTTGGATTTTGAAGGGGGGGAGCCCCTCGGCAAGGACAATCTGAGCACCGAAGTCGGAAGCGGCTTCCAGCATCCGTCCCTGCATTATTTCGAAGAATTCGTCTATATTGCGCTCCGTCAGGTAAATCTCCCGGCGGCTGGATTGGGAACGGTGGATATATTGAAGCTGGCGGCTTAGGCGCTTACCGATTTCCGCGTACAGTTCTTCTTCTTTAATAATAAAGTCCAGAAGAGCCTGGGAACTCTCGTCAAAGATATCCCGCCTATGAGTAATCGTAAGGCCCTGTCCATAGGTTACGGTTTCTTCTCTTTTGCAAGCGGCTACAAAGGCGGGTACACTTTTGATTACATACATACGGCTGGTGCCAATGGTCAAAGTCAAATGAATATCCCGCTTTCCTGCACAGTTTAAAATCGGGATAAGCTTGACAGATTCCCCGGTGGGGGCAAGGGTAAGGCTTTCGTCTATCCCTTCGAATATAAGCTTCTCAAGATTATCTGTAAGGGATTTTGCGTTTTGGCGCAATTTGTCCACCGTGGGAGTTTGCCCCTCTGCTTGGGCAAAAAGGGCGGCCACAACATGCTTACAGGCCCCACGCCAGATGCTGTGTGACTCACAGCTGCATGAGTAATGAGCGAGGGTACCGTCGGGGTTAATTCTAAGTACTACATCGTAGTTTTTATAGTTGCCCTCGATTACGGCACGGATTAGGGAATCCCCTTCTGTCTCTTCCGAGAGTTTGTATGAAAGGAGTTTTCCGTCACGAAAGTAGCGTTCTCCTCGTTCGTATACATCAGGGTTTGAGCTAAGGTTGAGAATATCGCCCTTAGACAGTGTAAATTGTGAAACAGGCAAATTGTGTTCCTCCGAAATGGGTTATTAAGGTGTATCCAATAGCTTGGGTGGCAATAATTTTTATACATGAAAAAAACATTGGAATATTTCCAGGCATTCTTTTTCAGTATCTCATTGCATTATAGCATGTGGTTTCAGTTGTGCAAGCATAAATTTTGTGACATTTCAATAGGAACATGTCATTAATTTGACAAAACTGTTTTGGGTGGATAAAGTGCAGTAGAAGGACAATTTATAGTAATTTCAATCCAAAAGCGGGATTGAAATTACTATGTTTTCGGAAAGCGTTTCACGGAGAGTGACAAAAAACGTCACTCTCCGTTGAAATCGCTATAGGAGGGAATATGTGCGGTTTTTGTGGATTTGCCGGTAATGACATAAAGGAACCGGAAGTACTTATTGGTGGAATGATGGAAAAGATTGCCCACCGGGGGCCGGATTCCGTTGGTACTTATATGGGGGAAGGCGTCACCTTAGGCTTTCGCAGGCTTTCGATAAATGATTTAGAAACAGGTGGACAGCCTCTATATAATGAGAGCAAAACTCTTGTGCTGGTTCTTAACGGTGAAATTTACAATCATCACGAGCTACGTGAGGAGTTAATCCAAAAGGGTCATACCTTTGCAACAGGTACTGACGCGGAGGTTGTGATTCATTTATATGAAGAGCATGGAACCAAGCTGCTTACTTACCTACGGGGGATGTTTGCATTTGCGCTACATGATATAGAAAGGTCGCGGTTGTTCTGCGCGCGGGATCATTTTGGGATAAAGCCCTTCTATTATTATCACAATAACGGTCAGTTGATTTTCGGCTCGGAAATCAAATGCATTTTATCCTATCCAGACTTCACTCCTGTAGTCAACGAAGAGGCCCTGGCCCAGTATCTAACCTTTCAATATTCAGTTCTGCCGGAGACATTTTTTAAGGGTGTGTATAAGTTGCTCCCTGGACATTTTCTTATATGGGAAAATGGAGAGCTTGCCGTTCACCGGTATCATTCTCATAGATTTTCTCCTAAAGAAATGAGCCGGGAGGAAGCCATAGAAGGCATAGATGCGGCAGTGCGGGAATCCATTGCCACTCATATGGCAGCAGATGTGGAAATCGGTTCATTTTTATCCGGTGGGGTGGATTCCAGTTATGTGGCAGCTTGCTTTGGAGGAAGTAAGACCTTTACCGTCGGCTTTGAATATGAAAAATTTAGTGAGATCGAATATGCAAAAGCCCTTTCCAAGGAAGTAAGGGCCGAAAATATCTCCAAGGTTATTTCCAATGATGAATATTGGGACATACTACCTAAGGTGCAATACCATATGGATGAGCCCCTTGCAGATCCGTCGGCAGTGGCACTGTACTTTGTAAGTCGCGAGGCGGCAAAGCATGTCAAGGCTACACTTAGTGGTGAAGGAGCCGATGAGTTTTTTGGAGGATACAATATTTATCGGGAGCCTATTAGCCTGCGCATGTTGACCGCGTTGCCTCGGCCTGTACGCAAGTTCCTTGCAACTATTGCTGGGCTATTGCCACAAGGTATCAAGGGCCGCAATTTCTTTATCCGGGGAGCCAAAACCGTAGAAGAGCGGTATATCGGCGGGGCGTATATGTTTACTCCAAAGGAGCGGGATATAATCTTAAAGCGGCCTGCATCCATGGACCCGACAGACGTAACCAGGCCATTTTTTGATGAGGTTAAAGGTGCTCACGATATCACCAAGATGCAGTATCTGGATATGCATCTTTGGATGGTGGGGGATATCCTTCTTAAAGTGGATAAAATGAGCTCTGCACATTCCCTTGAAGTGCGGACACCACTCCTTGATATTGAGGTATATAAGATGGCGGCGAGTTTGCCTATTCATCACAAGGTAAGCCGTAAGGGCACTAAGTTGGCCTTTAGAGAGGCCGCTGCAAGGCATATCCCGGCAGAGGCTGCCGCAAGGCGAAAGCTGGGTTTTCCGGTGCCTGTAAGGATATGGCTGCGAGATAAAAAGTACTATGAGAAGGTGAAGAGATATTTCACGTCAGATGCGGCTCAGAAGTATTTTAATACCGATGTATTGATAGGGCTTCTGGATTCTCATTTCCAGGGGAAGAGGGATAACAGCCGCAAGATATGGACTGTGTTTATGTTTTTGGTTTGGCATGAGGTGTACTTCAAGACTCATGTGTAGGGGGAGTGCAATGAAACTCAGATATATATTAGCGATTATAGTGATAGCGGTGGGGTTGTATTTTTTTATTCCTGTTGTTATTAACATAGTGGAAGGCGGGAGTATCAGAGATAATCTTTCTGATTTGTTTGCAGGAATCGGTCTTATTGTTATGGGTTTATCCGGGAGCAAAAAACGCAAACAGCCAGATGAGACTGAGCCGATTCATGACCCTGTTCCACTTCCGCCTACCACCAGATTAGGTCAGATTGCCCATTTAATAAGCAATGAGGATGATGGGCCGGGTTGTTATATATCAGATTCTATCCGGGGCCAGATTATTGAGTCATACAGATTTATGGATAGTGTAGATGGTTTTTATATGTTCGAGGATATACCCTTTGATAAGCTAGAAGCGGCGCGGCTTAGCTATGCTCAGGAGTTGGGTGGGGACGAGACGATTATTATTCTATATGACGATACGGTAAAAAAATCCGGCAAGGATGGTTTTATTCTCACCAATAAACGGCTCTATAGTAAGAACTTTGCCTTTGATTCTCAAACAGTGCATATAAGAAATATTCGCCAGCTTACCGTGCCTAAATTTGGGTTGATTTCCAGCCATATAATCGTTTCTGCTGATACACGCGGTGATATTGAGCTTCATGTAACCAAGTCTCGGAACCCAGCGGAAATTGTATATTTTGTGCTGGATAAAACCATTAATCTGTTAAAGGCCTCATAATGGATAAATATATTAGCAACAGCCCGGAGGAATCTGCGCGTATAGCTGCTGAGATTGCAAAAAATACCGCTCCCGGCGATATATTTTGCCTATCCGGCCCATTGGGTGCCGGTAAGACTATCTTTGCGCAAGGCTTTGCCGCAGGGCTAGGCTATACAGGTCAAGTCACCAGCCCAACCTTTACAATATTGCAGATATACGAAGGTGGCAGACTGCCCATGTATCATTTTGATTTATATAGGTTGGAAGGCGGGATCGCTGAGCTGGAGGGAATCGGCTATGAGGAGTATTTTTATGCTGATGGGGTAACCTTGATAGAATGGCCGGAAATGGCACCGGAGGCGATACCAGCCGAGGCAATCCGTGTGGAGATACAGGGGGATATGATTGGAGATTATCGGGAAATCATAGTAGTCTAAGCAGATTGTTTTATCGTTTTGGATAAATCTTTTTGCCTATTTCATGCGTGATTATTCGTTTATTTGCGCATTTTAGGAGATATTGTGAAAATTTTAGCTCTTGACACCTCCGGCAAACAGGCCGGGGCCGCCATTATGGATGAATACATAACCATTGGCGAGATTTGTATAAACGCCCAAAGCGGGCCAAAGGCCTTTCATCATTCTCAGATTCTAATGCCTGGGGTGGAGAGGCTGTTTGCCCTTTGCGGTATGGAATTGGCGGATATAGATTATGTGGCCTATGTCTCCGGGCCGGGGTCATTTACCGGATTGCGTATCGGAGCCGCTACGGCATTGGGGCTGGCGCGGGGGGCTAATAAGCTTGCCGTTGGGGTTCCTACCTTAGATGCATTGGCATACAATATGCTATGCGTAAATGAGGGTATGCTTATTGTTCCCCTGATGGATGCCCGGCGAGGGCAGGTTTATGGGGCGATTTATCGGAAGGAAGGCGGGGAGATTAAGCGGCTGACAGATTATTTTGCATGTAGTATCGAAGATGCACTTGCCCAGGTTCCCACTACGGCTGTTTTCCTAGGCGACGGCACTTGTGCTAATAAAACCGTTATCGAGGTAAATTGTCCCACCCCCCAATTCGCCCCTCTCAACGCCAATCGCCAACGTCCTGCAAGCGTCGCACTCTGCGCCCTTCATCAATTGAAAACCACACCACCTCCAAACCCCGGCACTGAGCCTGTAGAAATCATATATATACGAGACCCCCAAGCCGTCCGTGAACAAAAAAAGTCATGATAGCCGTGACCACCATGGCTCCAGCCCATCTATATGAAGTCCACGCCATAGAGTCTCACTCATTCTCTGACCCATGGCCCATGGAAGAAATCCTATGGGAAATAGAAAACCCCGATTCCATATGCTTGGCGGCATTGGAAAACGAAAAAGTAGCAGGCTATGTAACCATGCGGCATTTGGTGGATGAAGGCCATATCAGCAATATTGCAGTTCATGAGGATTATCGGAAAAAAGGCGTTGGCTCTGCCTTAATTGAAGGGCTAATCGCTGCCGCTAAGAGCTATAACATGGTTGGCATAACCCTAGAAGTAAGAATCGGCAACCGTGCAGCAATGGCTCTTTATCATAAATATGGCTTTATAGTGGAAGGCTATCGACGGGGGTTTTATTCATACCCAACTGAAGATGCTGCTATAATGTGGAAGTATATATAAAGTTGTGACCACCCCGCCGCTTCGCGGCACCCCTCCGTGGGAGGGGAATTAAAGACGTGTACTCCCCAAGTTCTCCTCTGAGGAGGGGAAAGACGCCGAAGGCGGTGAGGGTGGTCAGTTTGGTATAAGACTAGAAAATCTTGTATGAGGTGTATAAATGACCCCAAGAGAATTAACCTGGCAGGAACTAAAATTTTTTTATGAAGATTTTGAGCTTGAAAAAAAAGCAGAAGAAAAAGACAATTTACTTTCTCAAAAACTAATTGGTCAGCCCAGGGCTTCACAAGCACTGCGCTTTGGACTTCAAATGAAGGACAAAGCCTATCATATCTATGTCACCGGCCAAACCGGGACAGGACGTACAACCTTTGCCAAATCCTACGCAGCGCAAATTGCCGCTACCGAGGCCACTCCTCCAGACCTTTGCTATGTCTATAATTTTGCCAATCCAAAATGTCCCAAACTAATGACCTTGCCCCCTGGCACAGGCCAGCCTCTCAAAGACAGCATGATTGAGCTGATGAACCGCCTAACCAGCGAGCTCCCCAAGACTTTCACAAGCAAGGATCACGAAACCAAGAAAAACGAAGTTATTGATATCTATAAGAATAAACGAGACGATATAATCAAAGAAATGACAGAAGAGGCCCGCACTCAGGATTTTGGTGTGAAAAACACCTCAAGCGGGATATATTTCATGCCCATCGTAGACGGGGAAGTAATTTCCGAGGAGCAATACGAAGCCCTTTCTCAGGAAGAAAAGGACAGTATCTCGGAAAACAGTGTATCCATACAAAAACGCGCCGCAGAGGTCATGCGGAAAATCCGGGATTATGATAAACGCACTAAGAAGGCTGTGGAGGAGCTGGAGTACTCCCTTGCTCTTTTCACCGTTGGCCATCATATGAACGATATAATCCAGGAGTTTGCCCATGAGTCTAATATCCACGCATATCTCAAGGATGTGAAAGAAGATATCCTGGAAAATATCGCTGAGTTCCTGGCAGAGGACGCCGAGGAAGAAGAGGCAATGCAGACAATTCTTCCCTGGTACAGCAAGAAATCCAATGAGGATATACTGACCAGATACAAGGTAAACCTAGTAACCAATAATGCCGAGCAAGCAGGAGCTCCTGTGGTAGTGGATTATAACCCTAGTCATACCAACCTCGTTGGTGAAATTGAGTACGATAACGAGTTTGGTAATTTCTCCACGGACTTTATGAAAATTAAGCCGGGGCTGTTGCATCGTGCCAATGGGGGCTATTTGATACTCCAGGCGCAAGATGTCCTCGGTAGCCCACATGCCTGGGAGACATTGCGCCGCAGCCTGATAACCGGCCAAATTGTGACTGAGCCCCTGCGGGAATACAACACAGGTGTTGCAGTAAGTGGAATCAAGCCCGAGCCCATCCCACTGGATGTAAAAATAATCCTGGTCGGCGGTGGATTCTACTATGACTTGCTGTGGACTTATGACGATTATTTCGAAAAACTGTTCAAGGTCCGAGTGGATTTTGATTATGAAATGAAGCTCAACCACGAAAATATGATGGAGCTATCCAGTTATGTAAAGGCATGGGCCACTAAGGAAAATTCTCTGCCCTTTGAAGACGGGGCAATAAGCCGTTTAATAGAATACGCCGCCCGTCTAGCTGAGCGCAAAGACCGCCTTACCACTCGATTCAACCGTCTGTCGGAAATTCTGGCGGAAGCAACCGCATGGGCACGTATAGACAGCGAATCATCGGTTTCCGCCGACCATATAAAAAAAGCCATAGAAAAGCGGAATTATCGTCTTAATATGTACGAGGAAAAACTAAGTGACCTGATAGAAGAAGACTCAATAATGATTTCCACCCAGGGTACCCAGGTAGGCCAAATAAACGGCCTTGCGGTACTTGATACTGGGGACTATGCTTTTGCCAAACCTAGCAGAATAACTGCAACGGTGTACATGGGCAAGGCGGGAATCGTCAATATAGAAAAAGAAGCGGAAATGTCCGGCCAAATTCATGATAAAGGAGTCCAGGTCATTATAGGATACCTGGGACAGACCTATGCACAGGACTTTCCCCTGACTCTAAGCTGCCGTATCTGTTTTGAGCAAAATTACAGCGGGATAGACGGCGACAGCGCATCCTCCACGGAGCTATTCGCTATCCTAAGCGCATTGACAGGCCTGCCAATACGCCAGGATATAGCGGTCACCGGCTCCATGAATCAGCATGGAGAAATCCAGCCCATAGGAGGTACCACATTCAAAATAGAAGGTTTTTTTGATTTATGTAGTAAACGGGGACTCACAGGCACCCAGGGAGTGATAATTCCTGCAAGAAATATCCGGGACTTGGTTCTTAAAGATGAAGTGATAGAAGCGGTGCGGGATGGAAAGTTCCATATATACCCTATATCTCATGTGGATGAAGGTATAGAGATACTAATGAGCCTACCGGCAGGGGATGGGAGCACCAAGATTTATCCCTATGATACTGTCCATGGAAAGGCGTATAGGAAGCTACGGTCTTATCATCGTAAGGCGATGAAGGAATAACTTTGCCTATAATAGTTTGCAAAACTCCGTAGGAGATACAATCTTGACAGACGAAGCAGCAGTCAGAAACGCCTCGTCACGGGTTATGATGTAATCTGCGTTTGCTTTCTTTGCACAAACAGCTACCAGCGCATCTTCAAAATCTGCTATAGGAAGTGAAATCGCGGCATTACAGTCATCATGGGTTGCAGAAACAACTTTATACGTATGAAGCAAAAAATCAAGAGCTGTATTCGCGGAATTAATATCGCGAGCTTTGCTGTACAAATAAAAAATATCCGCAACAGCATTTGCTGTGAACAAACATGAAAACACACCGGCCTGACCTTGAATTAAAATTGTTTTAGCGGGGATGTCAAAGGGCGAACGCTCTTGTAGAGCATCCATAATCACATTGGTGTCGAGGAGCACAGTCATTTTGTCAATCTCTCTGTTTTAATATCTTCAACATCCATATCACTTGGTAGGGTTCCAAAAAGTTGTTCAATGCCTGTAATTTGTTCCGACATTTTCTTCATGTACCAAGGTGTCTTATCAAAACGGATTATTTTTGCGGTGGGTTTGCCGTATTTTGTAATAATTACATCTGTAGTTTCCGCTATATCAACATATTTTCCTATATTGATTTTTAAATCGGATAGAGCTACCTGCATATCAGTTTCCTCCTGGATTTTTATTGCAATATATCATTTTGGGTGCTGTTATGTCAATGAATTAGGTGCTATTTGCAGGAGTTTCACTCCACATACCCATATTCAATGTTAATCTCAACATCATACCCAGGAGCCAATTTCACAATATCCTGAATTACAGCCTCCCTTAGTACGGGGGCTTTTTTTCTGCTTTCATGAGGGATTTCCATATCGAATACGAGCTTATCCTTGGGTACGGAGTTGACTATTCTAAATTCATGAGCACATAGAGTAGGGTATTTTTCAGTTAGAAGGCTTTGGGTAAGGCTGATTAGGCCCTGGAGCCGCTTGTCGGATAAATCTATCGGGTCTAGGTGGATTACCATAAGGATTCCCAGCTTCTCAAGGACGGCATTGGCAGCGTTTTCTACGATTTCGTGGGAATCAGCTAAAGACATATCCGCGGCAACCTCTACATGGATGCTTGCCATATCCCGGCCCGGGCCATAGCTGTGTACTACCAGGTCATGTGCGCCCAAGATTCCCTCGTGGCTTTTTATGATTTCCTTGATTTCTGCGGCCAGTGATATATCCGTCGGGTTGCCTATTATCCGCCCCAGTGCTTCCTTTGCCACTTTGTATCCTGACCGGAGGAATACAAAGGCAATAAGTGCCCCAATATAACCGTCGATATGAAAATCCACAAAGCGGGAGATTATCAGGGACACTAGAGTCGCCGCTGTGATAATCACATCGTTCCGGGAGTCTATCCCCACTGCAAGCAAGGTATCGGATTTTATGGCTCGGCCAAGTTTTTTGTTGAAAATGGCCATCCATAGCTTGACAACCATACCGAAGATGAGTGCCGCAACTGCCATTGGATAAAAATAAACCGGCTCCGGGTTTATAATCATAGAAACAGAGCTGCGCATAACCTCGTACCCGGTAAGAAGAATAATCCCCGCCACGGCAAGGCTAATAAGATACTCAATCCGGCTATGGCCAAAGGGATGCTCCCTGTCGGCAGGCTTTGCGGACCAGCGAAAGCCTAGGATTGTAAGC
Source organism: Defluviitaleaceae bacterium (assembly GCA_009781725.1). Lineage (GTDB taxonomy): Bacteria > Bacillota > Clostridia > Lachnospirales > WQUN01 > WRAN01. The sequence goes on from WQVF01000029.1 coordinate 37,688, forward strand.
AACGAGGTGAGGCAGTCCGTCAGATTATTGAATGCGTCTGCGGTAATGGAGACACTGTTGGTAATAGAGCCCACGACAAATTTGATTGCGGAAAGCAATATATTAAGAATAATCCCGCATGTGCCGGATAAAAGGCCGTATCTTTCCCGGACAGTGGGGGACTCAGTGTCTTGGTGGTTTTTTATGAATAGCTTTGTGAGAAGCATGGTTTTCTCCTATTATTATAGTAGCCCATCCAACCGCTCATACCCATCTGGATATGTCATATCTATGGATAGGGTATGCTGTCATGGTGCAGAACTGCTATGATTCAAAGCCATAGAGGCTTCTTCGGGAGAAGTTTATCATATTGTGCTAAAATATAGTTAAGTTCATACCCCAAGGCCACAATTTTAATCCGAGGAGGACTTAAATGAAAACATTATCCGGTATCATATTTAAAGGGACCAGAACAAAGCTGACCCTTGTATGCTATATAATGCTTGCACTGGGTGCAGGTTTTTTATTGTTGTATGCCAACAGCCTGCTGGTATTGGTGCTTAACGATTATCTCTTGGTCCAAAATTTTGACGGCTTTGCCTTGCGGCTGTTTGTTACTGTTGGGCTATTCGTTCTTGTGTTTGGTTTGAATATGTTTGGGGCGTACTTCCATGCCCTTTTAGAAAATGGTACTCTCTCACGGTTGGCAAGGCATTATATTGCGCTGCTGCTGCGGGCTAAAAACAGTTATTTCACCAGCCGGCCTAGTGCGGAGCTTTATACTAGACTGTTCGAATCTTCCCAAAGCGTCGGCTTTTTTGTTGGCAGTGTATTACGCATTTTTTCACATAGTATTATCTTTATTTTTTATGGCATTATTATTTTCCGTTTAAACCAATTTGCAGGTATTTTTGCCGTTTTGGTCACGCCCTTATATTTCCTTGCAACTAAGAAGGCGGGGGATGTGCTTATCGATCTGACAGATGAAAGAATGACCTGCGATGGGGAATTGAGTACTGTAACACAGGAAGCCTTTGAAAACGTCGGCAATATAAAAGCCAAGGGCGTGTATGCTTTCTTTAACGCGCGCTCGGCTAGGGTGCTTCGCAAGATTAAACATATTACGGTACGGGAGGAAACCCTGGGTGCTTATATAACAGGCATAACCGTTCTGTTGCGTATTATTGCGCCCCTTTTGATTATCTTGGCGGCTATGCGCTTTTCCTCCAATTTTGAAGGCAGTGCCGGTAGCATTATGGTGCTATATATAAATATCCCTCTGTTTCTCGGTGCTTTTGCAAACATTCATGTCCAGTATATCGAATACAAGGCAACAAAGCCCTTTTTGTCTCAACTCCGGGAGTTTGATGATGTGGAGTTGGAAAAGGATGGTGGCGTAGAAATCACAGCCTTCGAAAGCCTTCGTACAGAGGGTGTAAAGGCAGTATTTGATAGTGGGCGTGTTGTTTCGGTACCGGATTTTGAGGTGAAAAAGAGTGAAAAGGTAATGTTTTTTGGGGAGAGTGGAATCGGTAAATCAACCATTTTTAATATCATCATGGGGCTAATCACCGAATATGACGGCAGTGTTTTTGTTAATGGAATAAACTTGCGGGAAATAAGCCTTGCATCTCTGCGCAAGGTTTTTGGTATCACCTTCCAGCATACTAGTGCCCTAACCCTTAACCTGCGTGAGAATATTCTGCTTGGGGCTTCGATTACCGATGATGAGCTGGAACGGCTGATACGGCTTACAGCATTGGAAAGCCAGCATGACGTAAAGGGCGATACTATTCTAAACAATAAGGTGCTTAGCGGTGGCGAAAAATCGCGATTGGGGCTGTCACAAACCCTCGTCACCGACCCGGAAATAATGCTCATAGATGAAGCTTTTTCCAATATGGATGAGGCACTTGAATCCAAGATAATAGCCGACTTGTTCCGGGAATACCCCAACCGCGCCGTGATTTGCATAAGTCATCGCAATTCCAGTAGACCCTTTTTCGATAGGGTTGTGGATTTTAATAGACCTCTCCTGAAATAGGGCAAAACAAGCTGCACTTCAAGCTTATTTCCCTATTTCGGAAGAGGTCCAATGTTTAAGTCAGTGCTCTTCACTATTTTTTCTTCGAAAAGTTACTACTATGCTAAACAACAGTGGTTGTGCCATTACTTCCAACATCCCAAGGCTAGCACTGATAGGTAAGTTCTCAATAGGGGCAAGATAAATCAACCCTTGGATGGAGCCATGAGCCGGTCCATAAGTATTGAAAATACCAAGTATTACAAGAATAACCCAAAGTTTTAGCCATGCCAATTTTTTTCCGATAATGCTGTCTTTAATCCACCAAATTACTATTCCCAGCAAAACCCCCCTGATAATTTGACCAATCAACACCGCTCCCATGCTGATTTCATCCAAAGGTCTAAAACCCATGAATTCTATTATGCTATCTGCGTAGTCAATGGTTAGGGGCATAGCAAGTAAAGTGACAATCGTATAAGTGATAACATGGGCCGCTATTATTTTCGTAAAAAACCTGAGTTTATGATTAGAGAAGAATTTAGTCATTGTTTTCAGCCCCCCAAATCTGTGTTTGTTTCCGCAAAACGCACCAATCTTTATGTCCGCATTCGGGGCAGGTCATAAAGCGCACTTTATTATCGCCGACGCTAAAGAATGTCCGCCATAGCGATGGCTTGAAAACCGAGTTGCATTTGGGGCAAATAAGGGATTTATCTTTTAGGGGAATAGCCGAAATCAGCAGACTGATTATTGCGACGGCTATATATACTCCAAGTCCCCACCAGATACGAGCCACTGCGAGCCACACCATGAACAAAAACCCTAGAGTTGCTACAATTCCTACACCAACATAAATTGTGGTGAGCTTTTTCTTGTTGCGAAACTTGTTTTTCTTTTCCATAATGCCTTCTATGTCGATTATTGTATTTACCGGGACAATGGCTTTGTCATAGATACATTCTTTGAGTGTCTGTACCATTTCCAATTGATTTTGCCGTTCATCAATTTCACTAGCAAGTGATTTTGCTTGCTCGTCAAGGAATATTGTGAGGATTTCCCCTGACAATTCGCTCTCTAAGACGTTCTTAATAGAGTTTAAGGAGAGCCCGATTGCCTTTAAGGTAAAAATAAATTGAAATTTCCGCAAATCCTCATCGCTGTAGAGCCGCCTGCCCCCTTCGCTTAATTCAGATGGGGGCAGCAGTCCTTTTGTATCATAAAATTGTACTGTTCTGACCGACACATTACATAGCTTCGCCAATTCTCCGGTAGTGTATTTTGACATAGAATTCACCTCCTTTGCCCCGACTTTAGAACATTACGTTACGTCATGAGCAATAGGTTACGTAAGGGGATTTTTTGCACAACTACATCAGTCCAGATTATAAGTGAGCTCGGCTGGGGTAAAAATGTCAAATAGCCGCACAAGCATTACCGCCGCTTGTTCGCGGGTAATTATGCCATAAGGATTAAAATATCCACCGCCAACTCCAAACACAACCCCCAAATACCCCATCTTCTGCACATTAAGGTCATTAGTATCGTTGAAACTCACTTGCCCTGTAATTTCAGTACCTGTCAAATTTTCATATAAACGAACAGCAAGGTCGGTAAACTCTGCACGGGTTATAGGCAGTGTCAAATCGGTAAATGTAGGGGGAACAAATCCAAGAGAAGCAGCTCTATCAACATACGCTGCGGCCCAACTGTCCGTAATGACGTAGCCAGCCTGTCCCTCGAGCAGCTGTGTTACAGTAGCACTTCTGGCAAAGGGGCGTGGGGTAACCCATGGGCTTACACTGCCACACAATAGAGCGATTACTAAGGAAAGGCAAAGGCATATTTTCATTGTTGTTTCCTCCACAGTATTTTTATTGACTTAGACGAATGAATCTAAAAAGTTCTATCACAAATCAAAATGCAGCATACATTTGTAGAATGTTCGGTGATAATGTAAGGCCTACGGAGTATAATAACAATACAGGGGGAACATATCAAATGCCGCTAAGAAGTAAACCCACACAGCCGAATGATTATATTGACTCAAGGTATATTTGTGTCAAGTATACAGGTGATACCGATTCCAATTAAAATCCTATCTGCCTGTCGCGGCAAAACCGCTTGAAACGCTTGCTTCGCGTTTCAAGCCGTCACACCTGTGGCATTTTGTAAAGGATTTTTATATAGTGTGGGCTGGTAGGCGACAGCTTGATTGTTTGGCCTCCCAAGCGAGAAACTAGTGCATGATACTCACCCTCTGGATCAGCAATAATGATATCATCCTCAGTCACAAGGAAGGCATTAACCATCTCCATTTTAGCTGCAAAAGATTTACCTGACCCCGGGGTACCAAGCATTAATCCATTGGGGTTTTGATGTCAATGACTGTTTTTTCCACGGAAAAAGCCCACCAAGAACGTGATTATACCGAACCTAGTGGGCTTTGCTGTCTATTGGGATTTGTTGTTACGCGTTCGGAGTGGCTCGCAGTACCTCTATTTCCTTGCGGAGTTTTTCAATTTCCGCTGCCTGTTGCTCCATTATTCGTCTATCATCAGCACGTTCTTTATTGTAAAAATAAATTTCGTCCTGCCTGCGCTGATAGGCTTGCCGTATAATTTTATCTTCGCTTTGTCTTGCCAATGCGGCAACAGCCATGTAAATCTCCTCCTCCTCACAAGCATTTTCAATAATAGTTTTGTTAGCTATCTCTTTTTGGGTAATTATCGAAAGCCACTTAGCGAACATCATTTCTTCGGTATCGTTTATGACTATGCTGTCTGCTTCATTTACAGCCCTTGCAAAGGCTCTCATATCAATATAGTGTAACTCCATTGCGTTCGTGAATACAGTAAAATCTTCACAATCCATTATCATGCAAAGCCTATGGATTTTTTCGTTGTCTGTGTTTGTATTTTTGTCATTTTTAATTGGTTCAATCGTGCCATTGGTAAAAGCAATAGTAATGGTAGGCGGCTGTGCTGTATAGTTTGCACCAACTTCCAAATCTTCACCATAAACCCTTGCCCATGAGCGGATGGTCTTAGCTTTTAATTCGCCTAACCCATACATATGCATTTCTATGAGTATAGTAGTACCATCATCTAACTCTGCCCTTATATCTAGTATGGACAACTTATCCT
>WQVF01000030.1 GCA_009781725.1 Defluviitaleaceae bacterium
CCCAACGTCGAACCCCACATCAAACCCGACGTCAAACCCGACATCGAATCCAACATCAAATCCGACGTCAAATCCAACATCGAACCCAACGTCACCTCCAGGCGGGTCAACACCCACACCAACTCCGGGCCCACCAACATTGAGCTTTAGCCCATCCAATGTGGCACCATGGAATGGGTCAGAATGGAGAGTCCCTGGCGCACAGGGCACAACTAGGGCAACTGTCGTAGCGAATCAAAGTTGGAATGTGACTCAAACCTACGGCACTGGAAACTGGGTGAGAGCAGAGCGCTCAGGAGAATCTCTTGAAATCATAGTTTCACAGCCAAACCGTACCGGCAATATCCGCAGCGCAACATTTACCGTCAGGTCAGGGGCCCTGTATGAGGTCCTTCGTATAGCGCAATTGCCTGCACCGGTTACCATAAGAGGTACAAGGGTTATTGAGAACAATGACTTTAATGGATATATAGATGTAAGGGGCAACGCAACATCTACTCTTATTGAGTATATAAGCAAAGGTGCCGCAGATAGGCCGATATGGAACTTTGTACACCAAAGGGATAATATTTTTGCTATCCGAAATGCATCAACCGGGCGTTATTTTACACAAACCGGGAGTGCCCTTACTCATGAAGCAATGCTTCCTAGAACAGGGTCGGCATATGACGACAGACAGAGCTGGATACTAATACCACAGGCAAATGGCTCATATCGAATCCGCAGTGTTTCCCAGAGCACGTTGTACGTTACCCAAGTGGCCACAAGTGTGTCTCTTATGACCAGCGGCGCAGCTGCTCAAGATAGGCAAGAGTTTAGGATTGGGTATATTTGGAATGTTGCCGGTCATTATGCCACTGACGGATATACTCCAAACGGTGTTGGATTTTGGCCAGGGGATGTTACTATCCAGCTCATACCAGTTGGCGAACAACCTCCTGGGTTTCATTTTGCAACAAGAATGAATACAGCACGTAGTACTTGGATGAATGTGCTGGATGTAAGGATTGTTGAAACTAATGTCACGGCAAGTGCAAACATCAGGGTATTTGGGGGCAATAGACACGAGGTTATAGAACGTGTAAGACGAACAGAACCTTTTGATGTTGATGACTTTCGGTATGGCTTTGCTGACGTAGCCGCATCGATAAGGGGGGCTGGTACTCGAGTAGACACAATCCAAGCTGGTGGTGCTGCGCGAGGTGTATTTAGAATGTCAGGTATTGGTGCAGAAACAGCACTGGAAATAGGTGTATTTACAGACTCTGGAAGACCTAATACATTTGACCCGTTCAACATCATATTTGCAGAAATGGCAGCTATACATGAGTTAGGCCATGCACTCGGATATTTTGGGCATTCACCTAATCCTAATGACGTTATGTTGGGTAATATAGGACGACGCCCTGTTCCACATGTAATACTACGCCCAGCCGAGATAGAGCACTTAAGGCAGGCCTATCGATATAGACGTTGAGATGAAGGAATTTAACTAGACGTTTATTCGTTTATTCGATTATCGAAGGGAGTAGGCTATAATGAGGAAAAAGCATTTGTTAATAGTTTTGGGTGCATTGTTTATAGGTATTTTCTTTATAAGTGCGTTTAGCTCACACCGTCCATATAGTGCCCATATGCATTCGATATGGTCACGTAATCGTGAAGTATCAGCGGCACCCGGCAGTAGCGCGGTTATGGGTATGACGTGCTGTCATGGTTCCCGGCGGACATTTGAGTCTGTTATTGAGAGAGCGACAGATGTTGTGGTGGCAGAGTTTGTAGCGCGGAGGCCATTCGGACTTCGTGCGTCAGAGTATGAGTTTATTGTCCATGACCGCATAATTGGTAATGCTGCCGATACAATATTTGTATATATTATATACGATGAAATGCAGCATAGATTTGTTGATCCTAATCTTCAGTTTTCTACAGATACACAATATTTATTGGCACTAATAAAGGATAATAACATCTATTCCACTCTTCATTATGATGGATTCCTTTTTGTTAATGACCTTATTCTTGACTTGAATAACCCGTCAAGGAGCACTATGCACAATCAACCGCTGTCATTATTTTCGCAAATGAATTTTGACAGTGTTGGACTTACAAGTGAGCATATTATTTCGTATGTGCGAACTTTGCCTAATAACCCTCACCATAGAGTTGATAGAGTGTTTATTACAACAGACAACCTGAGGGATATCATAACAGGGTCGCCGTATGTGCTGGTTGTTGAGATAACGGAGCCGATTAGCATGTCAAGTGACTTCCCACATCGTGCAGATATAATATTCACAGATATTTATCTGACTACCGTGGTCGAGGTATTAAAAGGTGATTTGCGAGTTGGAGATTTAGTAGATATTATCTTTTTTGGTGATACGGTATTCCCTGGTGAGACACATATAGTATCAGTTGCGCCAAGTAGTGGAAGCCCATATTTTCAAGTATTCACCTCCAGCCACAGTCTCCACAGCCTAGACCAGCGGGACGAAATAATGGCAATAATCCGAGGCCCAAGCCGCCCCGCAACCAGCTCTTCAGCTACGCCGACCCCATCCCCAACCCCCGAGCCATCACCCACGCCAACACCAACCCCCGTACCCGTGCCAGCCGGCCCTTCAAGGTTTAGTGCATCACCATACGACCCAGATATACCCGGAACTATGAGGCTGGAAAACCTATCAATCGACTTACCAGAGGATTTTGTATCCGCAAAGCTTGAGATTGACGAACTCAACGGTATGTTCTTGCAAGATGAGATGCATCGCTTGATAGCAAATGCAGGTATTTTTCTTGCTCATTCTCTTATTAGCGTATATGTAGGCGATTTAGATCTAAGTGATGAGCAGCTGTTGATGTTTAGAGGTTTTGAGGTTAACCCAAACAATGGAGAGTACACAATCATCCCTGGCAGTTTTTCAGCAGACCGGGATTATTTCTACTTTGAGTTTATGGGCTCAGGGATTATCGGGGCTATATTCTACGAGCTGCCTACACCCCTTTTGCGCCTGACAATTAACCAATACCGCTACTATTATCGCGGCACCCAACAAACAAGCGATGCCGCTCCCTTCATCACCCAAAACCGCACCATGGTACCTATACGCTTGGTATCTGAAGCCCTAGGCGCAACCCCGCGCTGGGACAGGTCAAACCGCACTGCGTATATCTATTATAATGACACAGTGCTTCGCTTGCCTGTGGGTGAGCCGCTGCCCGATGAGATGGGTACACCAATGTTGCGTAATAATCGTGTACTGGTACCTCTCCGCTTTGTAATCGAGAACTTTGATGCCTTTACTTTCTGGGATAGGGAGTTGCGAGAAGTTACGGTTTATGTTTTGGATTAAGTGATTTGTATTTATGCAAAGCCTGTCATTGCGAGCAACGCGAAGCAATCCAAAAGGTTTGTTTTGCTGGATTGCTTCGTCGCTTCGCTCCTCGCAATAACGTTGCGTCTGTTTCCTATTTAAGAAGAGGCCCACTTTGCTGCATTAACTGTTTCGGCACGGTCAACTATTATTTTTGCAATAGCATCACGACGGGCATCGTCAACGGGTGCTGATTTCATTAAAATTGCGACCACTGCATCTTTTATTCCCTGTAATTTATCTATGTCAAACCACTCCAACCCTGCATATTTTAATTGCTCTTCATGAGAGGAATGAAATGGCTTGCATTCGATTTTCTGCCCCACTCGCGGCGAGTTATACCACAGGGACGTTCCGCTATCAAAAATAGGGGCCGGGCCAATCCATTCCAAGGTATCTGCATTGCGGATAAAGCCGAAATTATTGTAATGCCTATCTTCATTGCCAATAATGTAATCAATTACAATCATCTGATATATAGCGTTGTGAACATCCGGGATACCAAGGTTTACGCAGCATCTTACCAGGTGTGCAAGATGGGTTTCATGATTAACCTTTTCCAAAGTCCCTTTTACACGCCAAGCCGGTACTAGCTCCGTGGATGGGGTAACAAAATTTTCGCATAGGGAAAATGGCTTATCATCTTGAAAGGTCAGGCTGTACCCAATATGAGGGATACCGAGTCTTTCCATAATTTCACTTGCGATGACCTCATTAAACGGCTCCTGCTGAAAGACCCCGCTTCCCCCTTTCATCAGGTACCGCTTCCCGTCTATGATAATCCACTTTTTTCTGAGCCATCCATCTGATGTATTATCCGGTGAAATGAAGTCTATCTGCCGGTTTACTTTATTCCCAAAAAGCATCTCACCAACATCTACTGAGAAATCATTACTAAAGAAATTTATGTCAGACCAATTCAAACCCGAGCCCTTTGGGCATATCCAGTACTGATCCGAAAGGCTTAACCCCAGGCATTTTTCAATTAACATAGATGATGATGTTACATCCATTATCATCAGTGCATCCCGTAGCCCATCCCGACTTGCCGGTATAGAGCGTCCGAGCCACCAATCATTGAATCCCTTACGGTCTATCCCGGATGCATACGTATGAACACCAATAGGAATACGTCTTTCATCATAAACTGTCCCAAGCTTTGCAATAAAGCCGGTTTCATCAATGACCATATCCACAACAGGGATATCCTTGTGCATTAATATATATTCCATAGGAATTCTCCTCTTCATAATTTATCCATTGGACCTCTTCTGAAATAGGGAAAACAAGCTTGAAGTGCAGCTTGTTTTGCCCTGTTTCAGAAGAAGTCTATTTGAATACTTTCCCTTAAAAAAAGGTCCCTGTCAAGATATTGACAAATGAATTCTATCGCAGTAGAATGGCATCGTAGAATTCTACTGCATTAGAATATGTCGGCAAAGGAGGTGTCTATGGCCATTAAGCTATTTGATTCTGAACTCAAAGTCATGGAAATTCTGTGGCGAGAGGGTGACACAACGGCCAAACGACTTGCGGAAATCTTGGGGGAGGAAATAGGCTGGAGCAAAACCACCACCTACACCATTATCAAACGCTGTCTCGAAAAAGGTGCTATCCAGCGGCGTGACCCAAATTGGCTCTGCCATCCCCTTGTTACAATGGAAGAAGCCCGGGAATATGAAACCTCCGAGCTTATCAGCAAAATGTATGATGGTGCTCCGGACCAGCTTATTGCGTCACTTTTGAGCAGCAAGCTTCTCTCTAAAGATGAAATCCAGCGTCTAAAGCAGGTTGTTCTTAACATGGAATGAGGTGGCAGATATGAGTATTTTCCAAATGAGCATATCCGCTGCAATCCTTATTCTGGTGATTGTTGTAATCCGGGCACTTGCAGTACACAAGCTGCCTAAGAAAACCTTCTTACTGTTCTGGGGTCTGATGCTGTTTAGGCTGTTGATTCCCTTTTCTATTCCGATGCCACTTGGTATGCCATCGTTAATTGACAGGACAATGGAGCTGATAATGGACACAACACAAACCACAGGCCCTTATATCGGTACACTTCCAACAATGCCCTTATTAGCCGATATATCGGAAGGCATGCAAACCTCCTTATTGCCATCTATCAGAGTGGCATGGGCCATTGGCATGGCTGGTTTAGCTATGTTCTTCTTTGTTACACATTTGCGCTGCCGCAGGGAGTATAGGACTGCGTTACCTCTTGAGAATGACTATGTCAATAGATGGTTGAACGCACAAAAACTAAGGCGTACCATTCAGGTCAAATTTTCAGACATGATAAACACCCCCATGACCTACGGGATTTTTAAGCCTGTAATTCTTTTCCCTAAAAACACGGATTGGCAAAACAAGGCCAATCTACGATATGTGCTTGCCCATGAATTGGCCCATATAAGGCAATTTGATATTTTGACCAAGTGGCTCCTTGCCGCCGTACTATGCATCCATTGGTTTAACCCTATGGTATGGGTTATGTATGTATTGGCCAACCGTGATATTGAGGCTGCCTGCGACGAAACTGTGGTGCGGACCTTTGGGGAAACAACAAAATCTGCCTATGCTTTTGCTCTCATAGCTATGGAGGAGAGTAGAAGCATCTTTTCCCCCATTTATACTAACTTCGCAAAAAATGCGATTAATGAAAGGATTAATGCGATTATGAAACTTAAAAAACGCTCTATGCTAAGCATAATTTTGGCTGCTGTACTGGTATCGGCATTGGTAATCGGCACATTGGTTGTCAGTGCCCAGACCGATGGAATGTATCAGGATTATGACACTGACGACTACTATCCCACCCTCTATGTCCCCGAGGAAATTGAGGATGAGCACGTACCAGAAGAGCCATATGACTATGAAGCCGATGAAGCTGACGAAACCATGTACTTTGGTGAGTATTTATATCCTTCTTGCCTTAATGACAGGGTTATCGCAAACTTTGAAGAAGGAACTGCCAGCGTTACTTTGCTGGAATGCGGAACTGTTGTTATGAGCGGATTTTATTACGATGACCATAGCACCTTGCTACGTTTACTCGAAGAGGCTGAGAGTATGTTTCCTGAGTTTTGGACCGACTGACAAATAACACTCATATACAAAAAGACAGGTGCCCACACCGGGCACCTGTCTTTTTGTTTTCTACTCTATCCACATTATAACACAAAGTCGAAAAAAATATAAGACTTGTAATCTTCGCCTTCCGTTCTATAATTCCTTTAATATTAAGAGTGAGTGGGAGCGGCGTAGCCACTCCCACTCGAAACAGAGATATAGGGGGACTCTATGCAAACAAAAATTATCGCCCACAGAGGGGCATCGGCATATTTGCCTGAAAACACCCTCCCGGCCTTTCAGTTGGCCATGGAACAAGGCGCAAAGGGCTTCGAATTGGATATACATCTTACAAAGGACGACCATGTTGTCGTAGCCCATGACCTAACCTTGGAACGGGTTTCTAATGGAACCGGCCGGATTTGCGATTACAACTTGGCAGAGCTAAGGGAGCTGGACTTTGGCAATCATGCCACATTGCCAACTTTGGCAGAGGTATACGCATTGGTTGCGGATACAAATCTTACGATAAACGTCGAGCTCAAAACCACCGAAGAACTCTACCCCGCCATGCCAGAAAAGCTTATTAGACTTGAAAAGGAGTACGGAATAGAAGACCGGGTACTGTATTCCTCTTTCAACCATTATTCCCTATTGGCCATACGACAGCATAATAAAGACGCTGGGATTGGCATATTATACGATTTAGGATTGGTTGACCCTTGGGTTTATGCAAAACAGCTTGGGGCAAATGCAATCCATCCACATTATAAGATAATTGCTGCACTGCCGGAAACCGTGGCTCGCTGCCATAAAGAGGGCATCCAGGTAAATATCTGGACAGTAGATGACCCACAGGCCATTAAATACATGCTCAGTCTAGGGGTGGATAATCTGATAACCAATGTCCCGGATGTGGCTATAAAAATTCTAAAGGAGCAAACACATGACAGACCCATATGAAACCAAGCATCTATCAGAAATAATTGAACTAATACTGGCCCAGATAAACCACGTAGCCCAGGGCCTTAAATCTCGCAGGGATAATGTACTGGAAGCCCGGCGCAGTATGTCCAAAGCCACAGGCATTATCCGCGACTTTGACGATATTGCCCTACTAACCATGTTCGCCACGGAAGTAGCCCAGGTAGAAGAGGCCTATGGGGATACCAGCCGGCGGCTGCAAAAACTACAGCGGTTGCTTCATTCCCCGTACTTTGCCCGGATAGACTTCAAAGAAGATGATTATGACTTGGAAGAGATATATATCGGTCGCCATTCCCTTATGGACGAGAAAACCCATACCTACCATATATATGACTGGCGGGCTCCGATTTCATCCATGTACTATGACTATGGAGTGGGCCGGGCATCTTTCATTATTCCTCCCGATGCCAATGGAGCTATGCCCCCTATCGAGGGTGAAATTACCCTCAAACGGCAATTTCAAATAGAAAACGGGGAGCTGATTTACTCCTTTGACTCGGATTTAGCAGTGGAGGATGACATACTTCGTCTGGAGCTCTCAAAGATTTCCGACGCCAAAATCAAAACCATAATCCATTCCATTCAAAAGGAGCAGAACGCAGCCATCCGCAGTGAGGCGAAAGATGTGCTGGTCTTTGGCCCCGCAGGCAGCGGTAAAACTTCTGTAGGGTTACATCGCCTGGCCTACTTGCTTTATCGGCATAGGGATACCCTTTCTTCCGCTAAAGTGCGGATATTTTCTCCCAGTCCTATTTTTGCCTCTTATATCGAAGGGATAATCCCCGATTTAGGGGAAGATGATGTGGAAACCTTGGATTTCCCTGGCCTTATGGGGGACTATCTCCCTGGGAAAAGAGCCTTTCATGACCAATACCAGCAGATTGAGCATTTAGCTGGGGCATCCCCTCGCGACCTACGACGCTCATGGCTTATGGAAAAATATTCGGCGGATTTTCTTCAACATCTTGAGGACTACATCAAAAACTATACACCCTCTTTCGAGGCAGTACGGTTTAATAGAGATATCCTATGTACTCAGGAACGGTTGGCAGCCCTGTATACAGACCGCACCACCGCCGGTACTCTGTCCACAAAAACCGCCAGAATCATTACCCACGTCAATCAGCGTTACGACGAGTATTTTCAGCAAAACAAACGCAATATAACAGAGCTGTTTAACCAAATCCACGAAGAAAATTTCTCCACCGGGGATGTCCGGCGACTATACGAAGAGGAGCGAAGTATAGTACTGGCAGACCTCCGAGGCCGCCTGATGCCCAGGGCCAAGAGGATATACGAAAAGGTACTCACTGGCTGGTCAAAAAAACAGCGCAGAGCAACTGGAAATGACAGCTTGCCCATCGGCTTTGCCAAAGAGTCTATGACTCAAGAAAAACTCTACTTCGAAGATGCCCTAATGCTTATGTACATTGATATACTCACAGGCCGCATTCCCCAGGATAAACAGGTTAAGCATATCCTATTGGACGAGGCACAGGATATTTGCATCCTGCAACATCGCATACTTAGGCGGCTATTTACTGCCAGCCATTTCACCGTGCTCGGGGACACAAACCAAGCACTCTACCCCGGTATAAATGTCCATATCCAGTCAGATATCGAAGCCGAGTACCCCAAGGCTCAAGTGATACCCCTTACAACCAGCTACCGCTCGACTTACGAAATCAGCCGGTTTGCGGCGGAAGTACTTGCAGATAGCGGGGATGCCGATCTTTCCTCCCTATATATGCGAAGAGGCGATGAGCCGGCTATTATAGAGAGCCAGAACACCGCCGCCACAGTGTGGGACATTATTAATGACTTGCCTAATGGATACAATACCGTCGGGATTTTACTCACCACAGTACGCCAGGCCAAAAAGTTCCATGAGGAGCTCCAAGAGTACGCAAAGTCAAAAAGCATACCCACTCCCATAAAATTAATAGCTGACACCAATGCTAGCTTTGCCCCGGGCATAATGGTAATGGCTCTGCCCTATGCCAAGGGCTTAGAGTTTGACGCGGTAATCTGCCCGGAATACGGCCAGGATGTCTTCAAAGGGCCCTTTGGGCGTAAGATGCTGTATCTTACCTGTACTAGAGCACTGCATCGGTTATATTTGGTCGAACCTACCCAGCCCGCCTCAACCTCGCCTGTGCCAACTTAGGCCGCAGCAATATAATCGCCAGCGCAGCAGAAATAGACGCTAAGCCTGTCACTACTGCACCATACTTCACCCCACGGCGCAACTTTGCCGCCTTTGCCGCTATTTTTTCCGCTTCGGCCTCCAGTTCCTCTAAGAAGAACTCATTTATACCGCCGATATCACTCCAGAGCCGAAAGGCTCTTTTTTCGATTCCACTAAATTCGTTCATATGACTACACCTTCCTTTTCCAAATATGCACCCAGTTTCTTTCGGGCACGAAACAATATGGATTTTACCTTGCTTTCACTCATTTCAAATCGCTGACATATCCCCCGGATACTTTCACCATGGAAGTATCTAAGCACAAATGCAGCTCTCGCTGTTTTATCCAACTTATTAAGCCCGGCGTTTATAGCCTCTTGCACCTGTGCGGATTCGTATTCTGCCTCTGTAGTGTTATTGTCCGGAATACAATCTCCAAGCTCGCTCAGCAACACGTCTATTTCGCCGCCCCCACGCCGGGCTGCCCCACGAGCTTGCCATTTATTAATGGATAAATTCCGGGCAATCTTGGCAAGAAACGCCCCAAGCATATCCGGCCTGGTAGGCGGGATGTTTTCCCAGGCCTTAAAAAGGGTATCGCTAACTACCTCCTCGGCGTCTTCGTTTACCCGGAGGATATTTATACATACTTTATAAAGCCGCAGACCGTACTTGAAACGGGTCTCGGTTATTGCTGACTCATCACGGTCAAAGTATAGGTCGAGAATCTCGTGGTCTTCCATGGTTTCACCCCACTCATTAGTATAGACATATATTTTACCGGCTGGTTGCTATAGCGATTTCAATCCCGCAGTTTGGATTGAAATGGCTATACTAAATTTCTCTTTCTAATAATTGCACAATTGCGTAAATTACTAATTCGTCGTACAGTTCTTCAAGAAATGCCGTAATTTCTTCGACAAACGCTTCTGATAAAGGTGGGTCGGCAGCGTAAAAAGAGAGGCTTATGTCACCTGTCTGCAAATCCGTTTGCACTACCTGCCATATATCATATGTTCCCCTGTTAAGAAGATCAATTACCTCCTCTTCAAGAGTCTCTATCAGAACAAAGTCACCGTTTACATACATGTAGTAATTTAGCATTCGCCATGACCCGGCACGGCCCTGCCATGCAACTACCAACCGTTCCATTTCGTGGTCAACAAAGGTTATGGAAGCACCCGTAATTTCCTCCAACCGTTTATCACGCACAAATTGAAAAGCCTCTGGGCACCAAAGCCAGTAATAATGCCCGGACCACGCAAAGGATACGCTGTTTGTAAAAAAATGGAGCCGCATATCCATATATCCATCAAAGTTGAAATCATAAAAATCAATATAAGGAACCGGTGTAAGTGTAAGCATGTGAACATTCATATTATCAATCTGCTGAACAAAATTGCCATCCTCGTCTACAATGGTAATGCTTGCAAAATCATAACCCCAATCGCCCATAATACCCACATGCTCGTAATTGTATACATAGTGGTAAAAAGTAAACATGGGCATAGTTTCATGCACTCGCATATTTACTGGGTCGGCATTGGGTGTCGGCAGCACCACCGGCTGCCAGCCAAAGATTTTCTCGTGGATATCAGCAATGCCACCGCCAGGAAACAGCTCATTACCACTTTCGCAGCCTTCTCTCCATCCCCGGAATAATCCGTCGTACAGATGCTTAAACTCCTCTGCATTCACCTGCCTGTCATCAATAAACCAACCTGCATCTCGAGGGATTTCTTCTCTATCCCACCACTGATACCATTCTTCCCATGCATGGGTTAACACAACTTCCGTTACTAACTCATTGCCAACAATATTCATATGCCTGAAGGAAACCATATCCGGGACACCTGGATGGCGCAGGGTATTTATAAGAAGAATTCCTGGACTACCGTCAGAAGTCGGAAACGCACGGTAATAGTAAATAAAAAAGCCGCCATTGATAGGAATTACTTCCCCATCCCGGTAGCTGTAAATGGATTCCAGATTAAAGCCTGCCGCCATATAAAAGATAAACAATGCGGGAACGCCGGTTTTTTCTATATCATAAAGCATAAAGGTACGTATTGGATCTTCTATCCACTCTGTGGGGGAGGGTTTTTCGGCATATTCCAGCAACAGCTCGGCATATGCGATTTGCCAGTTTAGGGCTGTCTCGGGATAGAGATAGTGGTCAGCCTCTTCAATTTCTTCTTCGGCATCATCATAGATTTCTTCTTCTGCTTGATATTCGGTATAGGTATCCTCACATTCGACTGGCGCGTACTCTATGGTTTCCCTTCCACAGGAAGTAAGGATTAGCAGTATCGCTACGAGTATAAAAGCTTTGCCCATATCCGCCCCTCCTACCTCAAACTCTGTATCTCCATTATCGCCCCAAGGGATTGGGCTATTACACTTTTGTCTGTCATGATGCAAATCATCTGCGCCTTGTTTACACCTACGAATTGTCCTTCTATAACAGCTTCATTATCGGTTTTGATACGCACCGAGTCACCTCTCATAAAGAACCCGCCATTCATTTCCAGGCTGTCCATCGGGAAGGTGCGGCAGCAATTATCCAATATATCATCACGCTGATTGGGCTCGAAGGGCATTTCCCCGCCTCCTTTAAACATTCTTACGGCAGTGATAACAAATTTCGCCATAAGAAAAATAAAGGCAGCACCGGAAAATGCGAATACCACGTTGCCTAAGGTTAATGGGATTGAATCCATATATTCCTCCTACATGCCCCTATCCAAGGAATGAGTTTTGTCATTTTGGACAAAGCCGCTCTAATTGCTTCTTGAAAAATTTACTTTATGCATACATATTTATCTCGGTCAGATGAGCATACAACCCGCCTCGGGCCATCAGCTCGTCATGAGAGCCGATATCCTCTACCTGACCGTCCTTTAACACGATGATTTTATCCGCCTTCTTTATGGTGGACAAACGGTGGGCAATAATTACTGTGGTACGGTTTTCCATTACATCATCCAGGGCATCACGGATTTGCCGCTCTGTTTCCACATCCACGGCGGCTGTGGCTTCATCCAAAATCAGTATGGGCTTATCTCTAAGAACAGCCCTTGCAATAGAAACCCTCTGCTTCTGCCCGCCGCTAAGACGCAGCCCCCTCTCCCCTACTTTGGTTTCGTAGCCCTCTGCCAATTCAGAGATAAATTCATCGGCTCTTGCTACTTTGGAGGCCTGTAATACTTCCTCCGTAGTGGCACCTGGTGCACCATATCCGATATTTTCCGCAAGGGTGTCGTTAAATAAGAAAACCTCCTGTATTACATTGCTCATGCAACTGCGAATACTGGAAAGGGAAACATCTCTAAGGTCATGGCCATCTACGGTAATTGACCCTTCCACAGGGTCATAAAATCTGTTAAGCAAATTGATAAAAGTAGTCTTGCCAACACCAGTAGGACCTACCAAGGCCACTCGCTCCCCTGGCTTAATCTCCACAGAGATATTTTTAAGAACTACGCTGCCCTCATTGTAATGGAAGCTGACATTTTCATATTTAATATGTCCCTTGACATCCGTGAGCACATGGGCATCTTCTTTTTCCTTTACATCTATTTCCGCGTCTAAGATTTGAAAAACCCGTTCACCACCGGCAATCGCCGTTTGTAAATCCTCGTTGATACGAGCAAGGGCCGCAATGGGCTGATAGAAAATAGCCAGGTACATAATAAAGGCAACAATATCACCAACATCCACATATCCATGAAGGGCCATATGCCCACCCACGGCTATTACAATTACCGTCCCGATAGAACTGAAAAACTGAATAGAGCTGCCATAGGCTGCGCTAAATCTCAAGGCATCCAAAATGGCACGGGCCTGGGATTTGGCATTGTTGGCAATTTTTGCGTGCTCACGTTCATGCTGGTTAAAGACCTGGATTTCCTTCATACCGGAGATATTGTCTTGTAAATTAGCATTGAGCACACCAAGAATCTCCTGGGCTCTGCGGAAAATCGGCAACACTTTCTTTGCAAACCAAACGGAAATTACAAATATTATGGGAATGGTGATTAAACTAAATGCTGCAAGGGTTGGGTTAATAATAAACAGAATAATGGCAACACCAATAAGTATTACAATATTGAATAAAACATCCGGCACAGCATGGGCAATTAGCACCTCGATGTTATTTGTATCATTGATTATCCGGCTCATAATCTGGCCGGTTTGTTTATCATGATAAAACTTCATGGACAGCCGCTGAAGATGAGCGTAGACCTGAGCCCGTAAATCCGCAAGGAAATTCCAAGCGGCGTAGTGGGTATAATAGCTGCGAATATAGGAGCAGATTGCCAAGCCAAAGTATACCCCTGCAAGGGTAAGGCCCATACTCAGGGCTACGTCGGCAAGACGAGGGTCCTGATTGACCGCCATGTTGGTAAGTTCTCTTACAACAAGAGGGGCATATAGCTGGGCAATGGTCATACCCACGATTGCCAACAGTGAGATAATCAGATACACCCAATAGTTACGGGCGGCTTTGATGATTTGTAGCATTAATCTCATTTGATGGTTCTCCTTCTATTTTATGACTCTTATAGTTTCTGCAATTTGCGGCAAATCTTCCGGGATTCGTTCTCCTGGCACCACCAGTGCAATCCCTGGGGGATATACAGCAATTACCTCTGCGGCAACGCGCCCCGGGGCTGCCTCCCATAGCACTGTTTCCGCCTCCTGATGGAGTGCATGGCTTGGAGACACCACTATTTCCGGATTGTGTTGCCGTATGGTTTCCTTTGGTCGTTGCTTTCCAGTGGCTTCCAGTTTTATGCTAAGGGAACCCATGGCACCCCATAACCGCTGAAAGCCGTCATCGGTATCAGCTACAGAGGTCATGGCTAAAAGGTGAAACCCGATTGCCATTTCCATTTCTACCAGGTATTCATCCGAAAGCATCTTGGAAATAACCTCTGGTTTTTCATGCACATTAATCCTGAATAGCAACTTTCCGATATCGTAATCAAAAACCCCATGACTACCCACTTGCTCCGTTCCCATGAGGCTAATTGCCGGGGTCTCGTTGGAAGTCAAGGCGTTTCTCAGCCTTATAAGGCGGTTGACATAGGTCTCGAATATCTCCGGCCGGTTCCATAACATTTTCAGTGCGTAATCAAGCTGACCCATTAGAATATATGATGGGCTTGTTGTCTGCATGGTTTGGATATAGGACTTCAGGAGGCTGGTATCGACCCTGTCATCCTTAACATGCAATACCGCGGTTTGCCCCAAAGCCGGCAGTGTCTTATGGAAACTCTGCACCACAATATCCGCACCAAGCTCCAGCGCAGATGTAGGAAATGCATCATTAAAACGAAAATGCGCCCCATGAGCTTCATCAACAATAAGAACGCCCCCACGGGCATGCACCCGTGCCGCAATCTCCTTGATATCCGAAACAAAGCCCTCATATGTAGGGCTAACAATAAAAACCACAGCTCCTTCTTCCATATTATCCAGAGCTTCAGGTTTTATGCCTCCGCATAAGCCATCCGGAGTTGTTTCCGGCATTAGCCAGGTTGCATCTGCGCCAGCCAAAGCCATCCCATTAAGGGTGCTTATATGGCTGTTGCGTGCAATGTATATTTTCTTATGTTTGCTACACACCGCACACATTGCCGCGATGATACCTCCAGAAGAGCCGTTTACCAAAAGAAAAGACTCATCGGCACCATAAAATCCGGCAATTTTTTCCTGGAATGCCCGGATAATTCCTTGGGGCCAATGAAGATTGTCCATCCCAGGTATTTCCGTCAAATCCAAGTTGGCCATCCCCTGAGGAAAAAACATCGGGTTGCGCTTATGCCCCGGCATGTGGAATGGATAAATTCCTTTTTCTAAGTATGTCTGCATCTCTTGATACATAAAATCCCCTCTTTCTACAATTAATACTCTAACACAAATGTTAAAAAATGCAGCGAAATCCACGCATCGTGAATGTATTAATCCATGTTATGCGATATGTATGTTCGATAGACGTCCCTATATATATATGGTAGTTTTAGTGCCCACATCGCGACCCGGTGTTTTTTTGTTGTGACTAAATTAAAGTGAGGGATAGACATGCGCACAAAAATTACTTTAGCCTGCGTAGATTGCAAACAACGCAACTACCAAACCATGAAAGAAAAGAAAAACCACCCAGACAGGATGGAAACCAAGAAGTATTGCAGATTCTGCAACAAGCATACGTCCCATCGTGAGACGAAATAGTTATAATAGCAAAGCATGGAGCTAAGGAGGCAAGACAAAAATGGATAAAGACAAAGATAAGAAAAATGTAGTAGAAGGCGGTTCGGATGTAGTTTCCGGTGTGTTTCATAAATACCGTGCCGAATTCCGCAAGATAGTATGGCCTTCTAGGGAAACACTGGTAAAGCATACTGTCACCGTTGTAATCGTATCAGCAATTTTTGGTGCTTATATCGCCCTCAACGACGGTGTTTTCAGCTTCCTATTCCGCCAATTTGTAAATCTGGTCGGAGGAGCCTAAGCCCATGACCGCCAAAAATGAAGAGCCCTTGGTAGAAATCGAATTAGATGCTGATGTAGAAACCGAAGCAGAAACCGAGTTCGAAACAGAATCCGATTCCATACAGGAAATCGGCATCAAGTCAATCAGACAGCTTGAAGGTCCCCCCAAATGGTATGTTGTCCATACCTACTCTGGCTACGAAAACAAAGTAAAGGCTAATCTAGATAAAGCCATAGAAAACCGGGGAATGCAGGAACTGATTCAGCAAGTGTTAGTACCGACTCAAGAAACTGTAGAAATCAAAAACGGTGTAAAAAAGCGCGTCCATCGCAAAATTTATCCTGGCTATGTACTCGTAAAAATGTCCATGACCGACGATACATGGTTTGTGGTGCGTAATACCACCGGCGTAACTAGCTTCGTAGGCCCGGCCTCCAAGCCCATCCCCCTAACCGATGAAGAAATAATTTCTATGGGCATAGAAATGCCAGATATAGTGCTGGATATAAGCGTAGATCAGCTGGTAAGAATAATAGCCGGCCCCTTCGACGGTTCAGTGGGCAATGTAAAGGAAGTCAATGCTCAGAAGAAGACGGTTACCGTGTCCTTGAGCGTCTTCGGGCGCGAGACACAGGTTGAGTTAGACTATCATATCGTCCAGAGGATGTAAGTCATTTATTTATATGAAACTTTTTTGCCTTCGGCAAAAACCGCAAATTTATTTCTGCGTAGAAGCATCGCAGAAATAAATTTACTAGTTAATATGAAACTTTTTTGCCTTCGGCAAAAACCGCAAATTTATTTCTGCGTAGAAGCATCGCAGAAATAAATTTACTAGTTAAGTGGAAGGGTTAATACCCGCCAATACCACAAGGAGGAAATCAAATGGCAAAGAAAGTCAGCGGCTATGTAAAGCTGCAAATCCCGGCAGGCAAAGCTACACCTGCACCGCCGGTAGGGCCCGCTCTGGGTCAAGCAGGGGTAAACATCCCCGGATTTTGCAAGGAGTTTAACGAGCGCACCCAGTCACAGGCCGGGCTTATTATTCCGGTAGTAATCACGGTTTTTGCTGATCGCAGCTACAGCTTTATCACAAAAACTCCACCAGCAGCGGTTCTTCTTAAAAAAGCCGCCAACCTGGAAAAAGCCAGCGGCGAAGCAGGCCCCAAAACCGTTATCGCCAAGGTATCCAAAGCAGATGTGCAAAAAATCGCCGAAATGAAAATGGTAGACCTTAACGCCGCCAATCTCGAGACGGCCATGAGCATGATAGCCGGCACTGCCCGCAGCATGGGCATTGTCGTGGAAGATTAGGAGGTTACCATTATGAAAAGAGGCAAAAAATATAACGAGGCCGCCAAACTGGTAGAAGCCCAAAAATTACACGACGTAAATGAAGCTCTTGACCTGGTGCAAAAAACCAGCATAACCAAATTTGATGCAACGGTAGAAGCCCATATCCGCCTAGGCGTGGACTCTCGTCACGCAGACCAACAAGTCCGCGGCGCAGTAGTTCTCCCTCACGGTACAGGCCGTGAAGTACGCGTACTTGTATTCGCAAAAGGGGAAAAAGCCGCGGAAGCGGAAGCTGCTGGTGCCGACTATGTAGGTGCCGAAGAGCTGGTAGCCAAGATTCAAGGTGAAAGCTGGTTTGAGTTTGACGTAGTGGTAGCCACCCCGGATATGATGAGCGTTGTAGGCCGTATCGGTCGCGTCCTAGGCCCAAAAGGCCTAATGCCTAACCCAAAGGCCGGCACTGTTACCGCAGACGTAGCCAAAGCCATTTCCGAAATCAAAGCCGGTAAAATCGAATACCGCCTAGACAAAACCAATATCATCCACGTACCCATAGGCAAGGTTTCCTTCGGCACAGAAAAACTAACCGACAACTTCCAAACCCTAATGGGCGCGATAATCAAAGCAAAACCCGCCGCCGCAAAGGGAACTTATCTTAGGAGCGTAGTACTTGCTTCTACTATGGGACCTGGGATTAAGGTTAATCCTCTAAGGGTAACGGAGTAATCTTCAGACTATAAACGCGCTATATATAAGGGGTTGTCTCTCAGCGAGAGACAACCCCTTCGACTTATAGTAATTTCTATCCAAAATACGAGATTGAAATTACTACAGTAGTTTCGGCAACACTGCGCGGAAAATCGAGAGGATTTCTGCCGGTTTTTGGGCAGAAATCGTCGAAGACTTTTCCACACAGTGTTCGAAACTGCTATATGCTTTCGGAAAGAGTGGTGTATACGATGAATGGATTTCCTCCCATAGATTTATTTGGTTCTCATTACTCAAAGAACTGGCTCAATGACAGCGTAAAGGAATTTATGTCCCAAGATGCCGAGTTTCAACTTCATGTTGAGCTGAGTAATCTAGATATTCTGGTTGCGACACCGGAATATATGCTTGCAATGAAATGTTTATCCTCTAGAGCGGAAAGTGAGACAGAGCTTGACGATATAAAAAGCCTTACACAGCACCTGGGGCTAAAAAATTACCTAGAGGTAGAGAATATAATGCTTAAATACTATCCCATTACACGATTCCAAGCAAAAACACAGTATATTATCCAGGAGGTGCTTGATGAGCTATACCCTTAAAGAGGTCTTTACTCCCGAGAGCTGTCCTGACTGGAGGACATTTTGGTATGTATTGAGTAATTTCCTTGATGATTTTAAGCGAAGCTCCAGTTGCGATAGACTTACTGATGAGCCAAACCCTATAGAAGAAAAGATCAACTCATTTCTCGCGGCAACTGCCGAGCAACTGGCAAAGAATTATCAATTACAGATACCATTATGGGTATATAGGAAAATCTACGCGCTTAAAGAGCCCTTCTTTCCCAGCAAGCTCAAAGGAGATTATAGATTTTTTGCGTTAAAGGAAAGCCCATTAGCCTTTAGTGCCCGTAATATCTTTGTTACTAGTAATGTCCTTGATAGGTACTAATTACGAGTTCAAGCAATACAAAACAATCCCCGCTGCAACCCCAACATTAAGTGACTCGCACCTTTCATTCATTTCGATATTAACCCGGACATCGCACATATTAAGCAACTCGTCACCAAGGCCTTCCCCTTCGTTACCAAGTAGGACAGCTCGTTTTTTTCTTGACTGAATGGTGCGCAAGCTTGTGCATTCCTTTACATCGGTGCCTATAATTTGATAGTCCTGAGCCTTTAGTTCCAAGATAAGTGGAGCTATGGGCTTTTTTACTACATTTATGTGAAAAATCATCCCCTGGCTTGCTTGGATTACCTTTTGGTTGTACACATCCACGCTGTTGTTCACAACGATGGTGTCCACATCAAAGGCTACTGCGCTACGGATTATGGTGCCCAGATTGCCTGGGTGGTGAATTTGATCTACCAGTAGGATACTGTCACCGTATAGGGTGGCTTCTTTTCGGCGGCATATGCCTATGAGTTTGGTAGGGGTTGCCAGCGATGACAACTTCTCCATTACATCCTGAGTGACTTGGTATGTGGGCACATCGAAGGACTTGCTTTTCTCCGTTGTAATTATTTCCTTGAGATGCGCTGTTTTGTTGGCTTCGGATACAAGATGATAGCCCTCAACGATAAACAGCTTTTGCTTATCTCTAATGGCTTTTTCTTTGAGTTTCGCCCATTGCAGAACTCGGAAATTTGTCTGTGAGTTAATGATTGCCATAGTCGTCACCTTTCTTGTGCCAAGCTTGCACTCTCCCGTGAGGCCTTCCATATAAATAGTATAACAGGGAGGGACT
This sequence comes from Defluviitaleaceae bacterium, assembly GCA_009781725.1. Lineage (GTDB taxonomy): Bacteria > Bacillota > Clostridia > Lachnospirales > WQUN01 > WRAN01. The sequence continues at coordinate 19,879 of WQVF01000030.1, forward strand.
ACCATGGAAAATATACGTGAGTCAATTTTTGGTCTTGATACATTAGTAAAACTAGAAGACGGCGATATGGCCACAGCTATAAACCTAGATAATGCCGCAACAACCCCGCCATTTATACAGGTAATGACGGAAATAGACGAGCAAATGAAGCTATACAGCTCCATTGGCCGGGGCAGAGGCCAAAAATCTGCCCATACTACCGATGTTTACGTGGAGGCGCGGGAAACGATAAAGGAGTTCGTTGGGGCAAAGGATGAGAAATACACCGTATTCTACACCGCCAACACTACCGACGGTATCAATAAGCTTGCCTCGGCCCTTATCACAAGCAAAAATGACATGGTGCTATCCACCAGAATGGAGCATCATGCCAACGACTTACCATGGCGAGCCAGGGCCCGGGTTGTATACGCCGAGGTTGACGAGCATGGCCGGCTTAAAATCGACGATATAGAACGGCTGCTAAAAATATACACAGGCATGATAAAGTACGTAACTGTAACCGCAGCCTCCAACGCAACAGGCTATATCAATGAAGTCCACCATATCGCAAAACTCGCCCATCGCTATGGCGCGAAAATCATCGTAGACGGGGCGCAAATCGCGGCCCATCGGGAGTTTAGCATGATAGGCTGCAACCAGGATGAGAATATCGACTTCTTTGTATTCTCCGCTCACAAAATATATGCCCCATATGGCGGCGGTGCAGTTGTTGGACTAAAGGAAGAGCTTGATAAACATATCCCGGCCTTTTATGGTGGAGGTATGGTTGAAGCGGTCTTTGACAGGCGTGTCTGTTATGCTCCCGCGCCGGATAGCTATGAGGCTGGGTCTCCCAATTATCCGGGGCTGGTGAGCATGGCCGCTGCAATAAAGATGTTAAAATCCATCGGCTTTGATTATATCGCCAACCACGAGCAGCAACTGATGCAGCGCATGATTCATGGCTTAAGAGAAATCCCCGAGGTAATTCTTTACGGTGACAACGAGTACACCGACGATAGGGTCGGGATAGTATTATTTAATTTAAGAGGCCAGCCCAGTTTGGATGTGGCGGATTATCTGGCAGGAACCCACGGTATAGCGGTACGTCACGGGGCCTTTTGCTGCCATCCCTATGTTCGCCGCCTGACGAAGGAGCCAGAATGCATAGGCTGCACACCTCCGGCAGGGATGGTACGTGTCAGTTTTGGGATATACAACAATGAAACCGAAGTGGATGCCTTAATATCCGCTGTAAGGGAACTATCGATGAGGCCGAATGTGCAACGAGCCCCCACAAGGTCAGGTGGAAGAAAAAACGACCATGGCCGCCCTTTTGATAGGGGGTAATACAAAGCAAAAAGTGAGTGAGTGTGCGATGCTTCACGCTTGATTGGACTTGTACAAAGTGGATAAAAAATCCGCATGGTAACATATGGATTTTTTATCCACTTTTTCTATGATTGACGTCAACCGGCATTGGTGTACAATAAAAGAAATATCCACAAAGGAGAGAGATTATGAACAAAGGGAAAATAACAGGCTTGGCCCACATTGGGATTTTCGTCAAAGATATCGATAAATCCATCGATTATTACAAGCGCCTTGGGTTTACTTTGGACAAGGAAGAGCAACTAGGTATACGCCTAGCGTTCCTAAGTGCAGGCACCTGCTTGATTGAGCTGGTTGAGCAGAAAGACTTACTCAAGCGTGAGGCAGGGGTGGTAGACCATGTTGCCGTTGTGGTAGATGACATTGACGGGGCAATAGCAAATGCCAAGGCTCAAGGCATAAAAATCGATGCTTCCAAAATTAACGAGGTGCCAATACTAGGCGGCGTAAGAAATATATTCTTCGAAGGGCCGGATGGAGAACGGTTGGAGTTTTTTGAGTATTGTTGTACGCCATAACCCTCGGTTTTTGTCTAATTTGACAGAAAAAACCTATAAGGTTATTATCCTTGAGTAATAGTACTTTGATTCCGTTGATTATCAAGTGCAGTTAATGTCTACTCGAAGGAAGGATGTATATCTATGTTAAAGCCGGAGTATGCAAATCATATCAGCATCACGACAAATGGTGCTGATGGAGATGCCCATTTGGTGTTTGCAATTAATGTTCCTGTGTATGATGATAACTTAATGGTTACTGGCACTACGCTTCATGAAATAGCTTCAATACTAATTGCGGGGCATACATTAAAGTCATTGCACGAAACTATAGAGTCTGCTCTCAATCATACAAATGAGCCCCCACATAGTGAATCAAGCACATAAATTTTGCTTAACAGGAGAGCTAACATGTCCAATGTGTTTACGGTAGTAAGCCCCATTGGGTATACTGTTTCGTGTACACAAAGCCAATGGGATAATCATATATTGGTTAACCATCCAAATATGAAGGGCAAAGAAGACGTAGTAGCTCATGCGGTTGCCAAGCCTCAATGGGTCTATCAAAGCGATGACTTTCCAAGTCGTGACGTATATTTTGCTGTTTCCGGCAATACTAATAATAAGCTAAGATACACTAAAGTCATTGTCGAAACTAACATAAACAATGACGCCGATGTTGTTTCTGCATGGATGCAGGCAAGTGTATTAGGCAATATAAACCCAGGGGTGATTAGATATGTTAACCCTAAATTATGATAAGCATCATGATGTGCTGTATTTGGGTGTTGCAGATAATAACAACTCATATGGCTCTGATTTTGACAACAATATCAATATATTCAGGGATATTGATACTGATTGCATAACCGGGTTTATTATTTTTGGGTTTATGAGCAAATTTGTTACACATACGCTACCGCCTATAACAGAACCATTTCCGATTGATTATAGAAATGATGTTTTACCGCACATAAACTAATGCATAAAATGGGACGCCGTAGCGTCCTTTTTATTTGCAATCCAATGAACCTGCTCTCATTTTACGACAATATACATTATATAGTGAAATCAATGAGAAACGGTCTCGCCCGAGCGGCACCCTGAAACGCCGAAATAAGACGTTTTAGGGCGATTTTACCGCGACAGGCGAGGTCGATTTCGAATTATTTCACTATAGAGGGAAGAAGGAGAAGCAGCGTAAGGGGGTGGCCGGGTGGATGCACTGGAATTTGAGAAAATGCTTAAGACCCACGAAAAAGACATTTTCTCATTTTGTCTCTATTTGGCTCAGGATAGCCACAAAGCCGCCGACTTGTATCAGGAATCGCTCCTTACTGCCTTTGAAAAGCGGGATAAAATCATCCCCGACAACAACCCAAAGGCCCTGATTTTTTCCATCGCAATAGGCAAATGGCGGAATATCCGGCGAAAGGAAAGTCGCAGGCAAATAATAGCCCCAGGGCTTTCCCTTGAGGATAATGTGGCAGTACTAGCCGCACCAGCTGAGATAAACCCGGAGAGCCAAGCTCTAAGCCAATATGAAAAATCCGTTATCCGGGAAAATCTTGCAACTATGGATGACAAATTCCGCATTCCGCTGATACTCCTTTATTTTGATGATTGGGATTTGAAAAGTATCGCACAGGCACTAAAGCTGCCCGTCGGCACAGTTAAATCCAGGCTGCATAAGGGCCGCAGCCTAATCAAGAAAGCACTGGAACAGGAAGGAGGAAAATAAATGGGCGATAAGGAAATCCACAATACGCTAAAAGCTTATTTTTCGGAAAATGCAGCTCCCCCGCCGGAGTTGTCGGCTCAAGTAAGGGCCAAGCTTAGTGCCGCCAAAACCACCCAATGCCAAGAGCGGACATCGGTAATCTGGATTTGGAGCATCGTTATATATGATATCATTATATCATCCGTTATAATGTATCTTATATGGACGATTATCGGGCCGCATACTATTGTTTATGTGGTGACGGCATATGGGGTAATGTCAATTTTTGCGGTTACAATAATTGCGATTATCAGTCAGATTTCTTTAGTGCCTATCTCCAGAAAGAAGGCGAACACATGGCATTTTTCATCGTAAGCACCTGTATATTTGTTGTGACTTTGCTAGGCTTTCTGACCTGTCTATGCCTATGGGTCTACGAAGACGCAAAAGTCAAAAGTGACCAATCCCCAGTCTTATGGGTTATTATCGTGCTGCTTGTGCCAAACTTAGTAGGTCTGTTGATTTACCTATTGGTTGGCAGAACCAACAAAGCCGCAAAAGCCCCAGGAAAATATACAAAGCTGCTTATTGCCTCTGCTATATCCATGCTAATGGGCATAGGGCTTTTTGTGGCCGGAGTTGTAAGATTTTCTACTATGCAGTTCTAATTAAGGAGGATTTTTATGGCTTTATTTATTACCGGTATAATTGTATTTGTTCTTGTTATAATAGGCTTTACAATTTCATTATTGTTTTGGGTTTATGAAGACGCAAAGGTCATGAGTGACCAATCCCCTGCACTTTGGGTTATTCTTGTCCTTATAGCAAACGGTCTCGGGATAATCTTGTATTTTGTTCTTGGCAGAACCAAAAAGGAAGAAACCCCGCCAGGAAGGCATAAGAAAAAGGTCATCATATTCCTGATATGCTTAATCCCGGCTATCGCTTTATTTGTAACCGGCACCGTGCTCTTTGTAATTAATGCAGACAGCATTGTACCAAATGCGTCAATGTCCAGCGGCTCATTCACAAATCAAAGAAATAACTTAAGAAACAATCAATGGAATTTTAGCGCATCAAGAGCAAACGGATGGACCCGCCGTTCACCCAGCTTGACTGCTGATGAGATGGCTATCTTCCATGTTTCCAGTAGCAGTGGCGATGAGATAAGCTTGTTGCTGGAGCAAGGAGATATATCAGAAGTTATCAGCATTTCCAGTACTTTTCATGATTATGTAGACCTTAGCCGATTTGAGCCCGGCCGAATACGAATGACCCTGCAGTTTGACCGCGCCAATGATATTAATGTAACTCTACGATGGCGAAGATAATATTGAATGCATGTAGAAGGGATGCCGACGCATCCCTTTTTTTGTGATTTCATATTGACCTCTTCCGAAAATAGTGAAAACAAGCTGCACGTTAAGCTTGTTTTCACTATTTCGGAAGAGGTTTATTGATTTTCTTAAATATGATATGTATAATCCATATATCGAAATTATTGAATATGAGGTGAGGACATTGCACAAATCTCATTTAAAAAACGCCAGTATATTCAAGGCGTTCTGCGACGAAACAAGACTACTGGCATTATCTCTGCTTCAAAGGGGTGAAAAATGCGCTTGTGAGCTCTTGCTGCAGGTAAATGTCAGCCAGTCTACCCTATCACATCACATGAAAATCCTCGTAGAAAGCGGCGTTGTGACATCGCGAAAAGAAGGCAAGTGGATGTATTACTCAATCAACGAAGCCGGATGCGAAAAGGCCATAGCACTGCTTAAAAATCTTACAAGTCTAGAGTCAAATCAAACCCAAAATAAGGAGTGTTGTGCATGGCTAAAGAATGTTGTTCCCAAACTAGCACATCAACAAGATTAGAACCCGCCCCAAGCAAGGATGGCATAACCAAAGCATCAACTTCTCTCACTACCTGTGATATTTTCGGTGCATGGAAAGCACGCTGGGGCATAGGCCGCACGAACTACACTGTTGAACCGGGGCTTTACTCCATAGGCAGCCCAGATGGTGAGTCTCCTGTTTTGGTAAGTGCCAACTACAAGCTGACCTTCGATGTGCTCCGCAAAAACCTTACAGAACTGGATTGCTGGCTTTTGATTTTGGATACCAAGGGCGTCAATGTATGGTGTGCAGCCGGGGAAGGTACCTTCGGTACAGATGAACTGGTAAATCGCATAGAATCCGTCAGGCTTTCCGATGTAATAAGCCATAGAAAACTAATATTGCCCCAGCTAGGAGCACCAGGTATAAACGCCCATGAAATAGCACAGCGCACAGGCTTCTCAGTGACCTATGGCCCCGTCAGAGCCGAGGATATACAGGGATATATTACAGCAGGATGTAATGCAACGAAAGAAATGCGTCGTGTGAATTTTAATTTTATCGACAGACTTAAGCTAATACCTATGGAGTTAGTCCCCGCCATGAAAATGACTTTACCCATCATGGGTGCATTGCTTATCACAAACCAATTTGCAAAACGGCCCTTCGGAAAAGCTGATATCGCGGCTTATGCCGGAGCAATACTCACAGGCTCTGTTATTACTCCGATGCTGCTCCCTTATATCCCCGGCAAAGCTTTTTCGTGGAAGGGCTGGATTGCAGGGCTTTTAGGCACTGTAGGGATATTGGGTAAGTCCAAAGGATTTAAGAAAGGTAATCGACTGATGTCCGCAGGACAATTATTATTGTTCCCGGCACTTTCTTCATATCTTGCTCTCAACTTCACAGGCAGCACCACATATACATCCCCCTCCGGTGTTAAAAAGGAAATGGAAATAGCAATGCCCCTTATTATCGCGGCTGGTATCGCAGGGGGAATTATAATGCTTGGCTCCTACCTTTTCGGAAGGAGGAGTAAGTAGTGACGACCCATAGATATTTAGAAGATGTAACGACCCTTGCCCTAGATACGGACAAATGCACGGGCTGCGGCCTTTGCGAAGCTGTCTGTCCACATGGAGTCTTTGAAATAAGCAATAAAAAAGCATCTCTGACTGACAAAGATACCTGTATGGAATGTGGTGCCTGCGCCCTCAATTGCCCAACAAAAGCAGTAACGGTAAATGCAGGAGTTGGCTGCGCGGCGGCATTTATATATGGCTGGCTTACAGGGGGCGAGGCAAAATGCGGCTGCAGCACGAGTGCATAAAAAGGGGCTGCATTGTAAAGAATGCCATAACATCAAGGCTCGTCATCCCGGATTAAATCCGGGATGACGGGCTTTTTAGTGTAAATTAACGTGACAGCCCCTTCTATATTACTTTACTGCTGCCAGTAATCTTCTCTTCTTTTCTTCCTTCTCTTCTTACCCGGTTTATCCCGCACAACTACTTCATCAATAATCCACGCCACCACAAAAACTAGTAACGCATAACTCCACGGAATAAAGAACAGGCCTAAAATAACAAATACTCCCCCTGCAACCCCGTACACGGATATACGTAGCTTCCCGTTTTTGACAAAGCCAGCAATTTCTTCCAGCACCCAAGCCCCGATAAATACAACCCAGCCTGGATGCCACAAGCCATGTACAAAGCCCAAGAATAAATAAACCAGTACCGCGACGGGATAAATGGCATTGGACAACTCTAAATGAAAACCGCCTCTTATACCGAGGTCTCTATCCAACTCGAAGATGCCATCATCGTCCTCGTAGTCATCTACATCCCCCCAATGGCCTACTCGGATATCGAAGGGGCCTGATTTATGTTGCTGTACATTGCTCTTGGCGGGTTCAGGTTCTTTAAGCAAATAATCTGTAGACACATTCAAAACCCCGCTAAGGGCTACGATGCTTGCAACATCAGGTGCGACTGCCCCAGACTCCCAATCTGCAATGGTCATAGTAGAACGATTCATACTCGCTGCCAGTTGGTCCTGGGTAAGGCCTCGCTGAGCGCGCAAACTTTGGATTTTTTCGCCTATAGTCACTAAGAAACCTCCTTAAATGGAATTTACGTCCATTATAAATAGGCTGCAGCTAAACTACAAGCAATTTCGGGATATTCTCTAAGCTCTACTGCTGCGTTTGCATCCTCTGCAATAAGCAACACTGCCGCAATTACGGCAATCAAAAATATCAAGGCCAGAATCCTGTACAAAATCTCCCTAAAAGAGAAAGGCCCCTTCCCCATGGTGTCACCAGGCTTGTTGTCAGGCATATGTACTCCTCCAAAAAACAGCTCTTCGACTTCTTTTATATTGAAAGTATAGTAGGGTATCATTGTATTGCCAACTTACGTTTTTGTGACAAAAAAATATTTTGCATGGTATCTTGCATTATATTATACCATGTGATATGCTGTATCCAGCAAGACAATATACCACGCAATGAAAGGAGGAGCTCATGACTGCACAGTTGAAGAAAGGAACCCTGGAGCTATGTGTGCTCAGCTTGCTTTCCAAAGCTGATCGATACGGCTTCGAGCTGGTGGGGGCAATTTCAGCCCAGATACAAATCTCTGAGGGCACTATTTACCCCCTGATGAAACGGATAAAAGATGAAGGCTATGTAACTACCTACCTTCAGGAATCACCGGAAGGCCCACCACGAAAATATTACCGCATTACCCAAAGTGGCCGTAACTCCTTAAAAACCATGGAAGAAGAATGGCGAAACCTATCAGCAGGTATTAATAAAATTCTGGAGGGATAATGGGAAAAATACGCTTTTATTTTTCTCACGTCAAAATAAAAACGCCGATGAAGGAGGCATGAAATTATGAGGAAGCATGAATTTATAAACGAATTAACAAGGGCACTGTCACAAGTAGACCCACAAACCCAGCGGGAAATTATCGCGGATATAAACGAGCACTTTGCAGAAGGAGCCAGCCAAGGCCTTTCCGAAGAAGAAATTTGTAGGAATCTCGGACAACCCAGCCAGATTGCGGAGCAAGTATTGGAGGAATTAAAATCAAGTGGCGGCCAAAGGAGCTACAACCACTATCAAGACAGCGGCAACCTCTTTGAGTCAATCGGAGATTTAGTCGGCAATGTAGGCGATTTTGTAAGCAGCATTGTCGGCGACATAGGTAACAACAACGATTTCGACACCTTCTCAAAAATTGATGATTATCCAGATGATTTTTCCAATTTTAACGAAACCACCCGGGTGCGAGGCGGCTATGAAATCAATATTGAAGAAACCATAGCCGATGTACGAAGCTTAGATGTTGACCTTAGCTGTTGCGAACTAATGATACGCCCCGCTCCACAAGGAGAAATGGCGCGGGTAGCCATCAAAGGCCGGAGCAGATACGATAATTTTCAGATAGAAAATAGAAATGGACGCTTATTTATTGCACAAAAACACCCGAAATTTCGGTTCGAAATATTAAGTTTTAGAACCAAGATTAAAGCAATGGTCTATCTCCCTGCCAATTTTAATGGGGAAATAAAAGTTAGAGTCAGTGCCGGTAATATTAAGCTTGCCAATCTTTGCGGCAATTTGGACCTAAATGCATCCGCCGGTTCCATTACTATAGATATGCACAGAGGGGAATATGCTCGTCTGCGCTCTTCTGCAGGGGGTATAAGGCTTGCTCATTGCGGGATAATCGACATTGACGCAAAATCCTCTGCCGGGGCTGTTAGTGTAGAGGGGCAGGGAGTAGGCAATCTTAACTTGGATTCCTCCGCAGGTGAAATCAATGTACGGGTGATAAAGCTTGGAGGCGAAACCAAACTGTCCAGCTCTGCCGGTACCATCAAGCTAGAGGCACAGGAGGTTATGGGCAATATTACGGCAAGGGCCTCCGCAGGGGGAATCACCATGCGACTGCCAAGAGATGTAAATTGCCGCATTGATGTAAAAAAGCCCAGTCTTGGTGTATTTGAAAATTATCTAATGGGCAATCCCAACTCACCATATGTAATACGGGCATCTGCCAGTGTAGGGTCGATAAGATTTGAGGCATTGGATTAGTAGCAAAAACAAAGGGGATGGCAATAGGCCATCCCCTTTATACATACTCAGCAAGATTTATTCGTATTCATATTCATATTCATATTCATATTCATCATTATCATTACCCTGAGCAATAAGCGCAAGCACCGTCTCTAATGCATCCATACCTGGGAGGTTTCTGATTTGTGGTGTCACACCATGCTCTTCGATGGAGCGGCCATAATCATCTGTATGGGAGCCTATATCTACGCGCCATATAATACCTGTGTTGGGCAGGACTATATATACGTGATATCCAGCTGTTACACCAGATGTATTCTCACCAACAACCGTTGCAAAGCCTGAGCTTATAGCCAGCATAGCTGCCGCAACAGAAGCGGACATAGACATCTCGTCCACCAACAGCCATATTTCACCTTCAAAAGGTATCCGCATTTCATCAGGGATTGCATCCGGGTTTACGAGCTCCTGGGAAACAAGTACATAACTCAACCGCTCATAATCATCTGGGTGGAACTGCACAAGACCACGTTGGCTTACAACGTCACTGATTGGATGGATTCCGGCATAGAACGCCTCCTCAGCAATGCCAAGTGACAGGAATAATTGCAAGTATGCATCCATAACTGCAACGGCGGTTTCACCACCAGCAAAGAATTGATAACTGTTTAGGTGAGCAGCTTCTCGTACAAGGGGGATATAGATTGCCTGTACAAAATAAGACATGTCGCCACCAAGATTGCCTCTGATGTCAAGGATTAGATGGTCAAAATCCTGAACCTCCCGCAAAAACGGCACAGTAGTCAGATTATCGAATATCCGGCATGCCATAAATGAATTGATTCGCAAATATGCAACTTCATCTGGGACAAGAATTTCCGTAACAATATTGCCTGGGACTTCCGGCCATCCGGCGTCTTCGGCATGTAAGTCAAACTCATATTCTCCATAAAACCATACTGCTCTTGGATCTACGTACGCGCCATGGGTCGTACGGATTTGTGCCCGGTTATACTCTGATACAAAGGGACTATGGTATCCTCTTTGGGTAACCGTAAGGAGTGTCCTATACATGATGATATCCCGCGCGCCTAAGTGCCCAATCCCTTGGAAAGGTGCCTGGAAGGAGAAGACAATCAGAGAAATCAGGTAATTGGCGGCAACCGAGCGAGGCTCGTCACAGTCACGGATTGGGAAATGCTCGGGAAGATACGGCACCGTAATGGGCAGCATATTTTCAATAATGTATCTGTGCTCAGCTACATGCTCTTCAAAGTTTATACCCAAACGTCTGTATAGCACATTGTCCCATGCAGAGTTGGCCAATGTAAATTCTATCATGTAATCAAAATCCACAAGGGCGATATCCCTTGCTTCCTCTGTCAGCTCAAGGACTATCATTTCAACTGCGTCAGCGGCATTTGACAGAAGAATAATATCATCCATGGTAATAAATGCACGATTACTTATCATGATGACTCCATGCTCCAGTGTCATAGGGACACTGTTTACATAGGCATGGGTTTCGTTTGCAAACAATACAATGGTGGTATCGTCAACAGTAATGAGAATGGCTCTGTACTCATGAACCCATTCTACTTCAGCACCAACCTCTTCTACAAAGAACTGCCTGATAGGTACCAAATCCAACGTCGCTGCCGGAGCGGTGTCTGCCATTACAATGGCAGATGGCACTAGTGCTACCATGGATATTACCATTGCAACAGATAACACCATGGCCACGATAATTTTTGTAACTTTCCTCTTCATTGTTGCCTCCTTATTATTTCTGCCGATTGTAGGCAGAATCATTTGCATAACTATATTACCCTATATATCGGGCAATTGCCAATTAATTGCCTCTTGCCCGCTTTGCAACAAAAATTCATTGGTCTTGGAAAAATGCCGACATCCAAAAAATCTTCCCCCTGCCAGTGGGCTGGGATGCGCCGCATTCAAAACCAAATGTTTTGGATTATCAATAAGCCGCCCCTTGGCTTGGGCATCTTTGCCCCATAATAGGAAAACCATAGGGGTAGGCCTATCATTTAGATGATACATCACCGTGTCAGTAAACTGCTCCCAACCTTGGCGTGCATGGCTGCGGCTACGCCGGGCTTCTACAGTAAGCACTGTGTTAAGAAGCATAACACCCTGCTTGGCCCAATGCACCAAATGCCCGTTATTGGGAATAGTACAGTCCAGGTCATCCTTCAATTCCTTATAAATATTGGCTAGTGACGGCGGCGTCCTAGCCCCCGGCAGGACAGAAAAGGCCAGCCCATGAGCCTCACCAGGATTTATATATGGGTCTTGCCCGACAATAACTGCCTTAACATTGCTGTAGGGTGTGAGCTTTAATGCATTAAAAATATCATGCATATTTGGATAAATTGTACGGGTAGAATAGGCGTTCTTTAAGAAGGCGCGGAGTTTGATGTAATATTCTTTATCATACTCCTCCGCCAGAATCTCGTCCCAGTCATTATGTAATTTAACCATCAATACACTCTCCATAGCTATCTTTATAGCTCAATTTTACTCGAATTATTAGAGTTTGACAAACCCTTGTAAACCCTTCAAAATATCGAAAAGCTAGAGGGGGCCCCATATGTACAACTTTTCATTCCATGTAACTGCGGATGATTACCTTGAGTTTAACAAGCACCATAACTGGGCAATCTTTAAAACCCGAAAATTTAATTATATTATCGTAACTACCATACTTATCTTAATCGGGTTTCTCCTTTTTGACATCCTGTTTCTCGCTGAGGAGTTTCGCATTGAGAATCTGGGCTTTATTAGTATTTTGACTTTGATGATTCTCATAAACTTTATGCCGTCTATATATATGTGGGAGTAATGCAAGCGACCATACTTCCTAATTCTGCCTTTGAAAGCGAAGAACAAAAGCAGGAGTTTCTGGTGTTTATACGCAGCAAAAAGCCGGTAAAATATTGAAAATTTGAGGAGGTATACAGATGTACAATTTTTCATTCCACGTAACCGAGGCTGATTACTTAGAATTTAATAAGCAGCATAACCTTGCGAGCCTAAAGACCCAAAAATTTGTCCGCGTCATTAGAGTTATTTTACTTATCTTAATCGGGTTTCTTGTCTTTAGCACCGTGTTTATCGTTGATGAACCCCGAGTTGGGGATTTGGTTTTCTTTGGTTTTTTAGCCGCCTTCGTCATCTTCGGATTCAAACCACTTACACTCTTGCTAGTAAGAGTGCAAATCCGGACAATAAAGAAACAGGGGAAGCTCCCATTCAACAAGGATGTGCAACTGCGGTTCGATGAGGATAGTTACACAGAAATCACCGATGTATCCGAAACCAAAATGAAATATACCCCCCTGGAAAGGGTAGTAGAAGGGCCCAATGCAGTCTATATCTATGTGGGAGCAATACAGGCAACTTTAATCCCTAATGCTGCCTTTGAAAGTGAAGAGCAAAAGCAGGAATTTCTGGTGTTTATACGCAGTAGGAAACCGGTAAAAATCATGTAGTGGGTTTTGTCATTTTGGTCAAAGCCGCTTTTATCCGGTTTGGAATGTAAATGGGGCCATCTCACGCGAGACGGCCCCATTCAAAATTATCTAGCATACATATGAGTACTCACCACAGCCTACCTCATGCTTCTCACCATTTGGTAAGCATATCTCCGCCGTCGTATTCGGCGGGATTTTTGCGGTCAGATGGAGTTTTCCATCTTTCGACTCCCATTTTGACTCAACTTTGCCATATGGTGTATCCAGTTTTCCTTCCGCCCATGTGAGATTTCCTCCTGGCTTCGGCTCTATTCTAATCCGCTTATAACCCGGCTCAAGTGGATTAATCCCCGCAACCACTTTGTATAACCAATCCCCGATTGCGCCATATGCGTAATGGTTAAAGGAGTTCATATCCGCGCTCCACATGCTGCCGTCTGGCTTGATGCCGTCAAGATGCTCCCAAATTGTTGTAGCTCCTGCCTTTACCTGATAGAGCCAAGAAGGATAATCCTCACGCTCAAGGAGCTTATACGCTTCTTCTAATCTATTGTTTTGGCTTAGAGCATGGCAAAAATACGGTGTTCCTAAGAAGCCAGTTACTAGATGACCGCCATTTTCTTCGATTAACGCTACAAGTGTTTCAATGGTACGGGGGATAAATTCGTCAGGGGTCAGACCAAATACCAGAGACAGAATATGCGCTGTTTGTGTCCGTGCTGCAAGCCGTCCTGTTGGGGTAAAAAACTCGTTATGATATGCTTTTTCGATTTCGGTGCGCAGCTTGCTGTACTTATCGACATCCGCGTTTTTGCCCAAAACCTCCGCCGTTTTTACGAGGAGCATGGTGGAATACGCATAGTATGCCGTTGCGCATAAATCCCTTGGAGTAGCACCTACATAGCTGCCTTCCTTTGCGTCAAGGGCTACCCAATCCCCAAAATGGTTGCCGGTATTCCACAGATGCCCATTGGCTACAGAGCTTATATATTCTACCCAGCCACACATACTTTCGTATTGTTCCTCTAGTAGCCGCTTATCACCAAAGCTTTCGTAGACAGCCCATGGCACAATAACCGCCGCATCACCCCATCCGCATGCCGAATGCCCCGAGTTATAAAAATCCCCTGATCTTCTTAGTGTATCCGGGATTACATGAGGGACCCCACCACATGGATGCTGGTCGAGCTTTAAATCCTTGAGCCATTTACGGAAAAACGGCAGCACATCATAGAGATAACAGGCGGTGTGAATAAAGACTTGGGCATCCCCTGTCCAGCCAAGCCGCTCGTCACGTTGAGGGCAGTCCGTGGGGACATCTAGAAAATTACCCTTTAGCCCCCATGTGATATTGCTCTGAAGTTGATTTACAAGGGGCTCTGAACAGGCGAAGTCGCCGATTTTTCTCATATCAGAATGTATTACGATTGCGGTAAAGTCCTCTGGATTAATTTTTCCATGATACTCATCAATTGCTATATACCGAAAACCTTGGAATGTAAAGAAAGGTTCATATGTTTCAACGCCGCCGCCTTTTAATATATAGGTGTTCGTGCATTTTGCCGCACGCAGGTTTTCTGTATAAAAATTGCCGTCCGAATCCAAGACCTCTGCATGGCGCAAGGTAATACGGTCGCCGGCATTGCCCGACACCTTAAACTTTACCCGTCCGGTCATGTTCTGCCCAAAGTCTAACACCTTCTCGCCTTTTGGCGTTGTGATAAAATCAATAGGCTTTATTATTTCTATTCTACGAACCGGGTCACCGTCGAAGGGCTCAATCGAAAAACTGCCCCTTGGGTGAATGGAAACAGGCTGCCAGTTCTTCAGGCTTTCCTTCCTGGCATCATAGGTTTCGCCATGATACATTTCTGTATAAACAATAGGGCTGTCTTTAAACTGCCAGTCCTCCCCGGTCAATATTGTTTCGCAGCTGCCATCTGTGTAACATAAATCAATTTGCGCAGAGAAAGCCATTTTATCGCCGAAGAGATTACGTGTAACGACAAAATGCAAATCACCCTTGTACCAACCAGGACCGACGCTTGCTGTCAGCATATTTTCACCTTCGGTAAGCATTTCGGTAATATCAAAGGTTTGGTAAAGCAGCCTGAAATCATAAGCAGACCAACCGGGATTGAAGCAGGTGTTTGTGATGGGCTTCCTGCCGATGTACACTTCATATATACCTAGTGATGTGGCATACATCCGTGCGAATTTTATGGGCTTTGTGATTTTGACATTTTTGCCAAAGGTTTTTACACAAGAATCTTCCGGTTTATCATCTGCTTGGATAAAGGGAGCAGTCCATTTTTCCAGAGCTGTTTCAAACCACCCGTCGCTCCAATCGCTCCAGGTCCCGTTTACACATACCTTGACCCGCCAGTTATACCGGGTTGTATAGGCTAAAGGCTTGCCGGCGTAATCCACAAAAATAGATCTGGAGCAGGCGACCTCGCCGCTGTCCCATACCATACCATCGTCATCGGTGAGTTGGATATGGTACTTCTCCTGAAAGGCATTGTTGATATCTGTTTCTATTTTCCAACCGAAGCGAGGCTTCATGGTTGGGATACTTAAGGGGTTTGTGAGTGACTCACAGGTTAGGTGATTTACTTTCAACATGGCTTACCTCCATTTATTAATGATGTCCCATAATAACATATCTTTATTTTGCGTTCTCGTTTAAATCCTCTTTTTCCTCGTCCTAATAAAAAACATTAACACTCCCCCAAGGCTCACAAAGGCAAGCCCGGCAAATGTCAACAGTACCGATACACTCCCGGCCCCTCCTGACATCGGCAGCTCAAAGTCGACCCAATTGCCAAGGAACCAATCTATATCAATAGGACTGAAGTTATTGAGGATAAATGGAGGAATGATTACACCACCTATATCCTTAAACAGGATAATGGTAGAATCTGTGGGGTCATTAATAATCTGCCACTGGCCCATGGGTAGCTGGAAACCCGATGGTGCTTGATATTCCACCAGTTGGTATATGAAACCAGGGGTCATATAAAAACCCAGGGGGTCCATTGTAGCCACACCTGGGCTTACATTCTCCGTCATATTCACTTCCTGCCAGGGGGAATTTGGCTGATTGGCAATGTCAACTTGTACAAGACCATCGCCTCCTATGCTTAGGCCTGATGCATCGGCACGGAAAACCCTGAACCGAGCATTAGGTAGCAACACCGCCATTGGAGGGTTGGCATATAGCTGCTGGTTGGTTTTGAAAAATTCAAATAGCACCGGTGAAACACGGAAGTTTATATCATAATTGTTTAACAGGTGAACTCGTACGGGTACCGGATAAGTAAGCTGGCTGGTGGTTGCAAATCCCAAGTGAGGCATGTGTGTAAGTGCGTTTGATGGGGGCACATAACGGCGGCTTGCACGATTTTCCGCAAAAGTAACATTCACAAGGCTAAGATTGCTGTATGCAATTTGGTCTCCCGTATAAGCCGGTGAAACGCGTATTAGAGGGCTATTGTAATCGTGTCGTTCGCTGAAAACGCCGCCGCCCATGCCATTTGGAGCAATATTATTTGTGATATGAGCACCATTGGCTGTCAGATGACCGTACTCACATACATATATCCCGCCCCCATGCTGCCCAGCTTCATTGCCAAGGATTCCCACTGTGGAGCCTGTCTGAATAAAAGTCCCACCTCGCAAGTATATTCCGCCGCCGTTTCCTGCGGCGAAGTTACCTTCGTCTTCCTCAGGGTCGCCGCCAATGGTACCCCCTGTCATGGTGAATATGGGAGAGGCATGATTAAAGACTATGCCGCTAAGAACAAATGTGCTAGCCGATACATGCACTCCGCTACCGTTTTGGGTGACTATATGACCGCTAATATTACCGCCATGCATGTAAAACCGGGAGGGATGAGAAACCACATTGTTGTTGGCCACAGTCCCAGTAAAACGCCCCCCGGTCAAGTGCACTCCGCCACCATTTGAGTTGCCTGGAGCACCTACAAGACGGGTGTTGCCGCTGATGAGACCGCCATGCATATTAAACGTACCGTTGGAAACACGCACACCATGGCCTGTGGAATTCCAACCAACCACCACCGGTTGATGTATATATCCGTTGCCGATTATCCTGCTGTCGCCCCCCATATTGAATATGGAATTAACGGTAGTGCCCCCCACATAAACCCCACCGCCATATCGAGCATGATTATTCTCTATAATTCTGGTTCTTGTAGTACCGGGGACATCTGTCATGTTAAAGGTTCCGTTCATCACATAAACCCCGCCACCTAGCCCAGTACTTACGACATTGTTGGCGTTGACTCCATGGGAGACATTGTTGCGGATTATGCCACCACGCATGTTGAATACATCTTGCGCATGGATTAGCATTACGCCTCCCCCATGGTTATTGGAGCGATTGGTATGGATTTCGCCGGCGTACATGTCAAATCTTCCTCCATTTTGAAGAAACACTCCACCGCCGCCGCGATTGGCAGCAAGACCGGGGCCACCTGGGGTCCCTGCAAGACCAGTTGCCGTATTGTTATGTATTACACCATAAGTCGTAGTGCCGTCAGTGGCTGTGCCATAATCCATAATAAGTATGCCGCGCTCAATATTCACTCCCCCACCAAAAAGGCCTCTGTTTTCATACATCTCGCCACCGAAAATATATATCCTGGGAAGAGCACTTCCAGGGGTCAGACTGCTGGCACCGGTAAGGGGTCTGCCTACAATCGCACCTCCGCCAAAGCGTCCGATATTGTAACTAATTATGCCGCCGTACATATAGAATGTTGATGCCGGGCTTGCAACGCCGGAATATCCCTGGACAGCTACCCCACCTGCGGAGTTTCCTGCGGGTTCTCCAGCTTCGGTTGTTAGATGATTGTTGGTAATGCTGCCGCCATTCATGATAAATGTAGCACCAGCTATGACGAGCACTCCGCCGGCAGTATAACCGGCGATTACTCTATTGTTGCTGATTTCACCACCATTCATAGTAAAGCTGGCACCTGCACCCCTCACAGTAACCGCACCGCCCTGGTGAGTATATCTGTGACGATTGTTCCTAAGTATACTACCCGTTTCCATGTACAAGCTTCCACCCGCATTTACCTCGATTCCGCCGCGTATGGCGGTAGGCAATGAATCTTGGCCACACAAGATAATATTTTCTAAGCGCAATATACCGTCTACCAAGAAATGTCGCCACAAAATCTGCACTTCGGGGAAGTTGTTGTTAGCTGTAGTGCCTGCCGTCCGCTGTACCATACGCCTCTCTTGGTCGCTAGTCAGGGTGATGTCAGCAGTCGCGGGAATCGTAATGGCTTGATTAGTGCCTGTTGCATTGGGAAGGAATATATCAACTGTAAGTTCAATAGTCGTCGCTATACCAGAAGTTGCCGCATCGTCCACTGCATCGCGTAAATCTGCCCAACTGTCAACCTGTACTATAAGGAGAGGAGCAATACCGATATATCCCCCATCTCCCTGGGCCTCCCACTCATAATAATCGAGATAATAGTAATAATCCCTATATCTCTCATATTCGTAACTATTGTCATAATCTATGTACTGGTAATATGGGATATATGTTATGTATCCACTGTATTCGTAATAATATTTCTCATATGCTTCAACTATGTAAGAATTATATTCTCCATAATATACCTCACTATGGTATGGAAGATATCTCTCATAATCATCTGAGGCAAACACAAAAATAACCATCACTATTGACAGCACAAAAAACATTAAAACCACACGTAACCAACGGTGGCCTTTTGCAAAGGTGTTCATTACAATCACCTCATGATTCCTTTCCTATGTACACTACAAAGACGACACTGCGCCACATCTAGCTTATACCACATGGGCCCCTAAAACACAACGTTTTACTTATTACATGTTTGTAACTTTTTGCCTGACTATCTGACTATATGTAATACGGATGTGTATGAGGGCTTTTGCTTAACCGGCACCGCCTGCCGTTATGCATAAAGGGGGTAGCGTACCTAGTTTTAGATCCGGCCAGGCCCGCCGCCCATGCTAGCACCTTTATTGCGTTTTGCGGCAACCATCGGGGGCCCGGGACCCCAAATTAACTCAAGGCCATAGTAGTGGATTAGCCTACCCAGTGCGTCACACCAGTAATTCAAGGTACTGTGGGTCATTGGGACTAGGCCTATTTCTAATTAAAAAGCTATACCCAATCACCGTCGTAATATTGGTGTTGGGTATAGCTTTTTAAATGGTGAATGTTACTTTTCCGGTTTTTCCATTATCATCAAAACCGGGGTGCATAATTATTGCATTAATTGATTGTCCAGGTATTCTGCATTGGGTTGGCATTATGATGCGCCATTAGCTCGGCAGAACTAAGGATATAAGTTCCACCCACATTACTCCAAGTGCCTGCCCGTAGTGCAGGGCCGTTTGGTAGATTAACGAATACAAAATTTTGGCCCAGGGTGAGTTGCTGCAGTGGCGCACCGCTAAACATGAAACTCATGTTGGTTATGTTGTGGGTGCTCCAACCGGATAAATCCAGACTGGTAACGCCCATTGCATTCTGGAATAACCCATGCATGGCCGTAGCACTTGACGTGTTCCAATTGGATATATCATCGATGGTCATATTTGTATCCTGGAACATCCGGCCCATGTTGGTTACATTGCTCATATCCCAGTTGGATATGCCCTGTACACTTGATAAGCTACTTGTGCCTCGGAAGATGCCGTAAGTTATGGTGACATTGCCCGTTTGCCAACCGGTGAGGTTAAGGCTTGTGAGACCAGTTGCACCTTCAAACATGCTTCGGGCATTGTCCAAGCTGCGGGTGTCCCAGCGGGATAAATCTAAGCTGGTAAACCCTGTCGCTCCTTGGAACATCCCATGCATTGTGAATACATTGGCGGTGTTCCAGTTAGAGACATCTACAGTTCCATTGGTCAAGCTTGTTGCATCTTGGAACATATGGTGCATTCTTTGGGCACTTCCTGTGTTCCAGCCTGAAATATTGCCAACACTCGTAAGATTAGATTCTTGGAACATACGTCCCATGTTTATAACTCTACCTGTGTCCCAGCCAGATAAATCCAAGGTTGTAAGGCCGGTTGCACCGCGGAATATCCCGTACATATCTGTTACATTCGAGGTATTCCAGGAGGATACCTCCAGCTGTGTTATGCCTCTTACATTTGTAAACATTGCGTGCATGGTGATTACACGGCTGGTATCCCAATCGGACACATCAAGGCTTGTAAGGCTGTTGGCCTCTTGAAACATATGATGCATTCTCTGTACACGGCTTGTGTCCCAGCCGTTGATATTGAGGTGTACAAGGTTGTTAGCTCCCATAAACATCCGGCCCATGTTGATTACATTGCGGGTATCCCAGCTTGATAGGTCGAGGCTTGTAAGGCTGCTGGCGTTGCGGAATAGGGCATACATCATGGTGGCTGCGCTGGTGTTTATATAGTCCAGGCCTTGGATGGAGTAGACGAGAGATAGGTCGGAAAACAGGCCTTGGAGCTGTGCCCCGGCGGTTATTGGGCCTTCTATTATTACGCGATGGATGTCTTGGCGGTAGGAATGCCAGGGGCTTGTTGGGGAGTTCCAGTTGATGGTGCCTGGGGAGAGATATAGACTACCATTTGCGTGTAAAGTCCAATAGACAGTGGATACTACACCGGAAGCGATTGGATAGGGCCCTGAAATTATCAACCCAATGTTATTCATTTCGGTCCGGAGCTGGATTGCTGCTGTGTCAACTTGTTCTTGTGTTGCAAGGGGATTGTCACGGACCGTTATGGCTACCTCCCAAGCGTATAGAAACGGAGCGTGGTCCCAATCTGGGAATAAATCAAGGTCGAATGCTTCCGCCTCGGTTATTGCTGTTATTAGGTCTGCTCGGTTGATGGGGGGTGGCGTGGGCGTTGAGCCTCCTCCCCCAAATTCCTCAGCTATGCGTTCAAGGTCATTAACTGTAAGTGTGATATGATACTCACTATTTACGCCAAGACTTTCAAATGTCCCATCCGCAGCAACTCGATAGATGCTTTGACAAGGCGAGATTAACACTGCTGGTCGTCCCTGCACAAATGCAGAGCGCATGAACAAAACAACTTCATTGCCTATCGGGAGTGGAAACAACCTATCGTTGACGAGGTTTGTGAACCCCATTCGCCCTCCCAACTGCATGACCTCCATAATATCGCCTGTTTCCACATCTCCCTTAAAAACCTCTAAAACTCTAAGCCTATTAACCGTAGTTATTTCATATGGGTCAAATGGAATATCATCAGGCCAACCTTGCGGTGACCCAACCCAGGTATTTGTCCTCTGGACTCTTTCATCTAAAACCTCAACCCTCACAACATGTGTTGCATCCGAAGCTAATTCATCAATACCAATGTAAGAATAGTAATCTCCCGATGAATGTATGCTTCCTAGATAATTTACAAAAAAAGTTGCCACTAGCAAGATGACAATCATTATTATTGTAGTTCGAATAATATACTTTTTCATAACAGTCCTCCAGTAGTGGAATCAATGAATGCTGGGTTTTTTCGGTGATAAGGGATGGTAGGCCATTACAAAACTTGGTGTTTTGTAATAGCCTGCCATCCCCCGTCCTGCACCTTACCAAAAACCCCTTGAAAGCAAAGCCTCCATGGGGTTTTATCATACAAAAATATCGCCTAATCCAAAACAAAAACCGTAACTTCTCGCAACTCTCTATCCCAAAATGTAAATGCATCAAAGTTCTCAATAACAAAGCGCAACGGCACCAACACACGATTATTACGCAACAGTGGCGTACCCATGTCCTCGGGCAGCGGTTCGCCGACAGGCAGGCGAAGCACTGTATCATTGTAGTAGATATATGCTGTGCGGGTTGACCTGTCCCAGCGTGGAGTTGCGCCTAGGGCTTCTGATACCAGACGTATGGGTACCATGGTACGGTTTTGGGTGATAAAGGGGGCGGCATCGCTTGTTTGTTGGGTGCCGCGATAGTAGTAGCTGTATTGGTTGATGGTTAGGCACAACAGAGGTGTTGGTAGCTGGTAAACAAGCGCGCCGATAATACCTGAGCCTGCAAACTCAAAGTAGAAATAATCCCGGTCTGCTGAAAAACTGCCAGGGATAACTGTGTAATCTCCCGAATCAGGGTCAATTACAAAGCCCCTAAACATCAGCAGTTGTACATCTGTTAGCTCTAGGTCACCTACATATACACTGATAACGCCAATCAAGGATTAAAAGCAAAGGAAAGCACAAGCAATCCTGGCAAAGATGAAAGCAATCAATCCAGCAGCAGAGCGAACCTTGGAAGCACGTTGAATATTGGTTTTTTCGATAATCC
>WQVF01000031.1 GCA_009781725.1 Defluviitaleaceae bacterium
CGGAGGTGATGTCATGCAGTTTACGACAGATACACAATATTTGCTGGTACTACTGAAAATAGGAAATGTTTATTCCCGTATCTATGACTACGGTTTAGGTTTTATAACTGACCTAATTGTTGACATAGATGACCCATCGAGAAGCAGAATGTATGGTGAACCTCTGTCAATGCATTCACAGTTGACCTTTAATGGAAGCCTTTCAAGGGAGAGAATACTGTCTCATGTCCGGTCATTGCCCAGAGACCCGTTTCCTTTACCGGCAAGAATGTTTATTACATCCGAATATCTTGCGGATATAATAAACGGTTCGCCATATGTCTTAGTTATTGAAATAAACGAGCCGAGGCGTTTATGCGGAATGGGACCTGACGCTATTGTATCAACTGATATTTATTATGTCACTATTGTTGAGGTGCTAAAGGGGAACATGCAAGTCGGAGATGTATTGCGAGTTATCTTTTATGCCGGTACTGTCTTCACTGGAGAGACACATATAGTCTCAATTTGGCACACTGACCCAGATGCAATAACTCCATTTTTCTACAGATTCACCTCCCGCAACAGCCTTCACTGCATGGAGCAGCGTGATGAAATAATGGCAATAATCCGAGGCCCAAGCCGCCCCGCAACCAGTTCCTCAGCTACGCCAACCCCATCCCCAACCCCCGAGCCGTCGCCCACACCAACGCCAACCCCCGTACCCGTGCCGGCCGGCCCTTCAAGGTTTAGTGCATCACCATACGACCCAGATATATCCGGAACTATGAGACTGGAAAACCTATCAATCGACTTACCAGAAGATTTTGTATCCGCAAAGCTTGAGATTGACGAACTCAACGGTATGTTCTTGCAAGATGAGATGCATCGTTTGATAGCAGATGCAGGTATTTTTCTTGCTCATTCTCTTATTAGCGTATATATAGGCGATTTAGATTTAAGTGATGAGCAGCTGTTGATGTTTAGAGGTTTTGAGGTTAACCCAAACAGTGGGGAGTACACAATCATCCCTGGCCGATTCTCAGCAGACCGGGATTATTTCTACTTTGAGTTTATGGGCTCAGGGATTATCGGTGCTATATTCTACGAGCTGCCTACACCCCTGCTGCGCCTGACAATTAACCAATACCGCTACTATTATCGCGGCACCCCACAAACAAGTGATGCTGCGCCATTCATCACCCAGAATCGCACCATGGTACCCATACGCTTGGTATCCGAAGCCCTGGGTGCAACCCCCCGTTGGGATAGGTCAAACCGTACAGCGTATATCTACTATAATGATACAGTGCTTCGCCTGCCTGTCGGTGAACCACTGCCCGAAGACATGGGTACACCGTTATTGCGCAATAACCGAGTCCTGGTGCCTCTCCGCTTTGTAATCGAGAACTTTGATGCCTTTACTTTCTGGGATAGGGAGACTCGTGAGGTTACGGTTTATGTTTTGGATTAAGTGATATACTCTTGCATGATAAAACCCCTTGAAAGCTTTGCATTCGAGGGGTTTTTGCTTGTTGCGTTCTGCATAGGTAATAACTATCCAAAAGCTGAAGGAAAAGGTAAGTAATTACTCATGAAAGTTAGCGTATTCTCTATTCTCCTGAATTTATTATCGACTGTATTTTTGTTTTCAATAAATCTATCCCAACGGTGTTGGATGCGCCTTCGGGGATTATTATATCTGCGTATCGCTTTGATGGCTCTACAAATTGGTGATGTGCGGGTTTTACATAGTTTAAGTATTGGTCAATGACTGAGTCGAGTGAGCGTTCTCGTTCTATTATATCCCGGCGTATCCGTCTTATTATTCGTACATCGTCATCTGTGTCTACATATACTTTTATGTCCATTAGATTCCGGAGTTTTTTGTCTTCCAAAATCAAAATACCTTCTATTATAATGACATCCTGGGGCTCTTGATGGATTACCTCAGTTGAGCGGGTATGAGTCGTATAATCATAAACTGGGATGCGGATTGCTTTGTAATTTTGCAAATCCTTTAGATGCTTTAATAATAACTCTGTTTCAAAGGCCATTGGGTGGTCATAATTTGTTTTAAGACGCTCATGAAAGGTCAGTTGCGATTGGTCTTTATAGTAGGAGTCATGTGCAATCAGAAGAATAGAATGATTGGCAAAGCTCTCTACAATTAACTTGGAAACGCTGGTCTTTCCGCTTCCCGACCCTCCTGATACTCCGATAATTACAGGCTTTCTCATGGGTGCAGCCCCTCTGACAATTATTTTGTACACGATTTATTACGATAACATCTTAATTTTAGCTTTGATGGTCTGTATGGTCAAGTTTGCAAAACCGCGCTCTCCCTCCCACAAGGCCAGTGGCAAATAGAGTGTTTTTGCGAGCGACAAATAGGGCGGCTTTGACCAAAGTGACAAAACCGGAAAAGTAACGCTCAACAGTATTGGGCGTGAAATGTTGCGCGTTTTTGCTTGGTTTGCCCTATAATTGATTTTGGAAGGAGGGAATGCTATGGAGTGGTTGGCACGGATGAACGCAACGCTGGATTATATAGAAAGTAATCTTTGCGGTGAAATTGATTACGGCGTGCTTGAAAAAGTCGCTTGTTGTTCTGCACATACGTTTTTCAAGATGTTTTCTTATGTTGCGGATGTGTCCCTTTCGGAATATGTAAGAAGAAGGCGGTTGACGCTGGCAGCACTAGAATTGCAAAGTGGTGATGTAAATGTGATTGATGTAGCTGGAAAATATGGCTATGAATCGCCTGTATCCTTTGCTCGTGCATTTCAAGTTTTGCATGGTGTCACACCAACACAAGCAAAAAAGAGTGGTATTAATCTAAAGGCATATCCTCGTATCTCTTTCCAAGTTTCGATTAGTGGAAAGGAGCAAATGGATTATCGAATTGAGAAAAAAGATGCCTTTCAAGTATTTGGCATTGAGGGGATATTCAAAACAGATGAAAGGGGCGAACCCCCAAGAACTCCCGCTGATTTGTGGGCTGATTGCCATGCCAATGGCACTGTTGCAAAGTTAGATTTGGACGCCGGAAAGTTGCCCGGGTTTGTTGGCAAAAACTTAGACAGTGTACACGGGATTTGCAGTTACAAAGAAGTTAGCACCGGCGAATTTCCTTATATGATTTGTGCATTTATGGGCGAAGACAGCCAGCCCCACGGATATACGGTCCTAGATGTACCAGCGCATACATGGGCTATATTTCCTTCTGGAAAGTTTGGCTGGGATAATTTCGACACAGTTATTGAATCTTTGTACAAGCGTTTTTTTGGTGAATGGCTGCCCACATCACAATTTGAACAGGTTGGCGGGTTGGATTTAGAGATTTATGGCGGTGATGAGGAGTTTGGATATTTTGAACTCTGGTTTGCCGTGAAAAAATTGGACATCTTCGGAAATAGGGCAAAACAAGCTGAACTTCAAGCTTATTTTCCCTAGTTTAGAAGAGGTCTACAGGAGGAAACAGGCATATGAACATAACAGAAAGAATGAACCACTTTAATATACCAGGTGTTGGATTGACCTATTTTGCTGATGGTGAAATTGGCTGGAGCAAGTATTTTGGAACTCTCGAAAAGGGTACAGATAACGTAGTTGACGATAATTCTATCTTCCATGCTTGTTCAATGTCAAAGATGATAACAGCCATATGCGTGTTGAGGTTAGCACAATATGGAGAGCTGGATTTATACAAAGATGTAAACGAATACCTTACATCATGGAAAATCCCTGATAATGAGTTTACCAAGAATAAGAAAGTCACTCTTGCAAACTTGCTGGCTCACCAAGCAGGATTGTATGACCTAGAGGGCAGTTTTGCCCCATACAAAAACGGTGATTGTATTCCAAGTACTGTTGATATTCTTAGAGGCATAACACCGTATAACTCTGAAGAGGTTAGATTGAAGTACGAGCCGGAAGCAGACTGGGAATATTCAGATGTGGGCTATTGCATTATTAGCCAAGTGATTCTTGATGTATTAGGTGAAACCATACCACAAACGGCCAAGTGGGTTATTTTCAACCCACTTGGTCTAACACGGACATTCTTTTGGAAGCCTGGTAAAAATGACTATGACAACATTTTAATGGACGATTGCGCCATAGGGCATAACAAGCATGGAAATGTAGTGAAAGAAGTCCGCGCCGCCTATCCTAATATCGAAGGAGCGGCATTGTGGACTACAACAAGGGAAATTGGGAGCATAATTATTGATTTGCTTAAGTCCTACCACGGCAAAGGCGGCTTGATTCTAAATCAAGAAATGGCGCGACTTATGCTGACTCCATACGGCTGTGCCGAAAATGCAGGCTTAGGTGTTTTTCTCTTCCCTGATTCAGACAATAAAGACAATTCATGCTTTATGTCCCAGGGCTGGGGTGTGGGTATGCAGTGCAAGCTCCGTGTTTACTATGAAGGGCAAAGGGGCGTTATCGTAATGACCAATTCCGACCCGGGCATGGACCAGAATGAATCTTTGATTGGTGAGGTTATTAAGTGTGTTTGTGAATCTAATGGAGTTGCTTTGTAAGCTGACTTAACTGCGCTATTTCAAAACATATAGCGAATCAATTCGAAATCAGTCCAGCCTGTCGCCGAAAAAGCGTTGAGGCGTCCGCTATTTTCGGCTCGATCTGGACTGTTTCTCATTTAATTCGCTATAAATGCCCATTCTTACAGGCAGGAGCATATCTCCCTGCCTGTTTTGTTGATGGCTTTGACAAATGCTTTCAGGTCATAGATTTATGCAAAGTGGCAAAGTCGCGCGTTTGTATGCCATTTGTTAAGTTTATATTTTATACCTCGCTACGGTTTCGCCGCCGATTATGCGGCCGTCTTCTTTGAAGCCATAGTTAGCGAAAGTGGTTTTTGAGCCGATATTATCGGGCGCGTAGGAAGTGTAACAGTAAGGGGCATCGCCCTGGGGTTTTTGCTTGATGATGTCCATCACTTGGCGCACCACTTCTTTACCAATGCCGCGCCGCTGGTGGTTTTTGTCGATAAATAAACGCCAAAAATAATAGATGGGATTGTGGTTGTCGTAGGCGTCTTCTTCGTCTATATAGGGGAAGAAATAGCCATACATAGCAAAGCCCACCATTTGGCCGTTATCATACACGGCGTAGGGTACGGCAATGGCACCCTTGCCTGTTTCGGCGTGGTTTTTGTTTTCGTCGTAGGCTTCGGCAAGGCTGATGGCGTTGTCGGCTACATAGTTTCTTTGCTCAGGATGTACTTCAAGTACTACGCAGGTGGGCATTTCTTCGCTTAAAATATCTATGGGTTTTAATGTAATCATGGCAATCTCCTATAGTGGTCGTTTTACGATAATATCGTTATTGTCGGGGTTTACGGCTGCCCAGTTCAAATCGGTTCTTGAAAAATTTGCAGCGGTGTAAATGGTGGCACAGTCGTCTTCGCTGGGGTTGTACGTAGCAAATATAGCGGTGGCTTTGCCATGGGGTTTGGTTTCAATTTCTGATAATAGCAAATTAAGGGCTGTGGCTTCATACCCTTTGTTTTGATGGTTTTTATCCACCATAATCGGGTGAATGCGGTAGCATACTTCTTTAAAAATAGGGTGATTGGCAAAATAATTATATGTGATTAAGCCTACCATATGCTCGCCGTCGTATATGGCGCGGCATTCGGCGGGTCTGCCGTTCTTGTTGTGTACATGCGCCCTTGCCAATGTAATGGCGTTGGTAGATACATGGTCGTCTTCATTTTTATGTGGCACTACATCTAGTGCGATGCACGTAGGCATTTCGGGGCTTGTTATTGTAATGGGCTTGAGTGTAATCATGAAATCCTCCTTTTATTTTTTGGGTGACTAGATTATGGAGTTTTTTGCCACTTTATTTGCCTCATACGATTGATTGCCGCTAGTATATCGTAGCATCGTGGCATATCCATAAAACGGTTCATACTGGTGAAGAAACCAGTGTCCACTAAGTCTAAACTATCCCTTTGAATTTGTGCATACAATGTCCTAACCGTCGTAACTATATCCATAATATTTTCGTCGCGTTTAACGATTGGACTGAGCCCGCGCATAGCCAATGCCATCGATTCTAAATCATCCACGCCCTCATTACCTTTTGCCAAATGTCGGAGAATAAAAGCCACTGCGTTAATTTGCGCTACGGTAGTAATGTCGTGAAGGTTTCGGATGTCTATGCGCTCGTCACCTATAATAATAAAACCTGTATCAGAAACTTCTAATTTTTCGCGACTCATACCAATGGGATAAGCTGAAAAGCAGCCTGTCATGGCGCGGCGGTTTTCCCAATCGGCAACAGGCGGCAATTCCTGCGATGCGGGGGCTAATGATTTTGCATGAGCAGTCACTTCACACATTACAAAATTATCCATCATAAAGATGTCGTCTGCTACAGATAAATACTCCCCGCTACCCCCTATGACCAATATCGTGGACACGTTTTTATCTGCCAATTCTTGTACTCGGTCGGTGAATGGTGTAATGGGTTCACTTTCAATGAGACGCTTCATTATCGCGTCCCGAATCATAAAATTTGTGGCAGAACGGTCTTCGTCAATAAGCAAAAGTTTTGCGCCCAAAGACACCGCTTCCATTATATTTGCCCCCTGGGAAGTAGAACCAGATGCGTGTGTTGTGGAAAATGTCGCAGGGTCGCCACCGGGAATCCACTTTATGAATGGAGAAATATTCACAGCGGATACAGCACGTCCATCTTCTGCGGTGATGGTGACGGCGGTATCGTCTGTGATGCAAAGCTCGCGCCCATCACCTTCGATATGGTTATAGATTCCTGCGGATACGGCATTTAACACGGTAGATTTGCCGGAATACCCGCCGCCTGTGATTACAACTACCCCGCGTTTTATTCCCATGCCCTTGATGCTCGCTATTTCAATTTCATGGTCGGGTGGACTTTGGAATGGGATAGCATTTGCAGCGGGTTTATCACTGCCGCGCTCCCTTGCTAGAATGCTACCATTGGCGATAAAGGCGCAATAGGCACTGTTCTGAAGAAAGTCGCGTATGACACTTTGGGTTTCTTCCAGCCTTAGTGCCGCACTCAATCCTTGAACATCAAATTCTTTAATAAAACGCTCTGTAGCATCAGGCATTTGGCTACACAACATCCTTGTGGCTCTATCCAACTTCATATGCGGCAGTTGGACTTCCATGCGAATGCACAAGCAAAAGATATCCGACGGCGAGTCTTTTTCCGGGTCAACGTGAATGTTATTGCCGCCCAACTCCTCGTAGTTTTGGGCTTCTTGCATGGCAAAATAAGCTGCATTACGCAATAATACTTTTGAGCCGGGTTCGTAGAGATAAAATTTTCCGTTATCCTTGTCTGGGCAGGAGCGGTTGGCGTACTCAGCGTTAATGGCCTCAAAATACGGCGTTATTGCCCGCAGGCAAAAATCAGCCGCTCCAATGGTTGGTGTTTCAATGCCTAGTTTCTCCACCGGGATAGAGATGGTTATTGTGGGTCTGCCTGGAGCTAGCTTGTGTGTGCGGTCTAATGTATAAGCTATCCCGTTGTCCCAAAATGTAGGAACCCGCCATGTTTCCGACCTATCGTCCCGCCCAGCAAAACTTACAGAACATTCACAGTCATACAAATCCCTTTGTACCACCTGTACCGTAAAATGTTGCAATTTCCCTTGTTGTAACAGGTCACCATCCCTGCCTACTTTTCCCTTATACTTACGTCCATCTCCATCAACTGCTGCTACTGTATAGCGGTATGTGGTGGTTCTGTTGTCCGTATCTTTTATACGGTCAAAGTAATAACGCAGTCTTTTTAACAAATTTACTTCCTCCATTTTGCGGAGGTGCACAAAATAAAAACGCCGCTGATAAAACCAGCGGCGCAAAAAAGACGTAGGTAAAAAAGACCTAAATCGGCGCGGACAAAATGGTTTTATCTAATATCAAATGTGGATGATATGACTGTCTTCGTGTTTTCATTTTGTCCTGCCTCCTAAATTTTATTTTTGCATCAAAGAAAACATATCATGTTTGCTTGATAAATGCAATGATAATTTTTGATTATATAGTCGTTCTCTTTTAAAATGAGTTTGCTCATTTTAGAGATGAACGACTATATAGTGATTCCCCTTGTAAAAAAGTAAGCTTGTTTTCAAGGGGAATCACTATAATTGTGAATAGAAATTTTCTAATCGAGTCACAGAACGTATATTCCGTTAACATACTCGTATCACTGGGGTAAAATATGTTCGAAAAATATGATTAATTTTGCCATCCCCTGCCTACGGCGGGGGATGGCAACTCAATGACATCCAAAGGAGCCTTTCCCCACATGAGCAAAGATAAAATTATTATTAAAGGTGCGCGAGATAATAACTTGAAAAATGTAAACCTGGAAATTCCTCGGAATCAAATGGTTGTATTCACCGGTCTAAGCGGCTCGGGCAAGACTTCTCTTGCCTTTGACACGATTTATGCTGAAGGGCAACGGCGTTATGTTGAATCCCTTTCTGCCTATGCCCGGCAGTTTCTTGGCCAGATGGAAAAGCCTGATGTGGACTTTATTGAAGGCCTTAGCCCTGCCATCTCTATTGACCAAAAAACCACTAGCCAAAATCCACGATCAACCGTGGGTACCGTCACGGAGATTTACGACTACCTGCGGCTGTTATTTGCTCGGGTGGGGATTCCTCATTGTCATATTTGCGGCAAGGTTGTTGAGCGACAAACTGTGGACCAAATTGTGGATAGAATTTTGGCATTGCCTGAGGGGGCGAGGCTGCAAGTGCTTGCACCTGTGGTGCGTAGCCGTAAGGGTGAGCATACCAAGCTGCTGGATGATGCCCGCCGTTCCGGTTATGTCCGGGCGCGTATCGACGGGATAATTTACGACCTAGGCGAGGAAATTAAGCTTGAGAAAAATAAAAAGCATACCATTGATATAGTAATTGACAGGCTGGTTGCCCGTGAAGGTATACAGAAGCGGCTTTCTGAATCTATTGAAGCCGCGATGCAATTGACCGGCGGGCTGCTAGTTATGAATGTTGAAGAAAAAACCGAAAGCGGCAACATATCCGCTGACATCCCTTTTAGCCAAAACTTCTCCTGTCCGGATTGTGGTATCAGCCTTACTGAGGTTGAGCCTCGGAGCTTTTCTTTTAACAATCCTGCCGGGGCTTGCCAAGACTGCGCCGGACTTGGAATGAAGCTGATTTTTGATTCGGATTTGCTGGTGCCTAACCAGGCACTTACTCTTGCCCAAGGGGCGATTGCCGCCCCGGGATGGAACTCCATAAAAGACGAGAATAGCGGCGTGCGAGGCATTATGAATGCCCTGAGCGAAACCTTTGATTTCAGCCTCACCATTCCATATGAACAGCTACCCCCAAATGTCCAAGACATAATAATGAACGGCACAGATAAAAAGCTGAATATCACCTATATAGGTCAAGACGGCACCAAGCGCAGCTATCCTTACACCCATGAGGGGATTATCAACAGCCAATGGCGGCGTTATAAAGAGACTTCTTCTAATTATATGCGGTCAGAATACGAAGCCTTTATGACCAGCATCAGTTGCCCAGCCTGTACCGGGCGGCGACTCAAGCCAGAGGTCCTTGCCGTTACTATTGGGGATATGAATATCTCCCAAATTACGGATATGACCATTGGAGAAGTTCAGGATTTTTTTGCGGCTCTTGTTCTGACTGCAACTCAGCTAATAATCGCTGGGCCTATTCTTAAAGAAATCCATGCCCGTACAGGATTTCTTATGGATGTAGGTCTGGATTATCTCACCCTTGGCCGGGCGGCAGGGTCGCTTTCCGGTGGGGAAGCCCAGCGGATTAGACTTGCAACCCAGATAGGCTCCGGCCTTGTTGGGGTGGTGTATATCCTGGATGAGCCCAGCATCGGCCTGCATCAGCGAGATAATGGGAGATTACTCAAGACTTTGCGCCATCTTACTGACATTGGCAATACCCTAATCGTGGTGGAACATGATTCCGACACCATGCGA
Source organism: Defluviitaleaceae bacterium (assembly GCA_009781725.1). Classification (GTDB taxonomy): domain Bacteria; phylum Bacillota; class Clostridia; order Lachnospirales; family WQUN01; genus WRAN01. Next base: position 10,006 of record WQVF01000031.1, read on the forward strand.
GCATCAGACTTTATCGTGGATATCGGCCCGGGGGCAGGGGTACATGGGGGTGAAGTGGTTTTTGCAGGGGATATAAAAGAGTTGCTTTCCTGTGAAAAATCAATTACTGGACAGTATCTAAGCGGAAAACTTAAAATCGAAACCCCGACCTCCCGCCGCAAGCCCAACTCCCGGATGCTGCGCATCATAGGTGCGGCGGAAAATAATCTTCGGGAAGTCAATGCGGATATTCCCATCGGTGTTTTCACATGTATAACCGGGGTAAGTGGCTCGGGTAAGAGCTCCCTTATAAATGAAGTACTGTACAAACGTCTTGCCCGTGACCTAAACCGCGCCAAAACCAAACCAGGCCGCCATGGAGATATTACTGGATTGGAGCATCTGGATAAAATCATTAATATCGACCAAAGCCCAATCGGACGTACCCCCCGTAGTAATCCCGCCACTTATACCGGCTTATTTGACCTGGTGCGGGATGTTTTTGCCCAGGTACCCGAGGCCAAGGTTCGTGGATACCAAAAAGGCCGGTTCAGTTTTAATATTAAAGGAGGCCGCTGCGAGGCCTGTTCCGGTGACGGGATTATCAAAATTGAGATGCACTTCCTGCCGGATGTATATGTGCCTTGTGAGGTCTGTCATGGCAAGCGATATAATCGGGAGACTTTGGAGGTCAAATACAAGGGCAAATCTATCTCCGATGTGCTGGATATGACGGTAGAGGATGCGCTGACTTTCTTTGAAAGCCTGCCCAGGCTCAGAGACAAGCTCCAGACCCTGTATGATGTAGGGTTGACCTACGTCAAATTGGGACAGTCCTCCACAACTCTGTCCGGTGGCGAAGCTCAACGTGTAAAGCTCGCAACGGAGCTTAGCCGCCGTGCCACCGGCAAAACCATGTATGTACTGGACGAGCCAACCACTGGTCTACATGCCGCCGATGTCCATCGCCTGATAGAAATCCTGCAAAAGCTCACAGACTGGGGCAACACCGTGGTGGTAATCGAGCATAATTTGGATATGATAAAAACGGCGGACCATATCATCGACCTAGGCCCGGAAGGGGGTAGGGGAGGTGGGCTTGTAGTGGCCAGCGGTTCCCCAGAAGAGGTTGCGGCCTGTGAGGAATCATTTACTGGGATGTTTTTGAGAGAGGTTTTGTAGGGAGTTCATTGTGAAAATCGTAGATAGGAATCTAACAAAAGATGAACATAAATACATTTACGATGATTTTACGAAAATCGACATCGGAATGGGAATACCACAAGTCGAACGTAAACGCTACAGTTATATTGCTGAGAAAAACGGAGCAATAATCGGATTTGTCTCGGGACTTGCCGGCCATAAATGGCTGTCATTGACGAATATGTGGGTGAAAGCTGAGCATAGACGTAAAGGCATTGGGGCAAGACTGCTTCAAATGTTTGAGGAAAAGATTTATGCGGCAGGCATCGAGCACATCCATACTTGGATGATGAATATGCAACCTGGCAATGAAAATGATTATGTGTGGACGATTGGGGGCGGTAATGAACATTTTTATGAGAAAATGGGGTATTCCATATATACAATCATTGAGAATTTTTTTGATGTAGAGGGGATTCACCATGTTGGATATAGAAAAGATTTGTTACCGAAATCGGAAGCGGCTCTACGTGATGTCAACGATGAACACATATGTATCATGGATAGGGAAATAGCACAGCACGAACTTGAGTTAGTTTATAAATTAATGAAACAAGAAAGTCAAAATATTTTCCCTCACAGGAATCAAGTTAAATACAGTCGAGTAATTGAAGACAATGGCGAAGTCATCGGATATGCTGCGGGATATACGAATTATAAATGGTTCATGTTGACAGATATGTGGACAAAATCGGAATACAGGCGGCAAGGACTTGGCTCGAAGCTGCTGCTGCTATTGGAGGAACAGATTAGAAATGCTGGGATAGAACATGTTTATACATGGACTATGGGGGAAAATAACGCTCGGTATTACGAGAGCTTAGGATATAAGTGTTTCACGGTTTTTGAGAATTCATTTGGGGTCGAGGGGATACATCATATCGGATATAGGAAGGATTTTTGTTGTTAGCCTTGTGCCCAGGGGTTGCCTCGTTAAGCATTTTCTGAATAAATATGCACCACATTGTCAACATAAAAGCGTTGAGGAGCAAAGCGACGAAGCAACCCAAGCTTGGATTGCTTCGCTACGCTCGCAACGACGGTTGTTCTGCATAGATATCCATGGTTTCTGCTTAACAAGACAGCCCCCGTCATATAAGGATGTTTTGTAGGAAATGTAAATTTTCGCAAAAAATATCCGTATGTCACCATACGGATATTTTGGTGAAAAGCCACATGCAATCCTATGGAAGCGAGACATTATTTTGTGAAATAATACAGTGGCCGCTGTCAATTTTCACAAAAACGCCTGTATCGTCAACTGCCTTGACTTCCCAGTCCTTGAGTGCTATAATCCCTGAGTTTCGAGAGGGTGGGCTCTGGCCTGCCTTTCTTTGGGACTTTTTTTGAATTTAATCTAAAGGAGGTGAACTATGAACACATTCAACCAATTGGTCAGACAAGGACGAAAAGAGAAAGTCCGTAAGTCAAAATCTCCAGTTCTTCAAAAAGGGTTAAACTCTATCAAGGACAGGGAAATAGACCGTAGCGCACCCCAAAAGCGTGGCGTTTGCACCTATGTGCGCACCAAGACCCCTAAGAAGCCTAATTCCGCTCTTAGGAAAATCGCACGTGTGCGTTTGTCCAATAAAATGGAGGCTACCTGCTACATCCCCGGTGAAGGCCACAACCTGCAAGAACACAGCGTTGTATTAATCCGAGGCGGTAAGGTCCGTGATCTCCCTGGCGTAAGATATCACATCATCCGGGGTACACTAGACACAGCCGGCGTAGCCAACCGCAACCAAGGCCGCTCTAAGTATGGAGCGAAGAAGCCGAAAAAAGCCTAACCAAGTAGTAGCGCAAGTACATTCGAATATATAACTTCTAACATATATATAAGCAACGTACTGGCGCGAACGTGTATAAATAATCATAGTTGATTATTTTCACATCACGAGTACCGATGAATTAATCTAGTATTAAGGAGGGAAGCCTCGTGCCAAGAAAAGGACATGTAGGTAAGCGCTCTGTCCTGCCCGACCCGCTGTATAACAGTAAAATAGTCACAAAGCTGATAAACGGTATTATGTTGGACGGCAGGAAGGGCGTAGCCCAAAAAATTGTGTATGGTGCCTTCGAGCAAGCAGCTGGTAAGAAAAATGCCCCTGCAATAGAAGTCTTCGAAGAAGCACTGGGTAATATCATGCCGACTCTGGAAGTAAAAGCCCGCCGCGTAGGTGGAGCAACTTACCAGGTCCCCATGGAGATTAGGCCTGACAGACGCCAAACTTTGGCCCTGAGATGGCTGGTACTGTTTAGCCGCCAGCGTAACGAAAAACGGATGATTGACCGACTAGCCAATGAGCTGGTGGACGCAGCCAACAACACCGGCGGCGCAGTACGCAGAAAAGAAGAAATGCATAGAATGGCAGACGCCAACAAAGCGTTTGCACATTACAAGTGGTAAGATGGCGGAAATCTTTTTGCCTTCGGCAAAAACCGCAAATTCATTTCTGAGTAGAAGCATCTCAGAAATAAATTTACCGGTATGAAATCTTTTTGCCTTCGGCAAAAACCGCAAATTCATTTCTGAGTAGAAACATCTCAGAAATAAATTTACTGATTAGAAAGGGAATTTGGTGAATATAAGTGAGAGCATTCCCACTAGAAAGAACAAGAAATATAGGCATAATGGCGCATATCGACGCGGGCAAAACTACCCTCACCGAGCGTATTCTCTATTACACAGGCCGTAACTACAAGGTCGGCGAAACCCACGAGGGCACAGCCACCATGGACTGGATGGAGCAGGAGCAGGAGAGGGGCATTACAATCACTTCCGCGGCGACGACCACACAGTGGGAGGATCATCGCATCAATATCATCGATACCCCGGGACATGTGGACTTTACCGTAGAAGTGGAACGATCTTTGCGCGTCTTAGACGGAGCCGTAGGTGTGTTCTGCGCCAAAGGAGGCGTAGAGCCCCAATCAGAGACCGTATGGCGCCAAGGAGATAAGTATGGCGTACCCCGTCTTGCCTTTGTCAACAAAATGGACATTATGGGTGCCGACTTTCAAAATGTAGTTAATATGATAAGGGAAAGATTGGGCCATAATGCCATACCGGTGCAGTTGCCCATAGGGGCGGAAAGCCAGTTTACAGGCATTATCGACCTGATTGACATGCAAGCCTATCAATTCGAAGGGGAACATGGAACAGAAGTCGTGCCCCACCCAATCCCAAACCATATGCAATCCCAAGCTGATGAAGCAAGGCAAGCTCTGATGGAAGCCATTGCAGAAACCAATGAGGAACTGATGGAAACCTTCTTCGCAGAAGGAGAACTCAGCATCGAAGTCATGAAAAAAGGACTGCGTGCTGCATGTATTGCCACCAGCATAATCCCGGTTTTCTGCGGCTCAGCATATAAGTTCAAGGGCGTACAAAAGCTCCTTGACGGCGTAGTGGAATATCTACCGGCTCCGACGGATATCCCCCCGATAAAAGGCATCCTGCCTGACTCGGAGGAACCGACAGAGCGCAAGTCATCAGATGAAGAGCCATTTTCAGCCTTAGCATTCAAAATCATGAACGACCCATTTGTAGGCAAGCTTGCCTTCTTTAGGGTCTACTCCGGTGTGCTTCAAGCCGGTTCCTATGTGTACAATTCCGTCAAGGGTAAAAAGGAACGCATGGGTCGGATACTGCAAATGCATGCCAACCATAGAGAAGATGTGGACAAAGTATACGCTGGAGATATTGCCGCTGTTGTAGGGCTAAAATTTACAACTACCGGCGATACTCTCTGTGACGATAACAAAAGTGTAATACTGGAGTCCATGAACTTCCCCGAGCCGGTAATCTCCGTAGCCATCGAGCCGAAAACCAAGGCCGGCCGGGACAAAATGGGTATAGCTCTGAGCAAACTTTCAGAGGAAGACCCCACCTTCAAGACCCATACCGACACAGAGACCGGGCAAACCATTATCTCCGGCATGGGTGAGCTTCATCTTGAGATTATCGTGGACAGACTTTTGCGTGAGTTTAAAGTAGAAGCCAATGTGGGTAAGCCCCAGGTTGCATACCGGGAAACCTTCCGCAAATCTGCCGATGTTGAAGGCAAATATGTACGTCAGTCTGGTGGCCGCGGCCAATATGGACATTGTAAAGTCCTCTTCGAGCCCATGGATGCCAACGATAAAGAAAATGTCTACGAATTTGTGGACAAAATCGTCGGTGGCGTAGTGCCCAAGGAGTATATCCCTGCCATCAACAACGGAATCCAGGAAGCAATGCAGTCGGGTATTATAGGCGGCTATCCTGTTCTAGGCATAAGAGCCACCCTATACGATGGCAGTTACCACGATGTAGACTCATCAGAAATCGCCTTCAAGATAGCAGGCTCCATGGCTTTCAAGGAAGCCATGAAAAAGTCCGACCCTGCCCTACTAGAGCCCATAATGAAGGTGGACGTAACAGTTCCCGAAGAGTACATGGGTGATGTAATCGGCGATATCAACAGCCGCCGAGGCAGAATTGACGGCATGGAAGCCAGAAACAACGCTCAATTAATCCACGCCTATGTACCACTTGCTGAGATGTTTGGCTACGCAACAGACCTAAGGTCCAAAACTCAAGGCCGAGGCATCTACGCAATGGAAATGCACCACTACGAGCCGGTGCCAAAGAGCGTACAGGAGAAGGCAACTTTAGCTAAGTAAGACCTCTTGCAAAGCTCGGCATTCTTGATATACTGTGTAAAATCATTCCAAGGAGGAACAGACCAATGGGAAAAGCAAAATTTGAAAGGACGAAACCTCACGTTAATATTGGTACCATCGGTCATATCGACCATGGCAAAACCACATTGACAGCCGCCATCACAAAGACTCTGTATGAGCGGTATAAACTAGGCGAGGCCGTTGCTTTCGATAAGATTGACAAAGCACCTGAAGAAAAAGCGCGTGGTATCACCATCTCTACAACACACGTAGAGTACGAAACCCCTAATCGCCACTACGCCCATGTAGACTGTCCAGGCCATGCCGACTATGTTAAAAACATGATTACCGGTGCCGCCCAGATGGACGGTGCTATCCTGGTAGTAGCAGCCACCGATGGTGTAATGAGCCAAACCCGCGAGCATATCCTGCTTGCACGTCAGGTAAACGTACCCAAAATCGTAGTTTTCATGAACAAGTGCGACATGGTAGAAGATGAAGAGCTTCTTGACCTTGTTGACATGGAAATTCGTGAGCTACTGGATAAGTACGAGTTCCCAGGGGACGATACCCCAATTATCCGCGGTTCAGCACTTCAAGCCCTTGAAGACCCCAACAGTCAATGGGGCGACAAGATTCTTGAGCTTTTCGAAGCTGTTGATAGCTTTATCACTACCCCCGAGCGTGATGTAGACCAGCCATTCCTTATGCCTGTTGAAGACGTATTCACCATCACAGGTCGTGGCACCGTTGTAACAGGTCGTGTAGAGCGTGGTACCCTCAACCTCAACGACAAAGTTGAAATCGTTGGTTTCACAGAAGAAAAGCGTGAAGTCGTTGTAACTGGTATCGAAATGTTTAAGAAGGACCTTGGCACAGCTCTCGCTGGCGACAATGCGGGCCTTCTGCTAAGGGGTGTACAACGTACAGATATTGAGCGCGGGCAAGTACTTGCCAAGCCCGGTACTATTACCTCACACACCAAGTTCCAAGCCCAAGTTTACGTTCTGTCAAAAGACGAAGGCGGACGTCATAAAGCATTCTTTACCAACTACCGTCCACAGTTCTACTTCCGTACAACTGACGTAACCGGTGTTATCACCCTTCCAGACGGCGTAGAAATGTGTATGCCTGGCGACCATATCGAGATGACAGTAGAACTCATCTCCCCAATCGCTATGGAAGTTGGTTCAACCTTTGCTATCCGCGAAGGCGGCCGTACAGTAGGTGCTGGTGTTGTGGTAACTATCACAAAGTAATATACGTTAATATGTGGTTAAACAAAGCCGCGATGGAAAATATTCCATTGCGGCTTTTTATATGCGAGGAAATTGCATTCGCAATTTCTCGGCGGAACATCGGAAACAAAAGTGTGCTTCGCGCATTTTGTTCTATTGCCGATAACTATAGCGAATTAAATGAGAAACAGTCCAGACCGAGCCGAAAATCGTGAACGATTCTACACGTTTTCGGCGACAGGCTGGACTGATTTCGAATTAATTCGCTATACAAAAAAAGCAAAGCAAGCCGGCTTTCTTTTTTCTATAATATGGCCAAGAGGTGAAGAGATGGATTGGCAAGCAAAAATGAACCGTGTGGTAGATTATATTGAGGAAAATCTTACAGGGGAAGTTAAGCTGGATATCGCCGCCAAAATACTTGGGTGTTCCGTATGGGAATTTCAACGAATGTTCTCATTCGTTGCACACACATCTTTGGGCGACTACATTCGTAGCCGAAGATTATCTTTGGCCGTCAAAGACCTACAAACCAGCGATGAAAAAATCATTGACATTGCGTTAAGATATGGTTATGACTCTCCTGCTGCGTTTTCCCGTGCATTTAGCCGCCAGTTCGGTATAACTCCATCGTCAGCGCGCAACGAAGGGGTTACCCTTAAGCTGAATCCAAAAATCACCTTCCAATCAAATAATGAAGGGAATGATTCTGTGAAAGAAAAAAATGGCATGCAATCCTACAGTGAGAGAGGGTATTATGTAAAAGAGAATGCCCCAATCTACTTCACCCCGGATATGGAGAAAACCTCCGCCTGGTTCCGCGATAAGCTCGGGTGGTATGGTGGTGTTGTTGCCGAAAGCAATGGCGCATATGGCTGTGTATTTGACTATCCTGGCGAGTTGATGGTTTCTGGTCTTATGCCTTTCCGAGGGATACATTTATTTAACGGCGAGGCGACACAAGGTGTCGTTGGGTTTATTCATGTGCAAGGAGTAGAGAAATTCCGCCAGTTTGTCCTTTCAAGGGGATGGAACCAGGTTTCTGAAATCGAGCCCCAGCATTGGGGTGGAAATGAATGTCAAATCACAACAATTGATGGAAGTGTTCTCAGAATCTTTGAAGTAGCATAGCTTGAGATGCGCAAGAAGGGGCATTGCGTGGTATGGGGGGAGCGTCCTCGACGCCCCGTGGTTTATCATAAAACAAAAACCGGGGTGTAGGGGACATCGTCCCCTACATTCAATTTTTGTATAAATATTCGTTAAAATGTTTGACGTGACAGACATCATGACGCCTGTGTCACCCAAGAAATGTAATTCTTTGGTGCCGCAGGTTCATGATGTCTGTCCTTTTACAGGACAGCCCGGTTTTTACTGCGCATCTTGTAGATTGTCCAATGTCCGTTATCTTATTCTGATAATAAAGGGATTATGTTAATAACAGGCTCTTCATATGGATGAATGGCTTTGATAGCAATTATCGTTTGTGTTAGTTTTTCCATTCGGCAGCATACCTCTACCTTGTATTCTTCCCCCTCGCACAAAATGCCGATATCACCATCATAAGGGTTAGCACCTGGCAACGGCCTCCAGTTACCCTGGACGATGCTATAGCTTAATACACTGTCGTAATTACCTATAACACCAGCATTTGCAGCGCACAGCGAGTCCCGAAGGGTGCAAAAATGTGACTTAGGTATGAATATTTCTAACTTAACTTTAGACAATTTTAACTCCAGCATATTTTTCTGCTCCTATAACATATTTACATATTAATCACAATTTTCAGGTGTTGGGATTCGATGTTAATGTGAACAGTCAGTACTTCAGTGACGTCAATAAGCTCATCATGAATCAGGACGCTATGTTTAACTCCATAGCCGCAATGAAAACCTCCTCCTCCATGGGTTAAAGGAATAATGCCTTGAGTAGTTTCAAGTGAAACAGACATATGAGGAAAGTACACAATATCGAAGTCGAAAACCAGTTGTAATCCGAATGGGCTTAGAATCAAATATTGAAAATCTAAAGGCCTTGGGAAATTTAAAGGCTTTGGGAGTTCGTCAGTGGTTATGATAATTATGCTATCATCAAAGCAGTCATCTATTAGCCATATATTCGTTATCCAAACCCATTTGGATGAGTCATATAAATCGGAAGCCAAATTAAGTACTATATAGAATCGGTCAAGCTCCAATGGACTTAACAGCGGACTACCAAGGGTTGATGTAAGCATCATGGAGAAATACCCAGTACCGGAAGTCGGTTCAAAGCGAAGCAATTCATAGTCTGTGATAAAGAATGTTTGAGAGCCACCAATAAATGAAGTCTGCTCAGAGATTCGGTTTTTGCCGGTAATGTCTTGAATCGATAGGTTAAGTCTTGCGACACCATGATAAATTTGTACATCTAAAACGGTAAACTCAATACCGTCGTTGATTGATTGACTTATAGGTTTTGGCATTACATCCGGTAATTGTTCCGCGACTGGTGTGCATAGTGGGCTTACCGGTTCAGGCATTATTACAGCTGGTTGTTGCCCTATGCCTGACATAAGTGCTGGAATCAGTGTAAAAATTAGTACTGTTACTAATCCAAGTGCGAACTTAAACTTCAAAATGCAGTTTAAATTTGCATCTGCTAGAACTAGTTTTCTTTTCGTGGTTTTCATTCGACGGCTCCTCTCTTTTGGGCAAATGTTCACGCGTAAATATTTCCAATATTGTATTATTTTTGATTTAACATGATACTATCGTGCATAGAATGCAAGGAATATTTCGTTTTTCTTTGCTATTATTTTCTCTAGGAGGTGTCCAAATGGAATGGCTTATCAATATGAACAATGCCATATGTTACATTGAACGTAATCTCGCAGGGAAAGTTTCGTATGAGCACGCTGCACAGGTCGCTTGTAGCTCCACATATCACTTTACGCGGATGTTTTCATATATCACTGGTGTACCGCTGTCGGAGTATATACGTCGCAGGCGGTTGACTCTTGCCGCGCTGGATTTGCAAACCAGTGATATCAAGGTTATTGATGTGGCCGCGAAATATGGTTATGACTCGCCGGAAGCCTTTAGCAGAGCATTCAAAAAACTCCATGGCGTCATGCCTATATCTGCGCGAGAAGTAGGCGTTCAATTAAAGACATTCCCTAAAATGACTCTCCATATCAAAATAAAAGGAGATACCGAGATGATTTATCGAATCGAGGAAAAAGACGCATTTGAAGTATTTGGAATTGAGCTCAGGACTACCGTAATTGACGGCAAGTGTTTCGAAGAAATTCCTCAATTTGCCGTGCAATGTATGGAAGATGGCAGATATGCTGCCCTACTAAAGGCCGCAGGAAAAGGAGAGGATGGAATTTCAGATGTAGGTGTAACCTATGGCCACAACCCAAATGGAAACATGAATTATCTTATGGGTTGTTTCAAAACATCGGAATCAATCCCATCAATATACACAGTACTATCCGCACCAAAACAAACCTGGGCTGTTTTTGCTGTTGACCAAAGCAGTAATGATGAAGATACAAATATGCATAACATCCACGAAACATGGAGACGAATCTATTCAGAATGGTTCCCAACTGTGAGCTACGAACACACGGAAACCGGATTTGACTTTGAGTGGTATTTGGGTGACAACGAATCGGGATATGGTGTAGAGATTTGGATACCTGTTGTGAAAAATTTGGTATAACATATCACATAGGAGAATGCGTATAGTGAAATCAATGTGAAACGGTCTCGCCCAAGCGGCACCCTGAAACGCTGAAATAAGGTGTTTAAGGTGATTTTACCGCGACAGGCGAGACCGATTTCGAATTATTTCACTATATGTCTGAGCAAAGATAATGAAGCCAGCTGGGTTATATTTGATAACCCCTTCGTACCGCAATTTCTAAGCGAACACACTCCCAAAATCAATATAAAACGGCAAATCTACATGCCCAACCCGTTTCTCAGCCCGTCTGCTGTGCATCGTATAATTACTCCAGTTTCCCGTGACCCAAAACTTGTGGTGATTGGTTTTCCAATAAAGCTGCATCCCAATGGTATCCGTTAAGCTACTTGGGCCATACCATACTGTGTCGGTAACCGTTTGCATATTTCTGGTTGCAAGGGCCGGCATGTCTTTTACACGCCCTTTTCTCATAAATGGCTGTGAAAATGCATCCCATACGCTTTTTTCTATCATAGAAAACTTAAAATCCCAATCTGCGACAACACCGGCACTATTATTATAGATGTTAAAATCCGATATCTCCCTGGTTTCGGAGTTGGAAATCGTGTAGCTCGGATTAAAGCTCGGATTCTTTGAAATATCTACACCGACACTGAAACTACTACCCGCTGTATAGGTATGTCGTGCGTTTACATTCTTAGGGTCGGTGGAAAGAACCGTAAGCTTGTTGGTCTGAGGCGCGAAATGAAGATTAGCCATGGATTGTATATATCCCTTGTCGTATGCGGTATCAGGTGAAAAAGTAGCTCCATTGGTAGGGCTGAATCCTGCACCAAGGCTCCTGATACGTAGGTATTTATATGCTGGGTTGAAAGACGCAATCAGACTTATTTCCAATACAACGGAATTAGATGTTACCTGATGAGTATCCAGGTTCCACTTTGCGTCAATGGTCAAATAAACCAAGCGTAATTGATGCGGTGGAAGCACAGCAGGATTATTGCTAAGAGCATGTATGCAGCAAGGTTCTGACCTCTCAGGCACCTTAAAATCCGTAGCAATAATATTGGAAATCATATTTACCTGGTCAGGGACACAGAGACTTTGAAACGATACCCCTGTACTATTCGAGCAACAGGCATTATCTGAATCCGTCACGGAAAAATGATAACTCCCGTCATCATACTGTATGACTTCGCTTTTGCAGCAAGCGGTTAATTCATCTTCATCAGCTCTAAGCACATAAACCGAACAGAAATTATCCTGAGGCCGGACAATCACAACCTGCCCACCTATCCCAAAGCCAATAATCCCGGCAAGTGCTTGTGGGTCGTCTACATTGAGTAATATTAAAGAGTTTACATTTCCATGTATTTGATTGGTGTTGGTGCTTTTTTCATTTGTTTCGCCTACCTTTACGCCGGTAAAATCCACAAGGATGTTGGAGCCGGGTGGTACGAAGTTATTTATATTAACCGGGTCGGAAACAATGACATTATCTATTGTATTCATAAGCCCGGTGGTAATCTGATTGCCCCAATGGGTGTTAAATTTATCTGACATAAATGCCCTCCATTTTATTGTTATTACATGCAGAAATGAGCTGTCTCGTTAAGCATTATCACGAATAATTATGCATTTACCTCGTCATTGCGAGGAGCATAGCGACGAAGCAATCCTAAATAATAAAACCTCTGGATTGCTTCGCTGTGCTCGCAATGACGAGCTTTGCATAGATATTCATGATTATCGCTTAGCAACACAGCTCCTCCCCGCTTTTGGTATACTGCATCATATGATGTACGGGGAGGTTTTGTCCTAAAATTTAAACTAGCCATACAGTTGTCAGATTAAAGATGCTATTCTATTAGAAAAAAGGAGATTTTCCATGACGGCATATGAGCTGATGATAAAAACCAACCACCACCTCATCAGAGGCGGAGAGTATAATGAGGCAGAGAAAGCCGATATTGCCCATCAATTGCGAGCAAACAGAGTAACCGATGGGCGAATGAGGACATTTAACCCTTACGCGTATCCCAAATTTTATTTTCCGCCCCATAATAATGGGAAAAAACTTCAAACTGTGGTTCCCATATCACCCAAAACCAATATTGTCGCTGACAACGCCTATGAATACGAAATAATCAGGCTTTTGCATCTATTCCAACCAGACGATGATGTTTCCCATATGATTGATGTAACATTGAATCGCCTTAAGAAAACCTGTTTCGGCTATGAAAGCTGCCATTATGCGGAGTGCTTCGAAGCGGGGCTTGCGGTATTGCGTTTTCTTTCATTTGCGGCACTCCATGATATGGATTGGATTGGGAAGCAAATTTCCGTTTATAACAATCATTTTGCCGATAATAAACGCCATAGCGGGGTTCAAAGGTATTTTTGGTATATCCTTTCTGATATGCCTATTGAAATAGCCGAACCAGAAATTCTTCGCCAAAAAGAAATAATCATTGACCATATAAATCATAGCTATACAATAAAAAATGGCAACGAAGATATTTTGCTCTATGTAATGCGTAATACACTGGCACGTCTGCCGGAATTTTCATATATCAAAAACCGTAAACCCTATGTTGATGAAAAAAACGGACGATGGAAGTTTGACATAAAATAAGATATAGTGAAATCAATGAGAAACGGTCTCGCCCGAGCGGCACCCTGAAACGCCGAAATAAGGCGTTTTAGGGCGATTTTGCCGCGACAGGCGAGACCGATTTCGAATTATTTCACTATAGTCCGGTTTTGATGATACCGACAAAGGCGATTACATCTGTAGACCGGTTTTGATGGCATGGACAAAGACTATTTGTAGCGAGTTAAATGAGAAGCCGCCCCGGTCGCGCCAAAAACGCGAGGCAATTTGGCTACAGACGGGACGGATTTCGAAGTGATTCGCTATAGACGGCCTTTCAGGAGGTAGAATAATGCAGCTAACCGACGATAAAATCAACGAAATAATAGAAAAAATAAAAAAGATGGCCAAATATAGAGATGTGGAAATCCCAACAGAAACAATACAATCCCTAATCAAGCAATCCAGCCCGGTCTCAAAAAATCTAGCAGACTTGGAAAAACGGATACGTGAGAAAATTCATAATATTACGGCCCTGTATTTAGGTGAAATAGATTACAAGAAATCGGTGGACGAGTTTAGGCAAGTAAAAAATAACCCAATAGATTTAAAGGAATTTTCACTGGCAAAACTGGCATTTCATGCGTCAACCAAAGAGCGAGGCCACGATTTAGAAGCCTTGTATCAACAATTGTTTAGCCGAATCGGTGGTTGTAAGTCTATTGCAGATTTGGCATGTGGCATACACCCATTGGGTTTGCCTTATATGGGATTGCCCTCGGGTACTGGCTACTATGCATATGATTTGAATAAAGCCAGAGTGGATTTCCTTAATATTTTTATTGCTGAACAAGGATACGCAGGGGGATGCTTTCATCAGGATATACTTATTCATCCGCCATCTATCCATTTTGATGTGGCGTTCTTTTTCAAAGAAGCCCATCGCTTTGAAAAGCGACAGCCTGGAGTTATGAGTGAGTTTTTAGATAGTATAAAAGCATCGAAAATAGTGGTTTCTTTACCACTGCAAAGTTTGGGAACAAGCAGTGGGCTGTCTCCGAAATATGAGAAAACCTTATATGAATATACAACGGAACATGGATGGTCTTTTGAGAGTTTTACACATGGCAATGAGGTGTTTTATATTATTGACAGGGGTCATTTATGATAAGGCTCTCCGCTGATGATACGAAAAGCCCGGTAAACCTGCTCGGCCAGTATAACTCGCATAAGTTGATGAGGAAAAGTCATCTTTGAGAAAGATAGCAAAAAATCGGCTTTTTTTAGCACCTCAGGGCTCAAGCCCAAAGAGCCGCCAATAATAAAGTAAATATGGCTGTGACCGTCAACGGATAGCTTTGTTATTTTTTCCGCAAAGACAACGCTGTCTATCTGTACGCCGGAAATGGCTGTTGCAATTATATATCCGCTTTCTTTGATACATCGCAGTATTCGCTCGCCTTCTTCTCGAAGGATAATTTGTTCCTCGACAGTGCTCAATTTTTCACGAGCTGGTTCATCCGCTACTTCGATTATGCTGAATTTGGCGTATTTAGAAAGCCGTTTTGTGTATTCGTCCACAGCCGCTTTCATATATTTTTCTTTTAGCTTGCCTACGGTTATAAATGTGATTTTCATATATGCATCCTAACAACATTTTGGATGAGTATAACATGAAATATATCAGGAATCTGGTATAATCTATTAGGGCTGTCCTGGATATGGGGAGCTTTTTACATATCTCCAAAGGAGGCTTTCGATGTATTGCTCCAATTGCCGAAACCCATTGCCACAAGATAGCTTGCGCTGCAATGTTTGCGGCACCAACCATAGAGGACAGTCACCCTCACCGCCGCCACAAAGAACCGTTGTTGCTCCGCCCCCTTCATATTCAAAGCAAGCCAGAGCTCATGAGTCAAGGCGTATCCCGGCGTTGATTGCCGTGGTGGTTGCTCTGATAATTTTTACAATGCAGCTTAATTGGATTTCTGTCAGTGTTGATCTTGGGGGGCTGTCTGCTGAGTTATTAGCTAATGTGGCAACACACGAGGATATTTGGGAGATAATGCAGGCCGCAGGTGAAATAATTGAAACAGGGCAATTTGAAGAGGGTATCCCTGGTCTAGTGGAGCTGATTGAGATTTTTTCTGATACCTTGGTGGCGGATGTGACTCAGTTTGCCAATAGGATTTTTGCTTTTGATACGAGTCTTACGATTCATGATGTCCCGGATGTGACGGGTATAATTGACGCTTTCACGGATATGATTGTATGGGAAGTAACCCGTGCTACTAGCGGTTTGGGGGAGCTGGAGCAGAATATCTCCATAAGCGACCTGCCCAATATAATCGGCCTTGCCGAGTTAATCACCGATACGATTATCCGGGAAGGCGTGGGATGGGGTATGAGTCCCGAGAATTTGTCCCGGCTGCAACTGGAAACCCAGCATGTGGATACTGCCGGGTTTGTTATAAATATACTGCGGGGTGTTTTTGCAGTATGCGTACTGCTGCTGGTTATTTATATGTATTTGCTAGTGGTAGGGGCAAGGCTTGCCTGTACTTTCGGGCAGATTTGTATGGTGCTTATAATGCTGGTGTCAGGAGGATTTGCTGCAGTTATGCATTTTGGGAATCGGGTTTTGGTGGAGGCCCTTGGGGAGTATATCTGGATTGGGGCCGGGTGGTATGTATATGCGACATTGGGGCTTAGCTTAATGGGGTTAGTGCTTATAACGGTCCAGCGGATAAATATTAGTGAGTCATAGGGGAGGGGAACCATGCAGAGCCTATCTGTTGCTGTTGACATGGCAGGCTGTCCAAATCGTTGTCGCCATTGTTGGCTTGGCAATCATAGAAACGGCAAAATGACCACCCAAGAACTTTGTGATATAGCCCGTCAGTTTAGCGCATATGTACAGGAGCTGACCGTTCATAGTTGGTGGCGTGAGCCGGATTATCGTGATGACTATCGTGAGTTATGGGCCTTGGAGCAGGAGCTATCTTCTCCCGGTATGGCAAAACGATTTGAGCTATTGTCCATATGGCGGCTGGCTCGTGATGAAAGTTATGCCTCATGGGCTGCGAATCTCGAGCCAAAGGTCTGCCAAATTTCCTTTTTTGGAATGGAGGAAAGCACAGACTGGGGCATACGCCGCAAGGGTGCCTTTCAAGATAATATGCTTGCAACCCAGAGACTGCTGGAAGTGGGGATTGCTCCACGTTGGCAGTTATTCTTAACAAAGCGTAATCTTGATGATTTGGATGAATTCCTTCGATTGGTTTACAAGCTGGATTTGCATAAACATGGCGAAGTATTTATAGGTGGGATTTCCCCTGAAGGTGCCGGTTACGAAATCGAAGGCCTTCGTATAGAAGAAAATGACCTGGCACTGATACCGAAGGAATTGATAGATATCTGTCGGGAGGGCACAGACCTCCTTGGCCAGCCGGAATATGTATTGCTTGAAGAACTGATGCAAGATAATTCACCCCCCAACCTCACAGCCAATGTCCATTGCATATCCATAAACGCAGATTATGACGCCTATCCAAATATTGCCGAGCCAACAAGTTGGTGGAGGCTTGGCAATCTTAAATCCAATGGAGTAGACGCAATAATTAAAACATACCTGGACGAAACCACTCCAGGTATGAAAGCAAACCGGGAAATACCTATATCCATGTTGGCTCGGAAGTATGGCAACCCAAATAGCAAAAAACTATATCACAAAGACGACCTGATATCCCGCTGGATGCATGAGTGGGGTGTGGAACAAAAATCAATCATTTAATGGGCTTATGAGCAAGCTCTTATACACCTCGACACTATCACTTTTCTCCCCATCAAAAATCCCGTTACATGTAATAAAATGGCGGCTGCGTTTCAATGACACCCCAAGCTGCCTTAATACATCGTGAGTGATTTTGCACGACCTACGTGCCTTTATAATCCTTTTTGCATATGTTGTGCCTATGCCTGGGATGCGTATAAGCATCTCATAATCGGCCTTGTTTACCTCTACGGGGTATAAATGGATATTTCTGATTGCCCACGCTGCTTTGGGGTCAAAGTCATACGCCAGATTGGGATCAGATTCCGGCGCGATTTCCTCCGGTGTAAATCCGTATATTTCCATCAAACGGTCAGCCTGGTACAGTCGCTTCATCCGCCATACGGGTGTGGCAGTCTGAGGAAGGTCATTGTAGCCTTTGGCATCCCATGTATAATGAAAAGGCGTGTAGTACACCCGTTTTAACTCGTATTTTTGATACAATGCATTTGACAGGCGCAATATTTCATAGTCCTTTTCATTGGTGCTACCTGCCATTATCTGGGTTGCCTGGGATGAGGCTGTATAGGGTGAATGCCGGAAATTAGCTAACTTGTAATCCCGTCCCGCTTTAATAACATTGTGAATTTGCCGTAGGGGAGTGATGATTTTCTCCTTGCTCTTGTTTCGTGCAATCTGTGCATAGCCTTCGCTTTTGGCTACTTCGATATTTATGCTCATGCGGTTGGCGTAAAAACCTGTTTGGTGGATTAGCTCAGGGTCTGTTCCCGGCATGACTTTAGCGTGTATGAACCCTGTGTAGCGGTGTTCTTGCCTGATAATCCTTAGGGTTTCCAATATAAGTTCCCCTGTATAGTTGGCGTTTTTACAGATTGCAGAGGTAATAAAAACCCCCTGCCCGCATGACTTTGCCGCATTTACAGATATTTCAGCCATTTCTCTAGGGGAGTTGGTATAGCGGTCATTATTATCCAATCCAGCCCTAAGCCAACAATAGGCGCAGTTGAATATGCAGTCATTTGATAACATCATTTTTGGAAGTGGCGGTAGGGTAGGTTTGGATTTTATTTCGTTTTTAATAGATGCCAAATCCGGGACATATACAGCATTGCCGTCGGAAACATCGAAAAGAGTGTCCCGCTGCATGAGATTGATTTTTGTGGTTAGGTCTAAGCTTTCCTTGATGAGAATGTTAGTCATAATATTCACCCGCCTCGCATGTATGTTCGCAATATAGCACATAAATTCGTATTGGTCTAGATAGGAGTATGCATAATGACTCGGTTTGTAAGATTAAATCAAGACAGCAAAGTTATTATCCTTACAGATAATGAAATGCTGGCGTCTGCGAAGCTAATCCGACACAACAGCATAATCAACTTAGATGAAACAGAGGATTACGCAGCCATATATGACCTGACCCCAGATGACTTACTAATCCTCCATATTGGAATACAGAGCTGGATGGGAAGGCATAAAAAATTAGCCCATGCATTCAACAAGCCTGATAATATTGCTGCAAAATATATATGTATTCGCCCAACCATAACAGCAAAAGCACTATTGGAAGGGCTAAACACCCCAGCGGAAATAACCGATGCAGTAATAAAAAAATGCGGTAATCTGCCCTTAGGAAAACCTATCCGCGTGAAATCTAAATCAGGGACGGATACATCACTTGTATTAACAAACCGCTGGATAGCCCCATATACCGCTCACGAACCAGGGGACAATGCCTATCTCCCTCCCGCAGAAATAAGCTATGATGTGGAACTTGACTCAGCAAATGGCATAATAGTGGCAGATATAACCATCGGCGAATTGCGAGTAAGAGGTGAATTAGTTGACACCTTCGGCTTGGTAGATGAATCGGTTTCTTTACACATCACTGGTGGTGAAATTACAGACATCACAGGTGGGGAAATGGCAATGCACCTCAAAGCAAAGTTATGGAAGCTGCCCAAAAACTGCCGCAAGCTGGTAGAACTGGGCTTTGGCCTATCTCAAATGACCCCAAGTGGTATCATCGGCATAGATGAAAGCATTGCCGGGACTTGTCATTTTGGATTTGGCAGTGGAAGCGGGAATAAGGCTGATATCCATATGGATGTGGTAGTTGGGAAGTTTTCGGTGTTACTTTTCTAGTTTTGTCACTTTTGCCAAAAGTTTTTTACCGTGTCATATGCAATGAAGGGAGCTTTGTGTGCCGAAACAAATTTCTAATTTCCTTGGGGTTTTGTTGTCAATGACTGTTTTTCCCAGGAAAAAGCCCGAACAAAGCTGGGCATGGAAATCCACATTTGTCGGGCTTAGTGATTGATTGACGTGGAAAGGCTTGAATTATGCGAGTTCTGGTAACATCCCTACAACATCGCTCTCGGACATGTTCATAATATTTGCGACTTCCATAATGGTAAAACCTTTGTCAACAAGGGCTTTTATTCTATGTATCAATCCTCTGCAATTTGTCTTTCTTGCTCTGCTACCGCCCTAGCTTCTTGCACATCATAGTTTTCAATGGCCAACATTTCACTCAAACCCCTTTCGTCTATATTCTCCACCAAAACGTCAATTTCATCCTGTGGCACAGTAATTTTACGTAGTAAAACGGTAATAACTTTAACCAGCAATTCCTTCAAATGGGTCGATACATTCATATCATTTAACCGTTGGATATACTCCTTTGGCAGTCTGCCCAACTCGCTAAACGCTTCGGCGGTTTTCTGCTTCAATCATCATAAACAGCGAAAGCACATCACCAAACTCTGCCAAATATGCGAAGCTGTAATC
Source organism: Defluviitaleaceae bacterium (assembly GCA_009781725.1). Taxonomy (GTDB): domain Bacteria; phylum Bacillota; class Clostridia; order Lachnospirales; family WQUN01; genus WRAN01. Next base: position 29,963 of record WQVF01000031.1, read on the forward strand.
CTTCAAGCTAACCAGTTCATACTCAAGCTTGGAGATATACTTTTCAAAAATATCGCTTATTTCAGTTCTGTTTAAGAAATTAGCTGGATACGCTTTATGGTATCCCCATCTTTCTGTTCCGAAACCAAGGATAACAGACGCTCGGTTACATCTTCGGTATTTGACGGGTCAATATTTTTTAGTATATCAATAGGGATAAAATTCCGTATAAAATCAGCAAAGAGTTCTGGCTCGTCAGGTATAGCTTTTATGCTGTTATCTTTTGCTTTGTGTATGACTGCCAAATGCACACCACCCTAAATGCCACAGCGGAAAGATATTTCTTGCTACAGCTGGGGCTTTTCTCATCATAATTATATGATACCCACGTTAAATCATCAACACGCATTGAAAGTGACTTTTGCGCGGCTTTTCACGCAATCTACTCATCAAAAGAAAATTCCCAAACATCCGCGTAAGTTGCGAGAGGGCAATCGGATAGTAAACAAAGAAGCAAGAAGCACTCATATGGGTTAGTGATATAAAGTTCACCCATCATACAATCGGTCAACATCGTATTTGTGTTTTCCATAAAGGCATTGTAACGGCTTTTATTATCATCACCATATGCTTTTGACTGGGAAAAGATGAAGAAGTTTAACGTCATTAAATCAAAGCGGTCTACAGCTACCGACCTTGACAAGAGTGAGGCTAAATGCTGTCGGCTTAACCGCTTGTTGCTAAAATACCGTGCTAGTTTTGAGGCCGATTGTTTTTGCAAGTTGCCACTATTATTTACTGGTGTACCGCAACATAATACCTTTTCTACTATGCCTTCATCAATATCATCAGGTGTCCACATCTTGCGCTGGACACCCTCATATATTGAATCGATAACTGGCAATTCGGCTTCGTCGGCATTGTAATCATCGGCAATAAATATTTTGCATTGCTGGTATAAATCAGAAAACCACTGCCATGCAGATACGCTATGCATGGGTGCATCATTTTCTTTTTTGAAGCTGCTTAAATAGCGCATTAAGGTTTCGTCATCCTTAACGCTGATTATTGTGTCACGTATGCCTCTTGTTCTGTTTTCGTTGAATGCGAAGTCAGAAAGGGGCTCTAACTCATTGTATTGCCGTTTAAGGGATTCCATTTTGGGAAAGTTGTAGCCGTTTTTATAACAGTACCAGTATATAATTTCTGCTGGGTCTTTGAAGTTAAAATCACGCTCTCGCAAGGCTTTTGTCAAAAATTCCGAAACATCATCCACATTCATATTGAGCCCAAATCCTAGCAGGAATACAACTGAACGGATTACAGATGCTTGGGTCAACCAATTTTTTGTAAGCGCGCTCATTTTTGCGGTGGTTTCTGTAAAGGATTTGGGTGTACTATTTTCTGCAAAGGAGTTAATAATGAAACGCTGATAATCCTTGATGTCAATTTCTAGGAAATCCCCTGTCATATTAGCCTTTACATAGACATGCCGCTTTAGATAGTCGCCGAATGGGATTAGTTTAATTTTACTAAGAATGAAATCGTAAATTGCTTCCGAATCATTATCTTGAAACTTTTCCAAGTCGATAGCGTCGAATGCTTCTTTTGACTGCCTTGTAAAGCTGAGTGTATTCATGTCATTTCCTCCCGTTGCTTAATCCTTTTCGTTTCCGATTTTTTGCAAGGCTAACCTTGCCAAGACCGAAAACACTACAACAAACAAGCATAATATAGCTATATTGAATGCAAAGTTTGAGCTTGTATAAGAAAAGAAGTTCTCGGCTTCACGGGGGATATCAAAGCCCGCCTGTTGTAGTCTGGTTGGTAAACTATTAAGGTTTGACGTTGTGCCATACCCTGCAACTGAAAACCTACATATGGTCAACCATGAGAATATCTCTGCGGCACCTTCCATACGAAAAACTATGCCTGAGAATATGATTTGCGGCATAAGCAGAAATGGCACATAGGACGTAGCTTTATCAGCGTTTTTGGAAACAGATGACACAAAAAGCCCCATTGCCGCCGCAGACAGTGATGTAAAAAACGTGGTTATCAAAAATTCTGCATACGGGCTAAATACAACGCCTTGGCTTGGAAGCCCTACCAGTAGCGCAAAGGCAGTAGTTAGTATAACAGATAGCACTGCACATATTATGGCCATCTTTAGCAGCTTAGACAGTATATATGCGTCCAGGCGTAGCCCGGCCATATATTCGCGCTTTAGTATAATACGCTCCTCGCAAATCTCTTGCAGGGAGTTAAACATACCAATCCAAAACGCGGCACATGATAGGACGAATAACAGATTTCTTGTTACGTCCAGTTGCTCGAATTGGTTGCCATCCTCTACTACCCAGACAAAGAAAATAAGAATTGGGGCTTGAAGTAGTATTAATCCTAGCCGCTTGCGGTCATTAAGCAAAATGCGCATGTGCCGTCTTAACAAAACTATGGTTTGTGGCAATAGGGAACTTTGGGCAGTTGGTTTTTGATATGAGTTATTTCCCGCGGGGGGCGATACGGCTTTTTGCCCTCTTATGAACATATCCCTGTAGTATTGAGGATTGTCTTTTATCAGATTGTACACGTATACAAGGTCGTCAACATTGAAAAACCTCAACGCTTCCTGATACGTGCCACAGAAGCAAAGATAGCCCCCTGGCCCCATGAAAATAATCTTATCGCAAAGTTGCAAGTTTAATGTGCTGTGGGTGACGAAGATTATTGTCTTGCCGCTGGCAGCCATTAGTTTTAGGGTTTGCATTAGGTTTTGCTCTGTGCCCGGGTCTAGGCCAGAGGCTGGCTCGTCTAGGAAGAATAGGGTCGGGTTAGATAACAATTCCACTGCAATTGATGTGCGCTTTTTTTGGCCTCCAGAAAGCTGCTTAATTAGTTTGTTTTCGTGGCCGGTTAGCTCTACAGTGGTTATGACATTGGCAACTGCACTTTGTCTTTCTCTTTCGGTTGTATCTGTTGGTAAGCGCAGTTTAGCGGCGTAGGTTAGCATATCTTGGACGGTTAGATTGTCAAACACGATATCCTGTTGCGGGACGTAGCCGATGATGTTTTTTAGTGCATCATAGTTTTGGTAAAGGTCTATGCCGTTTACATATGTGCTGCCGCTGGTGGCGCGGTCGTAGCCGCTTATGCAGTTCATTATTGTGGACTTGCCCGCGCCAGAGCCGCCTACTATTGCTACCATCTCGCATGGGTTTATGTCTAGGCTTACGTTGTTGCAAATGGTCTTTAGCTGTTTGCGGTTTTCGCTGTCTTTCACCTTTTTGACAATGTTATGGGCTTGTATGCCAAAGCCTCTGTTGAAGCAGCAATAAGAAAGTTGCCCATTGCTAAAAATTAGCTGGGAATTGGTTATGATGATAATGTCTTTTTCACGAAGCTGGACTTTACCATCAACTTTTTTGCCGTTTATCATTATGCCGTTAGTGCTGTTATTGTCCTGTAGGTAGTATTTGTTGGCTTTGGCAGTGATTTTGGCATGGGATTTGGAAACGCCTATGTGGTCTAGTACGACATCGCTGCTGGGGTCGCGGCCTATTGTTGTTGTCATGCGGTTTACTAGGCTTATGGTTTGCCAGCCGTTTTTGGTGTTGTGGCGGGTGAAGGATAATAGTACGCCACTTTGGGTTGTTTCGCGGCCATCATCTATGCGGATGTTGTCACCGTCTTGGATTACGTGGTGGGTGATGGCGTAGCCGTTTAGAATTAGGCCGTTTACGCTGTCAGTGTCTTCTATGATGTATTGGCCGTTTTCCTTGCGGATTTGGCAGTGGCGGCGGGAGGCGTAGGGGGATTGTAGTTTAATGTCGGTTGAGTCACCTCGCCCTATGGTTACTGTGTTTTTGGTGATGGTGGATAGGTCGATTTCGATGGGTGAGGATGTGCCGTCTATGATTGTTAGGTGCAGTGCGCCTGTGTTTACAATGATAGGTTGTTGATGGCGGGTTGTTTGGTTGAAAAACTGTTGTTCCATTTGAATGTTCACATCCTTATGCTTAGAAGTCTGGAGTGTGCTACCTTTCCAGCGTCATATCCATAACTAACATGTTTGAATTGCGGTTGCTATGTCCACCGGCACCTACAACCCTAATAAACTGTGCACCATTTATATCCACCTCAAAGTTAAACGGTAATGTTGTTCTTGATATATCAATGGAGCCATACACGAGTTGCCCATCCACATAAATTCTTAGTTGAATTGGTGCACCATCAAACAAATCAGCATGTGGAGCAATTTTGCCACGTATAAACGCAAATTCTGAATTTACAAAAAATTCACCGTATACGTTTCGGTCGAGTATAATATACGGCAAAACAACTGAAAATTGGTTCCCAAATGAATCTACTATTGTTCCACTATTCGGACTCCAGTTTCGTGAGTTAACTGGCGTTAATGCAAGTAAGCTTATAGGTCTATCTGGCTCTGTAGACTGGCCGTCATTAAGGGTAAGTGCCATATCCATAATCAAGATGTTTGAGTTGCGGTTACTATGTCCACCTGTGCCTTCAATTCTAATAAACTGTGCATCTCTTATATCTGCCTCAAAGTAAAATGGAAGAGTAGTTCTTGATATTTCAGAAGATGAATAGACCAAAACATCATCAGCAAATATTCGAAACCTTACTGTCGCACCATCAAACAAGTCTCTGTGCGGTGCAATTCTGCCGCTTAATCGCGAATACTGAGAGTCGACAAAGTATTCCCCAAACCCATTGCGATTAATAATAATGAATTGAGTCGTTACAGGAAATTGATGCCCAAGTGAATCTTCAAGAGTACCTATATTCGGAGCCCAATTACTAGAATTAATTGGGGAAAGACTGAGCAGGTTTACTGTAGCTGAGGTGGTTGACGCATCTTCATCAACTACATTGTACTCGTTATAAAGACTGTACAGTCCATCATATTGTTGTTCAGGCTCATATGACTCACTTTCATCAGGCGCAGCCTCATATAGTTCAATCTCACCAAGTTCATCTTCGTATGCTTCATTACTGTTATCGTCAACGCCAACAGTGTTATTATCTTCGGTCATATCATCAGTAGCATCGCCATTACTGTCATAGATATCATTTTGTGCATTGTAATCGTAACCACTATCAGATGCGGCATCACCTGTAAGCCTATCAAAAATTCCCCCAGGATTTGACGTATACAGCCCAATTACCCCAGCAATTACTACAAGGATGGCAACAACAGCAACCCACTTCCCAGCACCAGACCTTTTCTTATGGTTGAACCTATCAACAGGTAGCGCACCATACTGCGAACGTTGCGGATGTATTTCCGGTGGATTCTCAAATCGATGTGTTATATTGCTAGGCGGCGGTGGCGTCACACTGGTATGCGCATAAGATTGTTGCGTTTGTGACGTCATTTGACCATGTAGCTGGCGGTGTGGCTGTGGAGTTAGCTGCTGTGATGATGTCATTTGATCATGTGTATATGCATATGAATGTGGCGGTAGTGTATTAGTTTCAAACGCCTTTGGCCTTGCCAGCAACGGCGGCAGAGTTGCACCGCCAGTCAACGCATTCTTAAAAGCAGACGGCGTTTGAATACGCGCCCTAGGGTTAAAAGTACATGCCGCAAGAATAACCTGTGCCATGCGTGGGCTTGCGTTTACTGGTGGTGGAAGCGGCTCGCCATTAAAGCGACGGGTAAGTGCTGCATGACGTTCTTCTGCTTGTGGAATGTGGCGCGAGTTGGGGTCAAGAAATGGTAAGCGGTTGTTATTCATTAGTTTATACAGCACAAGTCCTAGCGAATAGATATCCACTGTTTCGTCATAGTTGGAAGTCGTAACTTCTGGAGACATATATTCATATGTACCCATATTTTTGGACATTGTTCTTGCGGTTTTTTCTAGTTCCCGCGCTATGCCGAAGTCGCCTAATTTTACGTCACCATTAGGGGATACAAATATATTTTCTGGCTTGATATCTCTGTGTATGATGTTGTGCTGGGCGCATAGTTCCAGTGCTGTACAAAGGTCATGCCCCAGTCTTATTACGCCGGGTTCTGGCAGTAACCTACCTGCCAGATATTCGTTTAATGGTGTTAGCCGCTCCATACGGATAAAAATATCGTAGCCGATGCCATTAGGTTTTGGTAGCACTTTATAATCTTCGATGCTAACTATATTGGATGTTGCTTTCAACCTTTGCATGTGAGAAATTTCATTGGTGAAGCTTACTACAGCATTATAGAAATAAGACTGTATGCTTACAGAATCGCCTCCTTCCGAAACCAGATTTTGAACCTCCGCATCAGTTTTAGGAATAGAAACAACCTTTACAGCGGAAACAGATTTAAGCCCGTGCTGGTCATGCTTTACAATTTCGTAGACCGAGCCATAGCCGCCTTCGCCTAGCTTCTTTGTTACTTGCCATTCGTTGTCCCAAATTTGGTTTATTCTCTCAATACCCATTAACTCCGCCTCCTAAGTTTGCTTAATATGTTAGGCATATGCCTTTGAATCTCACATAATATTATTGTGATATTGTCATGTCCGCCCGCTTCCAGGGCTTTTTTTAGAAGTTCGTCGCCGCTTTTTGTGATACTAGGGCTTTCGGCAATAATCTTTTCTATATCGCTATCGGCTACCATATCTGTAAGGCCATCGGAGCATAACAGATATATGTCTTTTTTATTGTAAACACCTTTTGCCACGTAGGGCGAAATTGTGTACTCTGTTTCGGGGATACCTAGGCTTTGTGTAAGTGCTGGCATGTTATCTAGCGTGTCTGTTGTTGTATGGTCGTGTGATATCTGGGTTAGCTTGCTATCGCTAAAATGGTATATGCGGCTGTCTCCAACATTACACACAAAGATTTCCTTTATGCCAAACATCAGCATTGCGGCGGTGGTGCCGGTACTTCGGAGTCGTTCTTTTTCTGCATGTGCGCATATTTCTGTGTTTGCCCTAGCGCAGGCATCAAGCATAAATTGCTTAATATCATTTTTGGGGCATTCATTGTAAAGTGTATCGAAGTTGCTGGCGGCTATGTGTGCGGCGGCCTCTCCCTGTTGCTCCCCACCCATCCCATCAAAGAGGGCGAATGCGGGCGTTTCTTTTGCGCTAACGCTTCCAGTGAGGGGTTTTTCTAATCCTTCATTATCACGAGCCAGATACTCCCCCATGCACCAGAAATTGTCTTGATTTGTTGGTCTCACATGTCCTTTGTTGCATAGCACTGTATATTCGACACTATAATTCATATTGTCTCACTTTTCCTGCGTTGCTATTTGTTTAATTTGCGGGTGGTATAGCAAGCACTTTTATTTTGCGGTCGCGTGTTTGTTGATGGTAGGAGTATACTATAAACAATTATATATGGCTGTAAATTTGATTTTACCGCCGCTGTTTGTGCTTGATGTTTACCGTATTCAAGTATTTCAGGTATCGGCCTTGCAACCAGTTCATGGATTGCTTATATCAAAATGTTATGTAGTTGATGGCAAGACAAAGGAAAAAGAGTTCGAGGGCGAGATATATATTCACGAAACAGACTGGACTTGGCGCGGCCTTGCGGCTATGGCACCGATTTTTGCCGTGGCATATATGCATGTGCGTAATACGTATAACTATGTTTTTGCCGCGGCACTCGAGGCTCCATTCGCCGAGGGCTTTTTTGCCCATTTGCGGTTGTACTCCGCGTATTTTGTGCTAGGTGTTTATGTATTAAGGAAAAAATAGATGTGGAAATAAAAGCCGGGTATACAGTAAGTAACGCCAACCCGGCCAAAGGCACTCCAAAATATACTTGATAGGCCATTAGGGTTTTGCTCACAACCGAACGGAATTCGCCAGGGGCGTGTGTAGCATACCTATCACTTGCACCATGGGTTTTGTGTGTCAAAAATGCAAGGGGAATAAGCAGCAAGTTGATATTGCAAAAATGCAAGGGCAAATTGGTGAGGAGATTGAAATTGAAATCAGGGTCTGTGGCCTGCGCAATTTTGTAGATTACATACAATGCGGCATTGAAACCGCATATTAGCAGCAAAGAGGTGCGCTTTATTTTTTCGCCACGGGGTGCCAAGGAAAAATGAATAGCAAAAAAGATAATAATCGGCATTCCGATTATTACGAGTATATGGGTTAGGTTGAGAGGTTCTATTGTCATGTGCATTTACCCTGTATTCGATAAAACAAACCCTACTACTATAAATACGAAAAGCAGATTAAGGGCAATGCTGACGACTCTAAGGGCTAAACGGTTACCTGGGATTGTTAACAAAGCAGATAAAACGCCACAAATAAAAAGTGGTATTGAAATAAAATTGGTAATAGTTACGTCGTCCATATAGGAATAGCCACCCATAAGTCCATTCACAATAAAACCAATAGCGAAAAGCCCTAAAGATAGCCAGTGTATTGGGGCTGATAGCACAGCGGCTCTTGTATTGCAGCTACCACATATTATCGCATCACCAGGCATGGAATCACCGCATTTTATGCAATATTTCATAGCTTTGGTTTTTGTGCTGCAATTGGAACATATTGTTGCTGTTGCTTCCAAAGATATGCCGCATTTTTTACAAAACATAACATCCTCCCTCTGACATGACACAAATAGGAAATTTGTGTAACATTATAGCATGAATTGGGTTAGAATATAGGAACTATTCCCAGATGTATCCGTTGGTCTATATATAACAGATTCCAGGCATGTACCTACTCACATCTTTAAACCACCCTGTCATCCCGGGCTTGCCTTATCTTTGCCTATGCAGGGGGATTCCGGGTCAAGTCCGGAATGACGGAAGAGGGTATGAACATCGTTGGGTCATTCCTTAAACTGGAGGTTTTATATGAAAACCATCGTTATTATTTTTTTCGCTGTAGCTGCTTTAATATTATCTGGTTGCGTATCAGAAGAGCAATCACCCCCTCCCACGGTGGGGCAAGAAGTCATTTTATCGGAACCGGCGCAGCTTCTTGATACCAGAAGGGTTTCTTATAGCTCCACATCAGTTGCCCAGGGTGCTAATGCATTTGCCTTCGAGCTCGCGGCGGCTTTAGTGCGAGATATCGGTGACGACAACATGGTTGTTTCCCCATACTCTGTATGGTTGCCTCTTGCGGCCTTGGTCAACGCCACTTCTGAGCCATATCAGTCAGAGCTAATCAATGTACTGGCTGGGATGGGCCTTACTCCCGAGGATATTAACCACGCTGCTAGCAGAATGCTTTTTGATTTAACTAGGAGCTGGGGGAGTCAATATCCTCTGCGCATTGCCAATGCCATTTTTATAAACGATATTTTTTCAATTAGAAATGACTTCGCCCAGACTTTTATAGACTATTTTCGAGGTGAAATCCTGCCCGCTCCATTTCCTGAGCCGGAAGCCGTTGATAGCATCAATCACTGGGTATACACTCATACCGAGGGGCTAATCCCTTCAATGATAAGAAATATTGAGCCGGAAGCTATTGCAATCATTGTCAATGCACTGTATTTTTCCGACAACTGGACCATTCCTTTTTTTGAAGGGGCTACCAAGCGGGATACATTCTTTGGGCCGACGGGGGACACAGAAGTATATTTTATGAGATTTGCAGAACGTCATGCACCATACTTTGAGGATAATCACTTGCAGGGGATAGATTTACATTTCGAAAGTGGAGGCGGCATGATTATTTTGCTGCCAAAAGAAGTCACTGCCACAGAGTTACTGGCATCCATGACCCATGAATATTTTGAGTATATAACTCAAAACTTTGATTTTATCGAAGGCAGTCTTGCTCTGCCCCGCTTTAAAATCGAGCATTCTATTGATAATTTAACGGATGTGCTGGTAGACATGGGCATACCTCTCTTCGACGGAGCCGCCGCACCCCTGACCAATGGGTTAATCTATGATGATATACCTGTTTGGATTAACAGTGCTATTCAAAGGGCTGTAATCGAGGTTGACGAAGAGGGAGTAACCGCCGCTGCCGCAACACTTATGGATATGGTAGGTGCAGCTCCTCCTCAAGAGAGAGAAACCTTCGAGATGATATGCGACCGCCCATTTGTGTTTATACTATATCGCAACACCGTGGATGGCGGCAGGCAGGTATTGTTTACAGGGATTGTGAACCAGCCATAAAATATGTAAAGGATGTGTATCAGATGTTTAAAATATGTATTATAGGATGCGGCGGAATCGCGGAAAACTTCCATGCCCCCGCTATAGCCAAGTATTGTGCGGATTACCCGGATTCTTATTTTGCGGCCTGCTGCGACATAGATGTAGATAAGGCCAAAACAGTTGCCGAGAAATTCGGTCTGAAAAACTATTATAATAACTACAAAGAGATGATTCAGGCAGAGCAGCCACATGCTGTTTGCATCCTTACATCGTACAGTGCTACCCCAGCCATTGCAATTGACATAATTAATATGGGGATTCCTGTTATGATGGAGAAGCCCCCTGGGGCAACAGGCGATGGGGTTTTGCAGATTGCAAATGCGGCAAGGGATAAACAGGTTATTACACAAGTGGCCTTCAACAGAAGATTCACCCCCCTTGCGGTTAAATTCAAGGAGATGATACATGCAGATAAATCCCCTGTTTGTTGTCTGCGCTGTACCTTCCAGCGCATAGAGCGATATGATGAAGATTTCCATACCACTGCCATCCATGGCATAGACACATTACGATATCTTATAGGATCGGATTATAAGCATATAAGATTCCGTTATCAGGAGCTTTATGAAATAGGAAGGTATGTTGCCAATGTTCATCTAGACTGCTATTTTGAAACAGGTAATATGGCTCAACTAGTGTTTTATCCCTGTGCTGGTAAAGTTATCGAGGATTACTATGCAACCTGCGAGAATAGTGATTATATTTTAAAGATGCCTGTCTGGGGTTCACCGGAGTACCCCGGCGGTATTACCCATTACAAGAGGAATGAGATTAAGACCTATATTGATGGTAATGATATAGGCTTTGGCACAGAAATGTTTGAGAAGTTTGGTTTTTATTCAGAAAACGAGGATTTCTTTAATAATGTGAAGGCCAAGAGAAAGTCGGTGAATGGTATAGACTCGGCGTACCAGTCTGTGGTGATAGCTGAGTGTATCCAGAAGAGGTTGGCGGAGTATACAGGCGCATAAGATATTTCCACAAATAAATAAGGGTTGCCAAATTTCAGAATGTTCTATAAAATCATATCAGAAGCCAGCGGCAGGAAATAATCCACAAGCTGCTGATAACAATTGAATAGGAAAACTGCGGAACCATGGAGTCTTCGACCTCTCCATGGCGCACGAAGGGATACGCACCATCGCCTCCGAACACGGGTAGATACCCGCTACCGCAGCCCACGAAGTATACAATATAAAATCATCCCCTTCAATACGAGGCATTTCGTATTACGGTTTAGTTTATATTGTTGTATTAGTGAGCGGCAGGTTGGATGTGTTAAC
>WQVF01000032.1 GCA_009781725.1 Defluviitaleaceae bacterium
ACCCCCCACATCCCACTCCCCATCCACCTAGGCCGCCCCACCCACCAAGACCACCACATCCGCCCGTCCCGCCCTTACGCCCCATAATTCCACCACGCCCTCCTTTACCTCCCCCACATCCTCCAGTGCCGCCCTTCCATCCGCCTCGCCCACCTCATCCCCCACACCCACCATTGCCGCCTCTACCACCTCCGATGCCTCCTCCACCCCCGCCGCAATCGACACCACGGGACCACGGACCGGCACCCTATGTTGTAGATATCATCAGAGTCACCCGGCAAAACAATAACTATCGTGCAACTCCATGGACCGGCAGACATCTTCAACTAACAGTTATGACCATACGCCCAGGAGAAGACATAGGCTTGGAAGTGCATCCTGACGACGACCAATTTCTGTTTATAGTTGAAGGCCAAGGCATAGCACAAATGGGTCCATCCAGGCGCAATCTTAATTTCCGTCAACCGGTGTTTGCTAACTCAGCGGTGTTTATACCTGCAGGAACCTGGCATAATGTCACCAATACTGGCAGAACGCCCTTGAGACTTTTCAGTATCTACGCACCACCTCATCACCCTAGGGGAACCGTGCATCATACGAAGGCCATCGCAGAGCAAATGAGTGACTAGAATATTGTGTATTTTCAATAAAAATCCGCATGGTAACATATGGGGTTTTAAATCCAAAATGCCATATATCACTATAGTTATTAATGGCATAAACCGGGAACTAAAGCGGCACAATTACGTTTGACTGTATATTACAACTATGTTACATTGTGGGAGATTTGGCAGTTGAAGTCGAAAAACTACGATAAAGGGAGTGCTTGGAAGTAGCGTAGCTACTCCCACTCGAAGAACTTTTAGCTCGGCTGATGACGAAGCCACCCCCATGGGTGAATAGGAGGGATTTTTAAGTGAAACTAAGTAGACTGTTATTGTCGTTGCTTGCGCTGTTGGTGTTTATACCAGGGGTATTGGTATTTGCAACACGGCCAACACCGGTGGATCAAATCCATGCAGGTATGTTCCCAGTAGGGTCCGAACAACGCATTGAGTACGCCAGTGCCTTAAATGTACGCAGAGGCCCACATTACAGGTATGCCGCCTTTACACATTTGGTTAGGGGTACCGTCGTAACGGTGCTTGAGTACAGGGATAAATGGGTCCGCGTCAACACCCCTCACGGTGAAGGCTGGATTTATGCTGGATATCTTTCTAGGGAAATGGCTGCGGCAGCACCACTCTCACCAGGGACAGGTACTACAGGAGGTGGAGGCGCGGTTGCAGCAGGTAACCGCACACCTCAGCATTTGCTTCGTGCAGATATGTTTCCTGTGAACTCCACGGCAACCGTTGATTTTGCATCACATGTAAATATTCGCCGGGGGCCGGGCAACTCATATGGGGCCTTTACTCATTTAGCCAGGGGTACATCTGTTACCGTATTGGAGTTCAGCCGTCTTTGGGTCAGAGTCAACACCCCAAGCGGTGATGGTTGGATTTTCTCAGGCTTCTTGAGCAATGACGCGGTTACCACTGCTCGTACCGGTAATGTATCGACACCGGGTACAGGCACTCCCGCAACAGGACTCGGCACACGCACCCCACATGCACAGCTTCGCGCGGAGAACTTCCCTACCAACTCTACGCAAATTGTAGACTATGCATTTTTCTTAAATGTACGCAGGGGCGCAGGCACATCTCATGCAGCATTTACCCATCTGTCCAGAGGCACCGAAGTTACTGTCCTTGAATTCAGAGGCGGTTGGGTACGTATTAATACAGCCCAAGGCTATGGCTGGATTTATGCGGCCTATCTACGCCGATAGAGTAATTGATGAATATTTGCCCACATTGCAAGAAAAGGACGCCCCCCGGCAGGAAGCATTGCCCTTATTGCATGCAGCTAGCCCGGGATTCTTCCCAGCGTAAAATTCCAATTGTCACAGCCATTATAGCCATTGTATTTTTTTCAGTGGTGGTATTCGGTGCGGCGGCGGTTCTCATTGCGCATATCAGGAGGGAGGCTGACTTTGACGGTGATGTGGGCCTTCATTTAGATGGGGTATGGGATACAGACGGTCCAACGGTAAACGATGAATATATTTCATTTGAGTTCGCAGGAGACAGCTTTTCCAGTGTAACTGAATGGACATTTTTTGATGCTAGCCCAGAAGCTCTGGCGGAGTTCATAGCTTTCAATGAAAACGACCGAGGAGCCATTGTATATACAGATGATATAGGATATGGGAACTATCGTATCCGTATATATGAACATGGCGAGTTTACCCTGGAGGGTAATAGCATATTGCTGAGTTTAAACAGTGGTCAATCCCAATGGATGCCGTTTTACTGGGATGGCGATGCTATTATTATCAATGGAGACCGGTACCTCAGAAGATAATGAAAATCACGGAGCTGCTAAACAGCTCTTTTTTTTATGGAATTGGAAATTGCGGCTACGATGCTCTGACGCAAGTGTCAAGGCACCGTAGCCGCTTTTTATGGCCAAATACCAAATTTGAAAAAATATTGAGCAGCCTTAATATTTCCATAACATTTCCATAATAAACTTGGCCTAATAAGAGCGATGAACGTATAGTTTTCTATAGACAATAATACCGAGGTGATATAATGCCCCATATATTAATAGTTGAAGATGACAAGCCCATTAACGGCCTTATTAAGAAAAATCTCGAACTGGTGGGCCATACCTGTGTTTCTGTATATGACGGCAGCTCAGTATTTAGCGTTATGGAAAATGACAGCTTTGACCTAATCCTGCTGGACGTTATGCTTCCCGGCCGGGATGGTTTTGAAATAATTAAGGATATCCAAGGTAAAGTCCCAATAATTTTTTTAACAGCCCGTGGAGCCATTCATGACAAGGTTACTGGCCTCAGATACGGAGCAGATGACTATATCGTCAAGCCCTTCGATATGCTAGAGCTAACCGCTCGCATAGAATCCGTGCTTAGGCGTACAAAAAAAGAAGAAAAATCATTTAAATTAGGAGATGTCACCGCAGATTTAGCCGGACGCCAGGTTTTCTTTAAAGGCGACCTGGTAGACTTTACCCCCCAAGAATTCGCCCTAATCGAAGCCCTGATAAAAAACCGCAACATAGCCCTTTCTCGGGATAAGCTACTAGAAATCGCCTGGGGCTATGATTATGGCGGCGATACCCGCACGGTGGATGTACATATCCACAGCATTCGTAAAAAACTGAATTGGGATAAGGTCATTAAAACCGTGTACAAGTTGGGATATCGCTTGGAGGACAGAGCATGAGACTCAAGACATTTATCGCGGCATACATGCTTTTCCTCGGCATTCTTTTTATTAGTATCGGAATTGTGTCAACCCATATGGCCAATAGCACTACCTATATGCTCCGCGAAAAAGCCGCTAGAGAGTTTCAGACAATCACTACGTCTTTGGCCAGAGAAATTGCGGCGGTCTATAGCAGATTCCCCGGAGGGTATGGCACACGTGAGCCTGTCGGCGAGATATTTTCAAGATTCCTTCATTACTATGGGCAGCATGGCATTGACCTTGGCTTGACACAGAGTATTTACGAAAACCCTGCTTACGCAACAGTTTCTTTTCAGCCAGTCGGAGACGAGCATTTTATTTTTATTTATGGCACACTACCTAACCCATTTCGATTTTACTCATTATCCTATCGCCTAAATGTAACCGCCAATATCACTGATATGCAAGGGATTCAGCAGTATTTATGGGTGACGTCTATTATCGTTTCCTTGGTTGCAGCGGTGCTTTTATATGTCATTTTGCTGAAAATATTTAAGCCACTTGAGGTAGTTGCGGTTGCAGCTGAGAAGATAACAGAAGGCCAATATGGGCAACAGATAACCGTAACAGGCCGTAACGAGCTTGCCGCCGTCGCCGTGGCCTTCAACCGGATGTCTGCCCAAATAGAAGCGCAAATACAGGAATTGGAAGAGGAGAACGAACGGAAGCAGCAGTTCGTAGATAACTTCGCTCACGAAATCCGGACCCCACTTACCTCTATTTTTGGCTATGCGGAGTACCTTCAAAAAGCCAGCCTAAGGGAAGGAGAGTTATTAGAATCCGCCGAGTATATTATGTCAGAAGCCAACCATATGAAAAATGTAGCCAATTCCCTACTCGAGCTTGCGACCCTCAGGGATTATCAACCGGAAAAAACCCAGATTTTCATACCGGAGCTCTTTATCGAAATCAAGCAATCACTGGAGAAAACATTAGAAGAGCGAGGTATTGAACTTCGCATACAAGCCTTAGCCCCTTATATTGATGGGCAGCCGGATTTAATCAAGGCACTACTACTTAATCTATGCGCCAACGCAATATCTTCCTGCGAACAGGGGAAAGGCATAGTTAGACTCAGCGCATCCATCGAAAAAGACAATATAATCATTTCTATTGATGATAATGGCTGTGGTATCCCAAGCGATAAACTATCCAAGGTAACAGAGCCCTTTTTCCGTATAGATAAGGCCCGGAGCCGCAATAACCAAGGAGGAGCAGGCCTTGGTCTGGCTCTATGTAAGCAGATTGCCCATGTTCATGAGGCAAAAATGACCATTGCCTCCACCCAAGGTATAGGCACATTGGTGCGATTAACATTTACACCACCCAAATAACCGTCTAATATAGTGAAATCAATGAGAAACGGTCTCGCCCGAGCGGCACCCTGAAACGCCGAAGTAAGGCGTTTTAGGGCGATTTTGCCGCGACAGGCGAGACCGATTTCGAATTATTTCACTATAATTTCAAAATACAGGCTGTTTAATATGTCCACTGTGAGGCTCACAAAATAAGTTCCTGAAAGGAAGATATACAAGCATGAAAAGAAAGTTCAAAGAAATTGCAAGAGTGACCATTGCTACGATGGCAGCAGTTGGAATATTTGGCAGCGCGCTGCTGGGGGCTAATACCTGGACCCTCCAAGCGGCAACCGCAGGTGAAACCTATGTGCCCCCCGCAGTAGAGGATGTGAGTAT
Source organism: Defluviitaleaceae bacterium (assembly GCA_009781725.1). GTDB lineage: Bacteria > Bacillota > Clostridia > Lachnospirales > WQUN01 > WRAN01. The sequence goes on from WQVF01000032.1 coordinate 5,012, forward strand.
CCCGGACAACCCAGTGCCGGAAGAAGCTCAAGCTCTTGGCTTGACGGTTATAAACATCACCGATGATGCTATAACAATCCCATCAACAGCATTATCAATGGAAGAAGCCGTACAAGTTGGCGCGAGGTATATCATGGATGTGTTTGGCGCAGATATTGACGGTATGTATATTGATTTTGAGTTCTCTGACTGGGACCATATGACCAGAAGCCTTTGGTTTGGTATAGTATCCAGTGTTTATAGGAACACAAGAGAGCGCAACCAACGTCTGCATGAGTTCAATGATGCGTTTCTGGCTCGGATTAACGCAGGTGAAGACCCAGATGTATTGGGTGACGACTGGCACTCTTTTGATGACAAATATCCATATATACCAGGATATTTCTATTTCTTTATTGACGCTATAACCGGCGAACGTATAGATATATGGCGTCCATCACCAAGTCAGCATCGTTGGCGCGCCTGGTCCGCTGAACATTCCAATCTAATCAATGAGTATGTCGAGCATAAGTGGGGTGGTGACTGGGGTGCGGCATTATCCAGGGAAATAACACCAGCGACAATTGATGAGTATAGCCTAATCGCAGCCGCATATGCCCAAAGGCATTTTAATAATTCAACTGTTGTCAACGTAGAGTTTAACGATGTATCTACATCATTAGTAGTTGGCGACAACAGAACGGTTGAGCATGTGATTTTCCTAGCCTTCATAGTTACTGATGATACAGGTAGAGCAGCTGGAGTGCTAATTTGCAAAGACAACCGCATGGTCATCTCCATTCACACAAATCACAATGATGTACGCCCAATGGAACTTATCCAATTGGACGACTGGGACTGGGTTGAGCTTGATTATGTACTGGACGACGGCAGCACGGTTATCCGCAGAGGACGGATAGATATAGATGAGGATGACGACGTAGCAAGAAGGAGAGCGCGATTTATAGAATCTGAATAATCCCCTGAAATAGATAGCAACAAAAAAGGAGGCTCTCCCATGGGAATGCCTCCTTTTGTATAATTAGTTTATCATCAATGGCCCATTAGAAGTCTCCACTGTCATCTTAACCTTCCTGGCGGCACTGTCAAACTGCACCGACCTAGCCTCTACCAGACTGGCCTCGTGAATCAAGAATTGCAGACCTGTCAACCCCAGCCTGATTTCACTCATTGCGGCGTGTGCTTTTATATGATAGCCCAAATCCGGTAACGTAGGCAGGTTCATGTTGAGTTTCGCGTTGCCGGTTTCTATATTCCAGAGATAATCCGTGTATCTGGAAAAGTTGGACATCAGTAGCGAAAGCGGGCCGTTGTAGTTGTTCAGCTTAAGCTTGGCGATATCCAGCTCGTCAGTTTCCATTACTCCATTGACATTTTCCAACACCGCGCTGTCGGCTACTATATTGGATGCAATAAAGCGGCCATTACCGCTTTCTGCTTTGAGATTGCCAGCAGTAATCCCTGCTACCCTCAAGCCGCCATTGGCATTGGATATGGCCATTTCTCCTGCGGAAAGGCTTGCACAGTCCATATTGGCGTTGACACCGTCTATTCTTATTACGCTAAAGGACCGCTCGGGGACATATGCATCTATATTTACGATTTCAAAATCGTCGGGCTCGTATTTCAAGAAATATTTATTCCCCAGCTTCATCAATTCGATATGAGCACCTGCTCGTTTGGCTTTGTAGGATATCCTCGCTGATATTTTATCGCTGTTATATCCCTTAACTCGTACATCGCCGTTTTGACCAGATAAATTTAATTCGCTAAAACCTGGCTCTACCAGCATTTCGATGTTTTTCTCTGTAAGCCCCCCTGTAGCATGGGACGAGGGCCTGGGGCGAGGTGCTCCACCTGAAGGCGGTGGCGCACTATAATCGGAAATTGACTTAGAAAGGCGGTCTACTCCACTGACGAGTTTTTCTGCTACAGTGGCGGTGGCCTTACGGATTTTTGGACCCCATTCGTCAAATTTATGACCTATATCATCCAAGATGCTATGACCATCGGAAGGATGCTGCCCTTGCTGAGAGCTGCTACGTGGTGGTGACGGAGAGGATGCATGGGGAGCAGGTGCCGGCGGTGGTGACGAAGGTGGGCGAATTTGTGAGTTAGGTGTATAGGTAGATGGGGATGGTGCAGTGTAGGTGCCAGAAGGCGCAGACGGGGACGGCGGCGCGACAGGAGCAGGAGCACCAGTATCAACAGACTGCAATAACCGGGAAGCTTCCTCTGTGGAAATTTTACCGGATTCCAACATTTTTAGTATCATCATTTTTTCGTTTTGCATGTTTTCCTCCTATATGAAAGCCATGCGAGTGGGGGCTACTATAGCGAACGTCTTTCGAAATCGTGATTGCGCATCGGGCAAAACCGGACAAAAACGCTTGCTCCGCGTTTTTGGCCGCCCTCCTTCAATCACGTTTCTCAATGACGTTCGCTACTACGTAGCACCTACGCACTCCTTCATCGTATTTACCTATACATACGACAGTTTAAGTAAAATGTTATGCTTTGCGATAAAAGAACAATCCAAGAGTATTGGGTCCACAATGGCAGGAAATTGTCCCTCCCGCTGTGGTTGTGAGAATTTCTTCGAATGGTAGCAGCTCTTTTACCAAAGCTACAGCCATGTCCACAAGATGCATATTTTCCTTGGTCATGGTATGGGGGATGATGATTCTGCGCGGGTCTATGTTCTCTTTGTCGGCCAGCCTGTCTTCGATGTATTTACGGAGTACGACTTCGGATTTCCCTCTATATTTTTTCCCTACAACAATTTTTCCATCCACAACATTCAAACAGGGCCTTATCTTTAGCGCACTAGAGGCAATTGCTGCGAGTGAGGAGCAGCGTCCCCCTTTATGCAAATATGTTAATGAGTCAATCACAAAGCTGGCATCCAAAAGCTCAATGCGTTTATTCATTTCCTCATTAATTTCTTTGGGGTGAGTGCCTGTGGTCGCCATCTTGGCGGCATCCAATACAAGATGTCCTATTGCACAGGAGAGATTGCGGGTATCTATCAGATAAATATCGCTAAATTCATCTATGGCAACACGAGCGTTTTGATAACAGGATGACATTTCCGCACTGATTGTAAAATGTATAATCCCATCACATTTTGGCCGTTCTTCTTCATAAACATCAATGTACTCACCGACATTGACCGCAGAGGTTTTGCATATCCCTTTTCCGCTATTTACATATTCGAAAATATCATATGGCATTATGTCTACGCCGTCTTTATGGACTGTTTCCCCGGCATATATGCTTAGGGGGATGATTCTGATATCGTGTTTCTTAAGTAACTCCTCCGGAAGATCACATGTGCTGTCTGCCAGTATCTTAATTTTCATACATTCACCTACCAATATTTAGTTTGCCTTCGAGGGTTAAGACCTCTCGAAGGCTTGTATATTATATTCTAGAGGCTGTACATTTCAAGTGGGAAAGATAGCCCTTTGATTGACAATTGTGATATCTCATAAAAAAAACCGTATGGTGCCATACGGTTCTTTGTACTTTATTTTTTGCACAGGGATGTATGTTTTCAAGGAGAATCACTATATATAGCGAATTAAATGAGAAACAGTCCAGACCGAGCCGAAAATAGCGGACGCCTCAACGCTTTTTCGGCGACAGGCTGGACTGATTTCGAATTAATTCGCTATAATATCGGTGAATGAGGAGGCGAAATATGACGCAAATTATCCAATGCATTCCCAATTTTAGCGAAGGCCGGAACCCGGGGGTAATCCGCAGCCTGGTAACTGCCGCACAGTCTGTCCCTGGGGTAATACTGGCAGACTATAGCTCAGACGCCAGTCACAATAGAACTGTCATTACTTTACTCGGCGGCCCGGAAGGGATAAAGACCGCTGTGCTGGCCTTGGCAAAATGCGCTAGAAATCAGATTAATATGAATCTCCATCAAGGGGAACATCCTCGCATCGGTGCAGTGGATGTTATTCCATTTGTGCCGATAAAGGGTATTACTATGGAGGAATGTGTAAATCTCTCAAAGGAAGTTGGGAAGGAAATATCCTCCGAGCTTCAAATCCCAGTGTACCTATACGAAGAATCCGCGGCTGATACGTCACGGCGCAATCTTGCAGATGTTAGACGAGGGCAGTATGAAGGATTAGCAAAAAAAATGGCTCAATGGCCGCCGGATTACGGCAATATCCCCCACCCCACCGCCGGTGCCGTTGCAGTCGGCGCAAGACGTCCACTTATTGCCTTCAATGTCAATCTTTCCACCTCAGATATAAGTATCGCAAAAAAAATAGCAAAAAAGGTCAGAGAAAGCTCCGGAGGCTTGAAATATTGCAAAGCCATTGGCATAATGCTTAAGGAAAAAAACAGTGCTCAGGTTTCTATGAATCTGACCCACTATGAAACCACATCGATTTACACAGCGGTGGAGTTAATCAAGTCCGAAGCTGCAAAACACGGGGTTGCAATAGTTGATACAGAATTAATCGGCATTGCTCCCGCCAAAGCGTTGCTTGACTGCGCGATACAATATTTACAACTTAAAGATTTTGACTACCGGCAAGTGCTGGAAAATCATATTGGAGGCTAGTAAATGGCAATAATCCTAGACGGAAATACGTTAGCAAAAAGCATAAAAAAAGATATTAAGTCCCAAGTAGGAAACATGATGGCCCCACCGGGACTAGCCGTAATCATCGTAGGGGACGACCCAGCATCCCATGTTTATGTAAAAAACAAAAAAAAAGACTGTCTAGCCTGCGGCATAACAAGCCACGAATTTGACCTGCCCGAAGACACCGGACAGGAAAAGCTCCTGGCCTTGATTGGCAAGCTCAACAATGACCCAAATATCCACGGCATCTTAGTACAGTCGCCATTGCCGGAAGGTTATAATATCCAAGAGGTATTCCAGCGCATTTCTCCGAAAAAAGACGTAGATGCCTTTCATATCAACAGTGCCGGAGGGATACTTAGGGGCGAATACAGCTTCCTGCCTTGTACACCTGCGGGGGTAATCGCCTTACTTGACCACTACAACATCGACCCAATGGGCAAGCACTGCGTTGTCGTCGGCCATTCCAATATTGTGGGTAAACCCATGGCTATGATGCTCTTGAACCGCAATGCTACCGTTACAATTTGCCATATCCATACGGCAGACTTGGCCGCACATACCCGTCAGGCAGATATTTTGGTATGTGCCGTAGGCAAGCTTGACTTAATCACCGCTGATATGGTGAAGCCCGGGGCAGTTGTAATAGATGTGGGAATAAACCGGTTGGAAAACGGTAAAATCCGTGGCGATGTGGATTTCGAAGCGGTAAGCGAAATTGCATCACATATAACCCCGGTACCGGGAGGCGTCGGCCCCATGACTCGGGCAATGCTGATGTTAAACACATTAAACAGCGCACTTACCTGTCCACAATAAATCCTACCAAAAGAGAGGAACAAATCCATGGAAATCCTGAAAAACTATCTCGAATCAACATCCGGCAAGGAACTCAACCCTGAAATGCTAACTTTCGTAGCCAACATCGACCAAGTGGCCCGCAAAAGCCCTGAAGTAGCCCGAGGCATCGTAAGAGAGCTCATCGACCAGCGCAGTTATCTCAAGCTAATCGCCAGTGAAAACTACTGTTCCCCTGCCGTTCAAAGCGCAATGGGCAATCTGCTTACAGACAAATACGCGGAAGGTTATGTAGGTAACCGCTTCTATGCTGGTTGCGATAATGTTGATGATATAGAGCAACTGGCTTGCGACGAGGCTCGTAAACTCTTCGGGGCCGAGCACGCATATGTACAGCCCCATTCTGGCGCAGACGCTAACCTGGTAGCATTTTGGGCAATACTTCGCAAAAAAATCCAGGCACCCATTATGGACCGCCTCGGCCAAACCAACCTACTTAATCTTTCCAATGAAGAATGGGATGAAATCCGCACCGAGCTCGGCAACCAAAAATTATTGGGAATGGATTTGTTCTGCGGCGGGCATCTGACCCATGGATATAGATACAATGTATCCGGCCAAATGTTTGATTCCCATTTCTATTATGTAGACAAAGAAACCGGATTTATGGATTACGAAGATATCCGCAAGCGGCTTCATGAGGTCAAGCCTCTTATTTTCTTGGTTGGATTTAGCGCATATACCAGAAACGTAGATTATTCTTTGCTAAGAGAATATGCCGACGAGGTAGGTGCTGTACTCATGGTTGACATGGCACACTTTGCAGGACTTGTGGCTGGTGGCGCACTCACAGGCAAGAATAACCCCGTCCCATACGCCGATGTTGTTACCTCTACTACACACAAGACCCTCCGCGGTCCAAGAGGCGGCCTAGTACTTTGCAAGGAAGAATACGCGGAATATATAGATAAAGGCTGCCCCCATGTAATAGGCGGCCCACTCCCCCATGTAATGGCGGCAAAGGCTATCGCCTTCAAAGAAGCGGGAACTGATGCCTTCAAAGCCTATGCGAAGAAAATAATTGAAAACTCTAGCCACCTGGCAGCAACCTTAGTATCAAAAGGCTTCCATGTACAAACAGGCGGTACAGATAATCACATGATACTCTTAAGTGTAGAGTCCCTTGGAATTACAGGAAGGCAGGCAGAGTTTGCCCTACGGGAATGCGGCCTCACCCTTAACCGTAATACAATGCCCTTCGACAATAACGGTCCCTGGTACACCAGCGGTTTACGCTTCGGCACCGCCGCAGTTACGACTTTGGGGATGGGTACCGCCGAAATGGATGAAATCGCAAATATCATAGCCAATGTTCTTATGAACATAAAGCCCACCAAAACCAAAAGTGGCCAAACAAGCAAAGCCAAATATATCCTTGATGATGGGATAAAAACAGAGTCGGTCAAAAAAGTGCGGAGTATCTTGGATAAATATGTACTGTATCCGGCAGTTGATACAGGATTTTTTGAGAAGTATTTGAATCTGTAAGATATTGTTACCCAAATAATCCCCCAAATACCGCAAAAACTTATCAACCACCAACTCAGAAGTATTATCCCTCCCTCCATGGCTCGCATGGGGGGTTATTATTACATTGGGCATATCCCATAGGGGGCTGTCTTGGGATAGGGGTTCCGGGGTGGTGATATCTCGGGCGGCACCCCCTATATGGCCGCTTTGCAATAGTTCGATTAGGGCTTCTTGGTCGATTGCGCTGCCTCTGCCTATGTTTAGGATTAATGCACCTTTTTTTGTGGCAGCTATAGCGAATTAAATGAGAAACAGTCCAGACCAAGCCGAAAATAGCGGACGCCTCAACGCTTTTTCGGCGACAGGCTGGACTGATTTCGAATTAATTCGCTATAGGAGCTCCCGAGATAGAATGCCTGTTGTTTCACTTGTGCCGGGGAGAGCTAGGGCTATAATGTTGGCGTCTTTGATTGCTTCTCCAAGCTAATCTGTTGTGTATAGTCTACATACATATTGGGGCTGTCTTGCTAAGCAGAAACCATGAATATTTATGCAGGTGTCCGTCATTGCGAGCGAAGCGAAGCAATCCAAGAATGCCGAAATGCGTATGCTTCCGGGATTGCTTCGTCGCTTCGCTCCTCGCAATGACAGATGGAATGCATACTTATTCACAAAAATGCTTAGTGAGACACCCCTATCTCCTCACATGTGAAACTCTTCGAATGGGAGTGGCTTCGCCGCCCCACACACTCCTTATGTTAACTTGCATAGCAAACAAGGTCAAGAAATGCTACATAGAACCATATATAATTTCCATAAGGAGGTGAGATAAATGCGTAAAGACAAAAACGAAATCCCGACTGCAATAGCTCGGATAAAATCATATATTGCGTTGCATATCCGAGACCCTATCACCGCGAGTGATTTGGCCAAGATAGCCGGTTATTCACAATACCACATGACCCGTATTTTCAAAGAGGAAACAGGCCTGTCCCCGTTTGAATATATTCGTCATGAGCGATTGACCGCTGCGGCCCATTTGCTCCGTGATGGGAAGCATAAAGTACTGGATATTGCACTGGATTTCGTTTTTGACAGCCATGAGGGTTTTACTCGGGCTTTTACCAAGGGCTTTGGTATTTCTCCAAAGAAGTACGCAAGCCACCCGGTGCCCGAGGGCTGGTTAATATTGCGTCATTATCTCAACCGCTCCAAATATAAAACGGAGGTTATGAACATGGACAAAACAGCAGTGATTTTTACTCAAATAGTTGAACGTCCTGTACGCAAGCTTATTCTCAAGCGCGGGATAAAAGCCAATGAGTACTATGCCTACTGCGAAGAGGTAGGCTGTGGCGACGAAAACATGTCCGCTCCATGGGATATTTTATGTAGCATAAAGGATGCCCTCTACGAACCTGTAGGTATGTGGTTGCCGGAAAACATGCGTCCAAAAGGCACTGGCATATACGCTCATGGCGTTGAAGTTGCCGCCGATTATACTGGTGCTGTGCCGGAGGGGTTTGATGTAATCAATCTAGAACCGTGTAAATTTCTTGTATTTCAGGGGGAACCATATGATGAAGAGAGTGGTCCTGACGCTATAGGGCAGTGTATGGATAGGATAAAGAAGTTTAATCCCGAAGTATACGGTTATAAATACGCACCGGAACTTGCGCCAAAGATGCAACTCGCACCTATGGGTTGGCGTGGTTATATTGAAATGATGCCGATTGTGAGTATTAATCAGTAGTTGCTTGCTTGTAAAGAATCAAGCAAACATTAGCCTCATCATCCCGGGCTTAATCCGGAATCCCTTGTCCTTTATCGAAAGACTATGGGGATCCCGGCTCAAGGCCGGGATGACGGGCTTTTTTTTCTTTGGCCAGCCTCTTTTTTTATGTATTGTATGCCTATATAATGGGAAAAAAGAAATGAAGGTGAATATGCGCCTACCAATTGATTGCTACAAGCAGCCCGCCCTACAGCTGGCACCATATTTAATAGGCAAGCTGCTATGCCGTAAAATCGGCGATACTATTATCCGCCTCCCAATAACCGAAACCGAAGCCTACTGCGGCGTGACGGACACAGCCTGTCATGCCCATCGTGGTAAGACCCCTCGCAATGCTGTTATGTATGAGCCAGGAGGGATTGCATATATTTATCTTTGCTATGGCATACACAATTTGCTCAATGTTGTGGCGGCTGGTGAAGGTGAGCCAGAGGCTGTGCTTATTCGTGGAGTAGAAGGAATATCCGGTCCGGGGCGAGTAACCAAGGCATTAGAGATAGAAATGGACTTGAATCGAGAAGATTACAGAACTTCTGATTTGCTGTGGCTAGAAGACGGGCCGGCACTTCCCTTTACAACCACACCGCGGATTGGTATTGGTTCCGCAAGTGAAGAAGACCAGGCACAGTTGTGGCGGTTTTTATGTGAACACTGAGAAAATGATACTACGACTTATTTTTGCAGGAGTAGGAACTTTCTTGGGGAAATGGGGTCATTTTATGAGAAGCAAGCATGAGAAGCATAAAAACGAATGCGCAATTGACGAAAAAGCTCTGGGTCGGGAAAATGAGCCTGTGCCGAAAGAAAAAGATGAAGGCAGCCGTACAGGTGTTGTAACCACGATACTTGAAATTGTGACCGATATTGCCAGTCTAATTGCAGATTGATATTTGGAGGGAATCTCGGGTCAAGCCCGGGATGACAAATAGTGCCAAATATACTTAAGCCCCCTTCCGTAGGAAGGGGGAGCCGCGATAGCGGCGGGGGGTTGTGTTCGCAAGCCGCAATCATTGGCTACGCTACGCAGGCTGGCAACCCCCGCCTCCTTCTAAAGAAGGGGGCTTTGTTTGTCCTGCTCTTCATTAGCTAGATTGATTGTTATGTACATATGTAAAATAACATTAGCCCCTCCTCTTCAAGGGCGGTCCTCTTAATGTTATTATGACCCGCTGCAAAGCATGGCTTTGTGTTAGTCGTTTAAATTTGAATTTAGAATTTACAGCGCGGAGGCGGTGGTGATGTATTATGCATCATCTCCCTTCGCGATTTTCCTTGCCCTTGGCCTTTAATACAAGGCCAAGAAAGGGGCAAGTGGTATGAAACGGATGTTTACATGTAAAATTGATGAGTTGGCCGGGTGCTAATCCCGAGGGCACTTCATCACCGCACCAAAATCTTTACAATCTCATTATAACTACCAACCCTAAGGGGCATAAACCACCCATGGATACCCGAGGTCACTATTATATGTGGGCTGTATGCGTCCTGCTGAAAATGTCCATGGTGGATTACATACATTAGACTTGTGACCACATTAAAGGGAAACATCCCGCCTCTATGGGTATGCCCAAACATTGCAAGGTCAACATCGTGGCCATATTCCCCTATATGGGTGGGGTTGTGGTCAAATACTATCACGGGTAGGTCTCGGTCTTGCAGACAAGATTGTACCTCTTCCATGATATCGGGAAAGTTCCTTCGCTCTATACCGGCAAAGCCTCCTCCGGCCATCCAGGGTAGGGGAGCGTCCAGCCGTCCTACTAACACTAATCGGTCATCGATTATTACATATTCGCAATTGAGCAAATAGATATTGCTTTCCTCAAGGAAATTTATCATCGAACTTACTGTTCTTCCGGTATCGTGATTGCCTAAGACTGCGAAGACCCCGTAATTTGTGCCGATTGTCCTGAGCAAGGCCGATGCTCTTTCCGGATCCCGAATGGCATAGAAATCATCATTAAAAATATCCCCTGCAATGGCAACGAAGTCAGGGTTAAGGCTATTTATATATGCTACCATAGGTTCCAGCCGTCTTTCCGAGTGCAGCTCCCCAAGATGCAAATCGCTGATTAGAACTATTGTCATTTCCCCTTGCATCTCCCGTTGCAATTCAATTTCATATGTTGTGATTCTAATTTGTGTTGCATTATAAATACCATAACCCGCAACAAATAATCCCAAGAAAATGGCAACTGTCCCGGCATAAAACCGGCTTTTTATAAATGCATCAGCCGAGACTCCCTTTATGAGCCTAACAACAAGGAAAATAAGGTCTGCCAGAAGAAATGCCAATAGCACATACAAAAGAACTCCCGTGATATACCCGCCAATCATCCGCAGATGATAATTAAAGCTTATGGGAAGAGAAAGCGGCAGCATAGCAAAAAACGTCATAACCCCAAGCAAAATAAATACTGCGGAGAATATCTTTACGTTAAGCTTGGGAAATAAATAAGAAAACCACCGATAAAAGCGGTTGCTAATATAGACTACATTGAATGTATGAATGGCGAAAATAAGCAATCCGCCAGTAATACCAAATATGTTCATTTGTACCTCCAGAAAAAAGCTACGAATGATTATACTACGAACAAGGTCATTTTTGACAAAACAGCGACAATTTTTCACTATATTATTCATTTGGAAGGAGGGATTACTATCGACATAACAAAAAGCATCAGCGAGGCCACCGCATATATTCATGAAAACTACGACCAGCCTTTCCCTCCACCAAACATATGGAAGGAGCATGATACTATGGAGCTTATGGATTGCTTTAAAAATGTAAAATTTGAGCGCAAGGAGGCATTCTTCGTTGCGGGAATCGAGGGGGATATTCACTACAACAGTGAGGCTGCACCATGCCCTATTGCTGGGATGTGGACTATGTGGCACGCTGAGAACCTGATGGCGCGTATCCCATACAAGGTAGGGCCCAATATCTACGGCATAACCCATAGCGAGACCGCGGACAGCATTGCCAAATACACAGTCTGCGCAGAGGTCAGCAGCCAGTACCGGGAAAACTACGCCACATTCAACCAGTTCCCGGCTATCGAGGTGTATGATGAGAGGCATGAGTGTGTATTTGCAATGCAAAGTATTGGCATAGGCCCACTAATGCATTACTATATGCATATCATCACACCCGGAGGGCCATATGCCACAATTTCTCTTGACCAGCGGAGGTATCAGCCTGATTCTTATCCAGGTTACCGCCACCCTGATTATTACCATATCTATTACCAGAATTTTTCGCTCTATTTGGATAAAGCACAGCAAAAATACCATCCATCGAAAATTTATCGGCAATATCCTTAGCGCAATTATTACCACTGTTGGTGTGGTTATCGCCCTCAACTGGATTCCGGCATTTTCTACGGTTGTAACCGCTATCCTTGCCGGTTCTGGCATTTTGGCCCTTACAATCGGCCTTGCGGCACAGGAATCCCTGGGCAATTTTTTTAACGGGTTATTTATCTCAGTATCCCGCCCATTTGAGGTTGGCGACCGGGTTCATCTCATAAACGCTGATATTACAGGGTTTATTGAGGATATTTCCATCCGGCATACGGTCATTCGTACTCTTACCAATAGCCGGATTATCGTTCCTAACTCTATCATGAACAAGGAGCTAATCGAAAATTCTAATTTCTGCACTCCTCAAGCGGCGGCATTTATCGATGTGATAATCACATACAATTCCGACGTAAATGTCGCCAGTGAAATAATAGCCCGGGTTATAGGCACTCACCCTGACTTTGTTGATACTCGCACCGAAGAGCAAAAAGAAAATACCCCAATGGTGCCAGTACTTGTAAGAGCATTGGGGCTTTATGGGGTGGAGCTAAGAGCCCGAATGTGGACTGCGGAAATTAATTTCATAGCCAACAGCGATGTACGCAAAAGTATCCTGCGCGAGTTTGAAGCGGCGGGTGTTCGTATTGCGTCCAGTAAAATTATCGATGCACTGATACAGGGGGAGAACGAATGATTAGACCGATGGAAAAATCTGATATACCCCGCGTAGCCGAAATCAATGTCTTTGGCTGGCGATGTGCCTACAGGGGCATCGTTCCTGACGAGCATATGTTTAAAACCCGGTTGGTGACAACCCATATGGAAAAACTCATAGAGAGATGGGATAATAACAACGGCTTCGAAGGCTATGTGTATGATGACGGCATTGTAAAGGCGATTCTTAACATGGGTCCCTGCCCGGAAGAGGACAAAGCAGGCGCCTTTGAGCTGGGAGTAATATATGTAGACCCCTGCTTCAAAGGCGAGGGCATAGGGACTGCGTTGGCATTGTTCTGCGAAAAAATAGCCGCAGAGCGCGGCTATAAAGAAATCATATTATGGACTTTTGAGAAGAATGCCCCAGCCAGAGCCTTTTACGAAAAACTTGGCTATAAGACCGATGGTAAAACCATGTTGGTAGGACCTTATGAGGCTGTTGGAGTGGGGTATTGTAAAAATATTTAACATTCGCATCCGCACCCGGTACAAAACTCCCGGCAGTTGGGAGTAGTCTCACCAGCTTGTGCCTTCTCCCATTCCCTTACCAAAAACTCCTTAGTAACCCCCATATCAATAAAATCCCAGGGCAGCAGTTCGTCTGTTGCCTTTTCTCTTGTGTATAACTCCGGGTCTATACCCACTTCGGAAAAAGCCTCCAGCCACACAGCATATGAAAAATGCTCGCTCCAGCCGTCGAAGATGGCTCCATTTTTATAGGCTGCTTCGATTGCCTTGCCCAATCGTCGGTCACCTCTTGCAAGTATCCCTTCGATATGAGCGGTTTTGGCATCGTGATAGCGATAGCTGATTTGCTTTTTTCTAATCGTCGATTTAACTGCCTGCTGGCCTTCCGTAAAATCTGCCGGGTCAGCCATTGCCACCCATTGAAATGGCGTAAATGCCTTTGGTACAAAGCACGCCGTACTTACGGAGATGCTTACCGGACGTTTACGTGCTTCGTAGTCCAGGCGGTAATATGTGTCCACAACGGATTCCGCCAAATCGGCGATTGCAAGTACATCCTCCCTACCCTCTCCGGGCAATCCCGCCATAAAATACAGCTTGATTTTATCGTATCCTGCCATAAAGGCACGATAGCAGCCTTCTAGGATTTCTTCTTCCGTTAGATTTTTATTGATAACATCCCTCATTTTTTGGCTACCGGCCTCCGGTGCCACCGTTAATGAGGTTTTGCGCAGAGCCTGGGTTTTTGATATTGCCTCCAGTGATACCGCGTCTACACGGGTTGAGGGCAGAGATATATTTACCCTGCGGCGGGAGGTCTCTTCCAATAATACATCAATTAGGGGAGAAAAATCCTCATGGTCGCAGGCACTCAAGGCCAGTAATGATATTTCCTCATGGCCGGTGGTATCCATCAGATTTTTGGCATGAGTCAGTATTTCGTCCGGGGTACGCTCCCGCAACGGCCGGTAAATAAACCCGGCCTGGCAGAAACGGCAGCCTCGCATACAGCCCCGTGCAATCTCTACCACGGCACGATTATGGACAGATTCCACCAAGGGTACAATAAATCTATCTGGGAAATAGCCCAAACTTGGTGAAAACGCTCGAGCTACCCTTGCCGGTGCTTCCGAATGATTGGGGGTAAAACCCCCAAGATTCCCCTCCTCCGAATATTCCGCATCATAAAACCGTGGCACATAAACTCCGGGAACATTACATATGCTTGCAAGGAAATCAGTCTTTGTCCCTTTATTTTCACGATACATATCCAGTACGATATCAAGAGTTGCTTCCCCATCTCCAATATAAAAAAAATCCACAAAATCAGCCATAGGCTCAGGATTGGTGGCACATGGCCCTCCCGCACAAATTAGTGGATAATCCCCTCCCCTATCCTCGGCACGGAAAGGTATCCCCGCCAGGTCAAGCATGGCAAGCATATTGGTATATGACATTTCATATTGAAGGGTAAACCCCAATATATCAAAGTCCTTTAACCCATCCCCAGACTCTATTGCAAAGAGAGGTGCATTCTTTTCCTTGAGCAACGCCACCATATCAAACCATGGCATAAATGCCCGCTCGCACCATGTATCCCCCCGGCGGTTGAGATAAAAATATAGTATCTGCAACCCAAGATGGCTCATACCCACTTCGTAGGTATCTGGGAAGCAGAAGGCAAAGCGGGTCAGGCTTTCTTTTTGGCTGGATTTGTCCACGGCATTTACCTCACCGCCGTTGTAACATCCGGGCTTATTTATTTTTACGAAATCATCAGCACTAATCAGTTGTCTGCTCATTGCCTTCACCTTCCTTTTTTTTAGGCCTTTCCAACGAGACAATTACACCCATCAAAATAAATAGTCCTACACATATTATAAAGGGAATTTGTCTGTTGATACCGGAGAGCTGCCCGATAATAATCCCAAAGGGGCTGGAAACCCCAAGCATTATCACAGTAAGCAGGCTCATAATCCTAGCCCTCTCTCCAGGGTCTATATTTTGAAAAACCAAGGTATCCCGCCGTGGCAAGAAAAGTCCTGCCGCACAAGCATCCAGTGCAGTATAAATCACCAACAGGAATATAGTCTCAGGTGGGGTCAAAATCAGCAGTGTAAACCCACAAATATATATCCCCAGACCTAGTAGCATGACCTTGTATTGAGGAAAGCGATTAAGTCTGTCCTGAACACCCAAGAAAAATACCAGCATAATTGCCGCCCGCAAAATAGGAAACACCACCAGGAATTGCTCTGGGAGCAGCAAATCCTGGGTTACATACAGGGCAAAAAAGTTATTGGATGTCATCTGCTGGATACTGAGCAGGGTAATCAGAATAAGTACCCGCCATGTAGCGGGAGTTCTTATAATTTGTTTAAAAACAGCCCCATACTCTGTAATCAGCTTCCAGTAAGAAACATTGATGGTCTCTTCCCGTCGGACCTTTCCCTGCCCCGTTTCATGACCGTATACGTAAAGAATAAAAAATTTTATTGTCATCGTTACAAAGCCGACACCAAAAATCACCCGCATAACAGGCACAAGGCTATATATCCCAATAAAAATCCCAGATATGGGCACAAAAAAAGTAGCAAGCATACTTGCGATATAAATCAGATTATATATCTGAATAACCTTATCATTGGGGATGTCCTCCGCCAGTAGACATTGCCATGAAACATTACTGACCTGCCAGAAGCTGTTAAACACAATCGCCATCAGAAACCAACGGAAATCCTGGGCAAATGCCCAAATAAGCATGGGCATACTCCAAGAGAGTAAGTCCGCAATCAAGGTAGTAAGCCGCCGCCCTAGCTTATCTGTGGCGACTCCCCCTAACAAAGCGGTAAACATCTGCATAACAAGGCCAACAGTAATAAGGATGCCGATATCGGCATCCTCCAGGCCTAAGCTCCACATATATAGTGTAAAAAATGGGGAATACAAAGCCCATGGTATGCCCCAGAGAGGTTCGGTTATAACGCAGTAACGAGGGTTTCCTTTAAGGGTTCTAAGAAAAGCCAGAGTAGGATTTCTACTCAGCCATGATTTTATCATTTATATATTCGGTCTCCTTGTGTAGCGAATTAGTCCTCACCATTTTCATCATACGGGTCGGGGTCATCGTCACCATTTGGGTCATATGGGTCATCGCCATTGCCGTTTTCGCCGTTACCGTTTTCATCCGGGGGTGGGGTTGGCTCGGGGGTTGGAGTGGGAATGGGGGTTGGGGTTGGCGTGGGTGCCGGGGTTGGCTCTGGTGTTGGGGTCGGTGATGGGATTGGCTCTACAGGGTCTTCCGGGGCAACTGTTGCCGGTTCAAAAATCTGAATTTCAACAGATTGAAGGGGCTCTGCCAAGCTAACACCCTCTGGGAGGTTGATAATATTAAGGGACACCATTTGGATACCCACAGGTCGGTTTCGCAAGTCAAAAGCAACTGTAAGATCGTTTGCCGTCATAGCACCCACTCTAGACTGAGGCCCGCTTATTGCTACCCGTACAGAAAGGGGAGCGTTTATAGCTTGATAAAGAGCACCACCGTCAGTAACAAATACATCCCGCCATGGCACAATGATATTGCGTGTTTGGATAGGCTCTACTGTAACAATAACCATAATCTCGGTGGGTGCGTTTTGGCTTAAGGCCAATCCCTCTGGTATAAAATCGATAACGTCAACATAAATCTCATCACTCCCCGCCAAGCCATCCGGGTCAAACTGAAGCAAAATATATTCTGTAGTACTCAGCTGCTCTGGGGTGCCTACCACATCTATTGTAAACTCAGAGACTCGAATCTCCGATATTATGAATCCCGGAGCCATTTCTCCAATAGGTTCCACCCTAAGCTCCATTGCCTGTACCGATAAAAACACAGGCCTTACCGTAGTCTGACTGACACTAAGCGTCAGCACATCCCTTGTTATATCTTCGTTATTATGATTGATTACCCTTATGGATGCATCTACCTCGTCGCCTATACCCATATTTGTCAGGTCAACTTCGACTCGCAAATGGTCAATGGTGTTCATTACTTCTCTGGCTGCGGTTACTGCGACATTAGGGTTTATCACTTGCAACTCTTGCAGCTCTAAGCCTTCACTTACTTGGCCTATCCCCTCCGCCCGTACAGGGAAGGTCCTGCGTTCTCGTATATCAAGCTCAACATCTACAAAGGCGGTACGCACAGATTGAAATTCAAAACCTGGCATCAGGTTCACATTAACAGGCAGCCTTTCAGTTATAGGACCTTCAGAATCACGTACACGAGCAATATTAACGGATCGCATATCTACATATACAATAAAATCATCCATGCTTACCTGGCCAAAACTGCTGCGATGTCCACGAACACTTAAACTAATAGAAGTCCCAAGGAGTTCGGCTTCATTGACCAGCACAAGGTTCTCATTTACCAATATTTCATGGTTGTGCACCCGCAGATTGGTAGAATGAGGCCTGTTCTCTAACGGGTCATGAAGATGCATTGCAACGAACCATATAATAATAGCTAGTCCAAGGGATATAAGCTTCCAATGCAAATCGGTATAGAAAAAAGATAGGATTTTCTTAATCATTTCGATCCTCCCTTTTTCTTTGATTTGCTTTTCTTGAACAACGCAAAACGGGGTTTGGCTACTGGTGCGCCAAAAATAAGCATTTCTCGCATCTGAGCCTCGGATACACCCCGTGTAAGCTGGCCGTCTATAGCAACAGACATTGTCCCTGTCTCCTCAGATACCACGACTACTCTAGCATCAGATACCTCTGTCATGCCCACAGCAGCCCGGTGACGGGTACCAAGTGCGCTGTCTATAGATTCACCGGTCAGAGGCAGAATACATTTAGCTGCCGCTATCCGATTATTGCGAATGATAACGGCACCATCATGTAAAGGGGTGTTTTTCTCAAATATATTGAGCAAAAGCTGGCTGCTTACCTGAGCATCTATAGGAATGCCCGACCTCTCCTGCTCTCCTAAGTCAATAGAGTGCTCTACTACAATAAGTGCACCGGTGGCAACATCGCTCATTGCTTTTGCGGCTTTTACAATTTCATCAATGGTTTCGTCAGAGGCATAGACCTTTTGCTCACCGCTTTCGATTTTAAAGGATGCGAGATATTGCCCACGGCCCATTTGCTCCAAGACCTTCCTAAGCTCCGGCTGGAATAGTACAACCAGCGCAATAAGCCCGACAGTAAATGCATGTTCCAAAAGCCATCCTAGGGTTATAAGATCAAAAACAGTAGCGATAATGCGCAATACCAAAACAAGGGCAATGCCTCTTATTAATACCCAAGCATGGGTACGTTTTATCCAGCGTAAAATCAAATATAAAATCCCGGCAATAATTAAGATATCCAGCACTTGGGCAAACCCAAACTGTGGAAATCTTAATACCGGGATATTGGTCATATCTATTAGCCAATCAATTAAGCTGTAGAACATTGTACTCCTCCATGAAGAGGCAGAATATATATTAACCACGAAGGGCACGGAAAACACGAATTTTTAGTGCTTTTCGTGATTTATTATTTTATCACTCTTCCAACTCTGGTGGTCTGGCCTCCGGGCGTGGGCGTGCCATGGTGTGTTCCATATCGGTTCTTTCGGCCTCGGGACGCGGACGTGGTGGTACCATTGTGTGTTCTATATCGCGCCTCTCGGCCTCAGGGCGTGGGCGCACCATAGTCCGTTCCATATCGGTTCTTTCGGCATCAGGGCGCGGACGGGTCGGCACCATTGTACGTTCCATATCGGCTCTTTCGGCATCAGGGCGCGGACGGGGCGGCACCATAGTCCGTTCCATATCGGTTCTTTCGGCATCAGGGCGCGGACGGGTCGGCACCATTGTACGTTCCATATCGGCTCTTTCTGCATCAGGGCGTGGACGGGGCGGCACCATTGTACGCCCCATATCGGTTCTTTCAATATCAGGGCGTGGACGGGTTGGAGCCATGGTATGCTCCATGTCGTTTTTTTCACGTTTAGGTTTAGACATTATTACTTTGGGTACGATTTTCACATGATAATAGTTATCATCATCTTCAAACTGGACAGACTCCGCCCTACGATAATCCAATACCGAATCAAAAAGCCGTATCAATATAGCAACGATACCACACAACAGTACCCACCCTATTATACCAAAAATAGGCACGGCCTCCTCTGTGGCCACATTAAAGAGTATATACCCAAAAATAGTCATGGCACAGCCTATCCCTATGGCAATTTCCTTGGAATAGTTTATGGCCTGACGGCTTACAAGATACACAACAACGACTACCATTGTAAAAATCATTGCGATAAAAACCCAGTTATAACTGCCGAGCACTCTTTCCATTACATTGGAATATGCCTCCGTAAAGACCGCAGGCAGCTCCGTTACCAAGTCCGGGATTTCTACATCTGCAAAATCAATGACCATAGGGGTTTCCATAAGGTCAAACATGACAGGTATCTGTGTTGTGATAAACACCCCTATTATTATGGGAATAACGGCGGTCAAGGGGAAATACAGCCCTACTACAATAGGTACCAAATATGGAATGTTAAAGGCAAAGGCTAGAACCGTAAGCAAAATAAGATAGGATTCCTTGACAGCCATACGCCCATAAAACAGGAATATCAAAAGAAGGAATACAAACACTGCAACAGCAATTTCAATGCTTGCAGAAACTTGAATTGTAATGGTAAGGATAATAAGAATCCAAGAAAGATTAACAGGCATTACAACGAATAAGGTCGCAAAGAGTAAACTAAGCATAGAGGGAGACATGGCTTCCGACAAGGTATCAAACATGCTATGGGCGTGACCAATCTCTAATATTCTAGAGAATACGAAATAACCCAGTATAAATTTGAGGACAGGCATAAACAGTACTTCGAATCGCTTAAAAAACTTAACCACGGTTTCCCGTGCAGTTAGCACCATATTCATTTGGGGCTCCTTTGTATTGGGTTTTAATCAGGCCTCGGAGGTGAATTTGGAGGTTGGGGCCTTGGCCTTGGCGGCCTTGTATATCCCCCCGTTTGAGCCGGCCTTGGCCGTCTTGTGTGGTCAGGGGGTGGTTGTTGGGGTCTTGACCCCGCAATTTGGGTATGCTCTATGGGGGCTGTGCGCACGGGAGGGCTGGGGTTTTGCCTTACAGGAGGATAATCATTGCTTTCGTAGACCTCGTCTTCATAAGACTGGTGTTCCCGCTCATTAAGCCTTTCAAGCTGACGCACGATAGCTTGATACTGGGCCAGGCGTTTTTGTACAAGATAATATTGCCTGGTACCCTGAATACTGCCAATCAGGGAATAAACCGCTAAAATAGCCAGCAAAAACAGTACCGAATCCGTTATATGCTCTTGAATGTTTAGCTCAAAAAGATCCATTTCATACATAACCAACGACTGAATCCAATATACCGCAAGTATGACTATTCCGCCCAAGCCAACGGCTAACCGCGTACCTAGGTTATTGCGATAAATAAAATCGTGGCGGAAATAATCATTGGCTGCACGGTCAGCAGGCCCTTCATGCTTATCGTAAAGAGCCAGCTGGGTCATGGTAATAACTTTTAACTTATTGGCCATACATCTCTCCATAGATGAAATGCTGGGTTCTCCCCTGCTAGTTGCAGGGGAGAACCCAGCCTTGCTTTCGGCCTCTACCGAAATAGGGAAAACAAGCTTAAAGTGCAGCTTGTTTTGCCCTACTTCGGTAGAGGTCTACTGAACTTTCACATATTATATTGCTAAGGCAAAAATGTCCAGAAAAACCTGTCAATGGTCTACCAATAATCCACAACATTTACTATCCGGTCTAGGAACAGAGACTCTGCCTCAACGCCCTTTACGGATTGAGATGCGGCGACTATCCGCAGCCATTTCTCTACATAGTGCCTTTGGGTGCCACTTTTTTTGCAAAATGCTTTCAGGTAAGCTTCCCCTTCTTCCTCCCTACCAGTCAGCAAGTATATCAAATATGTCCTAGCCGCGTCAGCAGAGGCGTTGCCCTTAGTTGCATGGGACCAGTCGATAATATAACGCTTTCCCTCTGGGGAAATGATGACATTACTAGGCCGGAAATCACCGTGGCAAACCTTGTCGTGACGGGGCATACTTTCAAGATGGGTTTGCAATTCGTATTTGATGGCGTTGTCATATGTGGTCATGGATATCTTGCGCAGCATTTTATCCCTATGGTTGGTAAGGAGTGGGCTACGCTGGGCATGTATCTCTAATTGAATGTCCACCAGCAAATTAATATACTCTTGCCGGTTGGCAGGGTCTGCTATCATGATTTCGGATAGGGTTCGGCCTTCGATATATTCGCTTACGATTGCCCAGCATCCTTCAATCATGGTAACTTCCAGTAGTTTGGGGATATTAAGAGCAGTCTCTTCTATTCGTGCGTGGTTAAGGGCTTCGTTGAGGACATCTGCTTTTGAGAATCCCTTTTGGAAGAGTTTTATGCACCTGTCGCCATCGCGGTAGATGGTCTTGTTTGACCGGGTTGTTATAATGTTTTTAAGGTTCATGTTGTCCTCCTCATAGCTATAAAATGCAGAGTATACTTTAATATACACGAATAATACTTAATAAAAGCCTAGAAAATCAACGACCGCTTTTTCCAAAATCATCAAAACCGGTTTCCTGTGGGCTGCCACGTTAAAAGCCAGCAATCATCAAGCCTAGTCATCCCACGCTCACGTCAGTCTAATTTACAATCCAAAATACAGAACGTTGCCAAGCTGAGACCACCCCTCGCCGCCTACGGCGTCTTTCCCCTCCCCAGAGGGGAATTTTTATAAGTATTGTATTTAATTCCCCTCCTGCGGAGGGGTGGCGCGAAGCGCCGGGGTGGTCTTGGCTTGGCAATATCAAGCAAATTAGACTGACGTGTCCCACGCTTGACGCGGAATCCCCCGCCCTTTGTCGAAAGGCTAATGGGCCCCCGGGTCAAGCCCGGGGTGACGAGCACCTGCGTTGCCCGTTAATATAACGGCTTTTTATATGCTAGAAACAACGAAACAAATCGCATAAATCAAAATAATCACGCAAAACCGCTCATAAATCCCATCAAAAAGGTTTGGTCAAAACGACAAAAGGTCTACAACTGTAACCGGCTTCGCAAAATGACAAAACTGTAGCGAACGACTTTCGAAATCGTGAACCGCCAACCTTTTTCAATCACGTTTCTCAATGTCATTCGCTATATCTGCCGTAGTAAGCATTCCGGTACATTTCCTTAATTTCCTCCATAAGGGGATACCGCGGATTGGCACCTGTACATTGGTCGTCGAAGGCTTGCTCTGCCATTTTATCCAGATTGGCTAGAAAGTCCTTTTCAGAAATGCCATAATCCTTGATGGTGTCTTTTATCCCTACGGTTTTCTTTAAGTCATCGATTTTTGCGATCAGGCTTGCGGTTTTTTCTTTGTCGGTTTTGCCTCCTAAGCCGATAAATGCCGCAATCTCACCATATCTCTCCAGTGCAACCGGGTATTTATATTGAGAGAATGCTCCCATCTTCTTGGGGTCCTCTACCGCGTTGTACCTGATTACTTCGTTTATCAGCAGCGCATTGGCTACACCATGAGGCAGATTAAAGGTTGCTCCAAGCTTATGTGCCATGGAGTGACATACCCCAAGGAATGCATTGGCAAAGGCCATACCTGCAATGGTTGAGGCATTGGCCATCTTTTCCCTTGCGATTTCGTTTTTGCCGTCTGTGTAAGCGATTGGCAAAAACTTAACTACATTTTTTATCGCAGTCAGGGCCATACCGTCTGTGTAATCCGTCGCTAGCATGGATACATAGGCTTCCAGCGCGTGAACAAGAGCATCCAGGCCCGATGCTGCTGTCAGGCTCTGTGGCATATCCATCATATAGTCGGTATCTACAATGGCGATATTGGGCATTAGCTCATAATCTGCCAGTGGGTACTTGACTGCACCGTCGGTTATTACCGCAAAGGGCGTTACCTCGCTTCCGGTACCTGCCGTTGTTGGGATTGCAACAAAGTTGGCCTTCTCCCCCATTTTTGGAAAAGGGCTGATGCGCTTGCGGATATCCATGAATCGCATTGCCAAATCTGCAAAATTGGCTTCGGGATGCTCGTACAGCACCCACATTATTTTTGCGGCGTCCATTGGAGAACCGCCCCCAAATGCCACTATACAATCCGGCTCAAAATCCCTCATGGCTTTGGCTCCACCGGTTACACAATCCAATGTGGGGTCAGGGAGCACATTGAAATACGTCTTGTGACGGATACCCATTTCGTCCAGTGTGTCCGTCAGGGGCTTGGTATAATTATTTTTGTATAAAAACTCGTCGGTTACGACAAAGACTTTTTTCTTGTTATAAACATCTCGCAGCTCTTGCAAGGCAACCCTAAGGCAACCCTTCTTGTGATATATCTTTTCTGGGGTCCTAAACCACAGCATGTTTTCCCTCCGCTCTGCCACATATTTATAGTTAAGAAGATGCATAACCCCAACATTGTCAGATACAGAGTTCCCGCCCCATGAACCGCAGCCCAGGGTCAAGGATGGTGCCAGCTTGAAATTATACAAATCACCTATTCCACCCTGTGAAGATGGGGTGTTTACTAAAATGCGGCAGGCTTTCATGGCATTTTCGAAGATTCTTAAATCAGTTGTAGCATTGACATTAATATAAATGGAGGCTGTATGGCCGTATCCACTGTCTTTTATCAGCCTATCAGCTTTATAAATGGCCTCGTCATAGCTGTTATATTTGTACATAGCCAATACCGGCGATAATTTTTCATGGGAGAATTCCTCTTCGAATTCTACACTTTCTACCTCCCCGATTAGCACCTTGGTGCCTGGTGGGACTGTTATCCCGGCGATTTCCGCTATTGTCTCCGCGGTTTGACCCACGATTTTTGCGTTTAGAGCACCGCCGATTACTATGGTTTTTCTTATTTTTTCGGTTTCGTCTGAGTTGAGAATATAGCAGCCTCTATGGACAAATTCTTTTTTTACGGCTTCATAGATTTCCGCATCTACGATAACAGACTGCTCTGAGGCGCAAATCATACCATTATCAAAGGTTTTTGAAAGAATCACGGAGCTTACCGCCATCTTGATATCAGCAGATTTGTGGAAAATAGCGGGTACATTTCCGGCACCAACTCCAATAGCCGGCCTGCCGGAAGAATATGCGGCCTTTACCATTCCGGACCCGCCTGTGGCAAGGATAATATCCGCACCTGTCATAACCTCATTGGACAGCTCCAATGACGGCGCATCTATCCAACCGATAATCCCTTCCGGGGCTCCGGCTTTTACGGCGGCTTCGTATACGATTCTGGCGGCCTCGGCGGTACATTTTTTTGCGCGAGGATGAGGCGCAAAGATAATGCCGTTTCTGGTTTTGAGGGCAAGGAGGGCTTTGAACACGGCAGTGGAAGTAGGATTAGTCGTCGGGACAACAGCCGCTATAAGTCCCATGGGCTCGGCAATCTTGCGGAGACCAAACTGAGCATCATCTTCAATGATACCACAAGTTTTTGTGTCTTTATAATGGTTGTAGATGTATTCAGCGGCGTAATGGTTTTTTATTACCTTGTCTTCAACTACACCCATCCCTGTTTCTTCAACTGCTAACTTGGCAAGAAAAATACGGTTATGATTGGCTGCAAGGGCCGCCGTGCGAAAGATTTCGTCGACTTTTTCCTGTGAAAAAGCCGCGTAAATCTCCTGTGCCTTGCGGATGTTTGCCATTGCGGCCTTTAGTGACTCTACACTATTTACTAATTCCCTCATACTGCCTCCTTCTTGGTTAAATACCCATACCCCACAGCAACACCATATGCGGCAATATCTCCCGATGCCGCCACAATCCTGTGCATCAGCATTGCCGCCAGGAGTATTTCTTCATATAAGATACCGCCCATAAACATTAACATAACTATCTCTCTGATTCCGATACCACTGGGTGCTCCCGGGGTCAGAAATCCTACCAGCCACGACAGTAAAAATAAACCGATAACCGTTGCCATTTGGCTGGGTTCTAAGGGTTGACCCAATACAAGGAGAGTCGCAAGAAAAGTGCTGGCCCACAGGACCATTATGATTAGTCCAAATCCAAAGCGTTTGATTAGCACAGGAATGCTTAGCACTCTCATATGATCAAAAAGCTTAGTTAGTCCTTCTTTGATTTTATGTCTAAATGAAAACGCGGCTGACCCTGCAAGTACCACAATAACAATAAGCAAAATAGCGAATGCCCTAGGCAGTTCCAGCTGGCGGATATAATCCATTGCATGGTCAAAAACCGTAAAAACTATAATCGTGATGGCAGCAAAGGCAATGATTATCCCCTCAAGGACAGTAGAAAGAGCAACCTTGGGATGACTAAGCTCTTCTGTTTCCAAAGCCAGCCTGTTGCGCCCGACTACATACATTACACCACCGGGGATATATTTATATAGATTGGAAATCGTATAGACCACTAATCCTAATGGCAGTTTTACCAGCACACCTGAGACATTCCTTACCAGGGCGCGGAAATTAAGTGCTGCCAGAAGTATCCCGATTCCTTCAAATATAGCCACAATGACAAGACCGATTACGACTCCCGTCGTAAACAAATCCATCAGATAAAAATCAGAGTCTGCTTGCTCCAAAAACAATCTCCGGGCCAAAAAAACAAGGGACGCAACCATAAGCAGAGTCCCCACCCAGGAAACAATTTGGGTTTTTGTTATCTTTTTTTTCTCCATCTTACCACCAGTCCCTCGGTTCGCCACTGGGCCATAAATGCGCCCGCCAACTATCCATTAATTCGTCAAGCTCTTCGTCAAAAAGCTCCAATGCCATCTCAAACTGGGTTTCATTATTTGAGCGGTATAGTTCAAGAAGAGGCTCCATTCCAAACCGATTATACAAATAAAACACAAAGGATCCAACTTCGTCATAAGTCCATACATCTCTGCTAAAGGAATATTCATCGTAATTTACAGGCAGCAGATGACCGGAGCTGTTTCTTGCCAAGCTATCAATGTTAGCCGTTGTAGGAACATTGAATCTATAGGTTTGTTGCCCAGTAAAATAATCCCTAAACAAGATTTCTCCAAGCACTGCCATCCCCTCAACCATCCAAGTAGCGGGACGATAGGCAGGAAATTCTCTAAATAACATTATATGCGTAACCTCGTGGGCAATAGCCCAAGTTCCAAACCGAGAAGTGCTTGCAAGAATAATTTCGTCATTGGTTACAAAGTTAACATCCGGAGCGTCCCAACCAAGGGTATCGGCAAGTGCTGCGATACTGGCAGGGATATTGATTACACCAAATGGATATAAAGTAACCGGAATCCGGTCTGTGTTTGTGATAAGAAAATGCTCCCGGATAAATCCAATGGAGGACTCCATGTAATCAATAAAGCTGATAACTCTAGGCCAGGTCCATTCGTAATTATCTCTTACAAAAATGTATCCCCCATATCCTGTCATCACTTCAAAGTCACCAAAGCGATATTTAAACTGTAATGGTGCAAGGGGTTCGGTGTCAGTCAAAGCGGCGATATACTCATTAAGCTTTGACACAAAGCCGATTGTGTCTGACTGTGCCAGTCTTATAAAGTCATATAAAACTTCATTCTCAGACCAGTTACTTACCAAGGAGTAAGCAATGTCATGGATATCATGAGATGAATTTGTAGGTGCAAGGGAGGCTATGAACCAGGCATCACCAAAGGGAAGGTTATCACGGCCAGGGGTAAGTGCCTGTATAAGTTCCTCACCAGTCAGCAAGTCTTTCTCGCCATCTTCTTGCAAATATGATTCCAGACCGATGCTCAGCCACCAAGGCAATTGGTACCGTAGTCTTTGGGTGAAGAACATGCTTGTGATAATGCCTATTTCGGGCTCAGCGGCAAAATTGTAATAAATCCTACGCTCTTTGTGATTAACGTATTCAGAGACCAAAAAATAATCAAAGTAGGGCCAACCGGGGAAGCGCTCATACGCCAAGTCGAACAATTCTACGATGCTGTAAACTGTTTCCATTGCGTAATCCATGTCTATATCTTGTGCAACATGAAAACTAAGCTGGAAATCACCAAAAGCCACAAAAACCGTATATTCAAATCCATGATAGGCAATATAATATTCTGATGGAAGGGTAATTATCCGTGGTTGTGGCTCTATGACTTCCATAGGTTGAGGGATGGGCATCGGAGGTGGGGTAGGCGAAGGGGTGGGCATAGCGGCATACTCAGGATGAGATATAGCAAAATACTCCTGCTCCATTGCACGAATCGGGTAAGTTCTCTGAGCACCTATAATAATCAAGAAGGACAAGACAACAGCAGCACTGTATCCCAAAAGGCCAAGAAGTAATCTCGTAAATTTCAAAGTAGCCTCCAATCCCTTATTTACAGCAGGGTATAGCAATTTCAATTGAGAACGACGGTTTGTGTCGTTCTTGATTGAAACGCTTTCCGAAACCATAGCAATTTCAATCTAGTATTTTGAATTGCTATATTACCGGTGATAATGAAATTATCGCCAGCAGACAGGATGCTCAATCTCACACGCACAAGATTAGCATCCTAGTAAAGCATTTTTGAATCATATTCTTTTGTAATCATATGTATCGCAATCTTTATGAATCAATCTCTATAAATCTTTATCTTATAAGATTGCAGCTTAGCAATATATTTTCTAATTCGACAACAGTAATAGAATAAACTCCTTCGTCCCAAACATGCCATCGAACACACGAAAAGAATATATATGCTTGTATATTCCACGCGTATTGAATAAAACCGCAAAATTTACAAGATGTACATACATTGCCAAGAAAATTCGTATATAATGAGCAACAGGAAAGAAAGAGTGAGGGGCCCCATCCCCCACCCTACAGCTTTCTGATGATTATGCTCATAATGAGCAGTAGGAGGTTAATAAATATGAATGAATACAGAGACGTCAATGATATCATAAAAAATACAGATAGAGTTGAGCTTAGAGAAGGTATGGAAATCTACGATGCTGATATTTTTATACCTAAGAAAAGAACAGGCGGGGTTTTTCGCAAATTAGCGGTATCAATGATGGCTGTGGCTGTTGGAGCATTGTTTTTGGGGCTAGGGCTTAGCGCAGGACTTGTAGTAATGCGAAATTTCACCGAAATCCCGCCAGTAGTAGAGGAAGTCGGCGAAGCCCCTGCATTCCAATCCGTTGCTTATGAACCAATGGTAATCACCATAGACCCACAAACCCCGGATTTCACAGATGTTATTGCCAGAGTCAAGGATTCTGTTGTAAGCATCAATGTAACGGCACAAAGACACGGCGGCCTAATGCCAGGTGAGCATTTTGGGGCAGGTTCTGGCTTTTTTTTCGCCCAAGATGATGATTATGTATTTGTAGCAACCAACTATCATGTTGTCGAGAACACAACTTCTATAACAATATCAATAGATGACAATGAGGAAGTGCCGGCTTATGTAATAGGAAGAGAGCCTGATTATGACCTGGCGGTACTTGCGGTTTCAAAAGAAGACTTGCTACTAAAAGGTGTGCCCTTTGTAATTGCGGAACTGGGCTGTTCCGATACTATGCGGATGGGCGACTCTGTAGTGGCAATCGGCAATGCAATGGGGGCCGGCCAGACTGTAACTAAAGGAATAATAAGCGCAGTCAATTTAGAAATTACAGTATATAACCAAAATACAAACACATCCCTAGCTCTCAATGTCTTACAAACAGATGCGGCGGTAAACCAGGGCAACAGCGGCGGCCCCCTAATTAATCAACACGGCGAAGTAATAGGTATAGTAACAGCAAAGCTGTTTGGTCATGGTATCGAAGGCATGGGCTATGTACTGCCCACAAATGATATCAGGGACATACTGGCAGAACTAAAGGCATTCGGCACCGAACGCCACCCCTGGTTGGGTATTCAATCAGAAGAAATTACCGAGTCAGTCCGGGATATGTTTAATCTGCCATCAACAGGGATGCTAATTTTCAATGTAATAGAAGACAGCCCAGCATATCATGCAGGAGTTAGAGAGCGGGATTTACTGGTACGCTTCTCAGGATATGACATAGGAAGCCGGTTGGATTTATTCTATGCGATGCAGGATTATAAACCAGGGGATGAAGTGATTATAGGGGTCTATCGTGGCGGGGAGTATATGGAGATTATGCTTGTGCTTGGTAGTGTTAATCTTGTGAGGTAGAAAGTGTTACTTTTCCGGTTTCGGCCAAAATGACAAAACTGATATTAATAGAAAGAGACGGAAATCGCCGAAATTACGGCGATTTCCGTCTCTTTTACATTGTTTTGATTTGTTACCAAATAGGATAGATATTGTATTTCACTATGTTTGTATCAATTGTCATAATTGGTATATCTTCTACCATAGCCTGTGCGATAAGCATACGGTCAAAAGGGTCACGATGGATAAATGGTAAACTCACAACTGCTTTGATATGTTCTGGGGATATATTTAGCAACGAAAAATCCTCTTTTTCTATAGCTTCTATAAATCCATCAATGTCACCGTCAAACTCAAGTTTACCGATGCTCATTTTTATTGCAACTTCCCATATTGTGGCAACACTAACATGTATTACGTTTTCGGTATTTTGAATTGTATTTCTTACAGACGAAGGCATTTTATCGTTGCCTTTCAAGAACCACCACACAGCATGAGTATCTAGTAATATATCCATCACATATACTCCTTAAAATCTTCCAAGGACTCAAACCAATCATGGTCTTCGGCCTCCCACATTTTGTCTTTCATTCTACCAAATTGGCGGGTTTCCGCTCTGGTTTTTCTGTCACCAGCTCAAAAGGTATACCATTCTTTCTGATTGCCTGCCTTAGAAAAATATTAACGGCAGTAGTCATGTCCATGCCTAATGCAGAAAATATATCTTGAGCTTTGTTTTTTACCTCACCATCAACACGGATATTAATATTGGCGTTTGCGCCTGTGCTTACTGGCATAGCTATTACTCCCTTCATTGGAAGACTCACTATTTATATGGGCACTAAATAAAATTACCATCGCCTATATAATATCACATTATGCGCACAATGTTAATTTGCTATGCATATACTACATATCTTTATCAATCATACCAGCAATCCGCTCCTCACGGCTTTTGCGTGTGGTTTCTTTGTTGTGTATGTCCTGTGCGGATTTATTCTTTTTGACCAGATGCACGAAACCGAAAACGGATGTGCCTCCGACCATTAGCGCAGAGAATGCAATAAATCCTAATTGGCCCGGGCCGGTTTGGGGGTTGGGTCGTGTCCCAGCTCTAGGAGATGGGGATGGTGTGGGGGGAGGTGTCTGTGTTGGCGTGGGTGTTGGGGATGGAGCCGGTGTGGATGTGGGGGGTTGGGTAGGTGTAGGCGTAGCGGTAGCGGTTGGTGTGGGAGTTGGTGAAGGGGATATTGTTGGTGTAGGTGTGGGGGATGGTGATATTGCTGGAGTTGGAGTTGGCACGGGTGATGGCGATGGTGTCGGATTTGGGGTCGTTGTGGGAGTTGATGTTGGCGTGGGTGATGGAGGTGCTTGCGGGGTTGGTGTTGGTGTTGGGGTTGGCGATGGAGATGGGGTTGGAGTCGGCGTTGCTGTTGGGCTTGAAGTCGGCGTGGGTGACGGAGATGGGGTCGGGGATGGAGATGGGGTCGGGCTTGGAGTCGGTGTAGGTGACGGGGTTGGTGTAGATTCCGGTGTCCAGATTGCGGTTAGGTTTCGCATTGTTTGGGCAGTATAAATTAGCGGAAAACTAACCGGTGTACCGTTTACATCTTGCCAACCAGAGAAAATATATCCTAGACGGGTTGGTGGTTCCGATGGGCCTGTTACTTGTTGGCCGACATATGTAATCGTCTCATTTACAATATGATTTCCCCCAGGAAAAACCCCGGGGTATGAGTTGAAACGCATCATCCAGGTAGAACTCGTGTCAAATCGTTGCCAGACCCAAGTGTCTGCCATGGTTGCGCCGTTGAAGGTCTCTACCAGTTGGTCGGAGGTAAACACAAACTCACCTTGAGGGTTATCCACGGTACCTGTGCCTATGTTTTGCCAATAGCCGGTATAGGTTTCATTTTGGGGGACTGGGGGGAGCCATGCAACACAATGGCAAGGAGTTGCAATCCATTCATATGGACATTCAGCATGTACTTGTGTTTGCAAAAACACGAAATGTTCACCCACGGAAATTTGTCTTATAGGCGTCATTTCTCCAAATATCCTATACATGCATACAACATTTCTGGTATCCCAACCGCTAACATCAAGGCTCATAAGATTAGGCATATAATAGAACATCACTTGCATAGAAGTTACATTGCTGGTATCCCAACCTGAAAGGTTTAATTCTGTCAAACGTGAAGCACCACCAAACATATTTGTCATATTGCGCACATTGGATGTATCCCATCGGGATAAATCAAGGCTTGGCAATCTCCACGTGTTACTAAACATACTATTCATGCTCTCAACATTACCGGTATTCCAATCGGATATACTTAAATCCACTATACTACTTGTACCATTGAACATAAAACTCATGTCCAATACATTTGATGTATCCCAACCATTGAGGTCTAAATGTGTGAGGTTGCTGGCATTACCAAACATCCAATTCATATACCTTACATTTCCTGTATCCCAATTGGATATTGCTAAGCTTGTCAATCCCCTTGTATCATTGAACATTAATTCCATATCTTGTACATTTGATGTATCCCATTCGGATATATCTAGGTATGTTAATCCAGATGCCCATGAAAACATCGCATTCATATCAATAACATTTGATGTATCCCATCTGGATATATCAAGAGATGTCAAGCTTTGTGCTCCAGCAAACATTGACCCCATAAATACAGCGTTTCTTGTATCCCAGCTAGATATATCAAGGGTTTCAAGGCTTAAAGTACGAAAAAACATACCATCCATCATGTGAACATTACTCACATCCCATGTTGATACATCAATAGTTGTGAGACCTGTTGAACGGCTAAACATCCACGATGCGGCAAACAAGTTGCTGGTGTCCCAGGATGATAAATCCAAATTTGCTATACTCGGGGAAGAAGCAAACATAAACTGCATACCTTCCACATTGCTAGTATTGAAGTATTCAAGTCCCTCGATTGTTGTTAAATATGGTAAGTTCGCAAATAACCCACACAACCTAAATCCACCAATGATTGGACCAGTGAAAACAATCTCGAACACTTTCTCGCGGTATTCATTCCAAGGACTATAATTATCCCCCCAAAGTATATATCCATCATCCACAATAACCCTTCCATCAGCGTATAGCCGCCACTCAGGACCTAAAGTGCCTATTGTGCCAGTTGCAATTGTAGTTCCTGGTGGTGGTGTCGGAGTAGCACTCCCACTCCGCCGCTGCCAGACCCAGGTATCAGCCATGGTCGCTCCGTCGAAGTACTCCACCAGTTGGTCGGAGGTAAACACAAACTCACCCTGGGGATTGTCTGCGGTACCTGGGCCGACGTTTTGCCAGTAGCCGGTATAGGTTTCGTTATTATGGACTGGGGGGAGCCCAATGCTGTACTGCGAAAATATAAACTCAAAGTCAGCACCCAATGTAAGATTGCTTAGAGATACTGTATTATGAAACATATCCCACATATGTTCCACATTCCGAGTATTCCATCCTGAGATATTAAGGCTTGTTAATTCAGTAGACCATGAAAACATATAGGCTGTGTAAACTACACTACTTGTATCCCACTCAGATAAATCAAGATATGTTAAACCGGTTCCATGGAACATAGAATTCATATTACTTACATTGCTTGTATTCCAACCGGTTATATCTATGCTCTCAAGGCCTCTTGTCCCCCAAAACATCGATGCCATGTTAACTACACTACCGGTATCCCAATCAGCTAAATCCAAGCTTGTCAAACTTGTCGCATTTGAAAACATCCCATTCATGTCAACGACATTGCTTGTGTCCCAACGGGATATGTCCAGATAGCTGAGTTGGCTCATCTCCGCAAACATTCCGTGCATATAGATTACGCTACTTGTATCCCAATCGGAAATGTTTAGATATGTAAGCTCCCTGGTCGCAGCAAACATATTCATCATATCATACACATTACCGGTATCCCAACGAGATACATCCAAGCTTGTCAATACATGTGTCAGTTCAAACATACGAGCCATACTCTGCACATTGGACGTATCCCAATCAGATATATTTATGTATGTCAAGCCCATCGTCCAATTGAACATTTCGCTCATATCCACTACATTGGACGTATCCCATCCGGATAAATCAAGTTCAGCTATGCTTCTTGCATCACTGAACATTCCGCTCATATCCTCTACGTTGGATGTGTCCCATCCCAATAAATCAATATCTACTAAATTTCTTGCATTATAAAACATTCTGTTCATATTTTCTACATTTGAGGTATCCCATCCTGACAACTCAAGGCTTGCTAAACTTTGTGCGCCTGCGAACATATGATTCATAAGCACAGCATTGCTTGTATCCCACTTCGACAAATCAATATTTGCAAGATTAGTTGTCCTATTAAACATCCCATCCATCATGTGGACATTACTCACATCCCATGTTGATACATCAAGGGCTGTGAGCCCTGAAGCACCGCTAAACATCCATGATGTGGTAAATACATTGCTCGTATCCCATGTTGATAAATCCAAATCGGTTATGCTTGGAGAAGACGCAAACATAAACTGCATACCTTCCACATTGCTGGTATCAAAATACTCCAATCCTTCAATGGATGCCACATAGGGTAAGTTTTCAAACAACCCACATAACCTGAATCCACCGATGATTGGTCCGGTGAAAATAATACTGTAAACCTCCTCGCGATACTCATACCAAGGGCTATATATGAATCCCCATTCGATATATCCACTATCAACTACTACAACACCATTGCTATATAGGTGCCATTCTGGACCATAATCCCCGATTGTGCCGGTTGCAATTATAACAGTGGCCCTACTCGCAGAATAATGATAATCCTCGCCAGTATAAGCGGCCACAATCAATGCCGTGATAATGGTAATAAAACAAAGAAGTATTGCAACACGTAACTTTCGAGAATCAACATTTCTGATTGATTTTCTCATCGTTTCAGCTCCATTCAATCCTGCTACAGAAAAATTTAGTATGTACTGTGTGCCAGACTAGATTACAGCTCTGGCACACTTTGTTTGAAAGATGTGTTTTTTTCTTTCTACCTAAACTTTTGAGTCCAATGATATCTGCATTCGCCAATCCCGATATGAGTCCACCTAGGGTTAAGAATGTTTTCTCTATGACCAGTAATACTATTCATCCATGCCGTTACTGTTTGCTCTGCTGTTCCCGTAAAACGGACCAAGTTCTCACTATGAATCGTAACACCAAACAACTCTCTACTTATGTTTGCAAAATTACCATAAACCGGACTTGGGTGAGCAAAGTAACCAAGGTCTGCCATTTCCTGTGACTTAAACCGTGCAGCTCTACTCATCGTAGGGCAAAGGGTTAGAGGATGCAAACCATGGTTGGCTCGTTCTATATTTACTAGACGCAACACTTCTCTTTCAACCTCACTGATACCACCTCGTGCATTGTATTCAGCATTCCAGGTATTTAATTCGGCGTTGGTTAATCTTCGGCCTGGCATTCTAAATAAGGGGGGTGGTATTTCTATCCACTGGGCAAAATAAGTGGTGTTGGCATTTGGTACGATTGTGTTGGCTGTGATTCGTGTTCCTCCGGTTGCCATTGTAGACCATCCATCAAATCTATGACCTACTCTCGTTGGCTGCTGCGGCAATGTACTTATCGGAGAGCCTTGGTTTCTTGTTATGTTTTGTGTGGCTGGTACAGCCCTTAATCCATTACCATTGAAGGTCAGTGTCCTTAGCGGCCCCAGCAGTCTCACATCAATGCGTGTTTCCGGGGCCCATGCGTTGGTCTCATGATTGAAGTGGCGAAACCTTATTGCATATGTCCTACCTGGATGGAGGCCAGATACTGTAAACCTACCACTGCGTTCATAGTTGCTTGGTTGGTTTACAATGCCAACCCATGCTGTACCATTCCATATTTGCAACCAGTTGCCCCAGCTTCCGTTAACCGGGAACACTACATCAACTACAAAACCTGTTTGCGTTACATTTGAGACAGTCATTGATGGAGCTCGCCGCCCAGGCATAGTCACTTGTACCTCACTATGCACCCACCTGCTTAGTGCCCAGCTCCAGGCGTATGCCCTGAATGTATAGGTACCGCCGGGTGTCAACCCACTGATTCTATGTTGCCCTGAGTTAATCCGAGGTCGTCCAAACATAAACTCGCCGTATAAATTATTCCACCTACCGCCTTGTATCGTACAGCCTCGCATTGTTAAGCCGTTGTTTGGACATGAAGGGTATAGAAAATTTATTTCAAGATTTATAAATGTACCAAAGACACATCGTGAAACTGCTCTTATACTTATGTTTTGTGTGCTAAATGCCTCGATAGCTCCACGCTCTTGGAGCATTTCTTCCTGCATTTCGCTTGACGGTATAGGAGGCTCTGGTGTTGGAGCTATTGGCGGTTCATCAGGCAATAACTCCATGGGTATGTTTTCAAAATCATTTCTGTACCACTGCGTTCGGGAATCATCTAGGGACTCTTCCCATTCAAGTTCAAAACTAAAATCCTGTTCAATAACAAAATCAAAGTCATCATAAAATGTCACAGGCGAAGCATACGCCCGAACACTGTTAGCAAGGGTCGCAAGCATAAATACAACCCCAACTAATAGTACCACATTAAGCATTTTGTTAACAGTGATTTTTGCATTTTTCTTCATAACATTTCCATTACGCATGTTATTTCCTCCTTAGGAATAAACACAAAAGCAATATCGGTTAAATGCTACATGCAATCCTCACATTATCTCATATGTACCACCTGCCTTTGAATAAAATTATCTGCGTTGGCGTAATGCGCCAACGCAAAGGGGCACCCCTTTG
>WQVF01000033.1 GCA_009781725.1 Defluviitaleaceae bacterium
GATATGGTCTTAGGGCCGCCAAGGAAGGGTCTAAAGGTAGTATTTTGCACAGATACCCGCCCGGTGCCTGCCCTGCCTGACTTTGCTAGCGACGCAGATTTATTTATATGTGAAGGGCTATATGGCGATGAAGAGCGACAGGAAAAAGCCGCCGCCCGCAAGCATATGACCTTTATGGAAGCGGCAACGGCCGCAAAAGCCGCAAACGCAAAGGAACTATGGCTGACTCACTTTAGCCCGGCAATGCCGGATCCACATAATTATATTAAGAATGCAACCGCAATTTTCCCTAATACAAAAGTAGGCAAAGACCGGATGTACACAACGATAAAATTTGAAGAAGAGTAACCGCGCAAAGCGCCGCCCCGAAGGATGCGTAGGTGGGCTTTGCCCGCCGGAGTGTCGGGTTTTATGCGAATGCACCGCGTAGCGGTGTGTGAGAGGGGCAGAGCCCCATTAAGATGAGGTGTTTTAATGGCCGAAAAAGATATCCGCACGGATTTCGAGTTAATCGAAGCATGTTTAGAAGGTAATCAGGAATGCTTTACCGAGCTTGTAAACCGGTATAAAAACCTGGTCTATTCCATTATCTTGCGTATGACCAAGGACAACGACGAGGCCTCTGACTTGGCCCAGGACGTTTTCTTAAAGGTATACAAAAATCTGCGTTCTTATACCACGGCCTTCAAGTTCAGCACCTGGATTATGAGGATAACCAGTAACCACTGTATCGACCACCACCGCAAAAAGCGGCTGGAGACTGTCTCCCTAGAGTCCCACATGACAGACACAGGCTTTGTAGGCGGTACAGCCGCATCACCAGAGAGTATTTATCTAAAACGAGAGCAAACGAACAGAATAAACAAAATCCTTGCGGATTTGCCAGATATGTATAAAATCCCCGTGGTGTTATACCACCAAGAAGGATTAAGCTATCAAGAAATATCTGACAGAACCGGCGAGCCCCTTTCCAAAGTGAAAAATAGAATTTTCCGAGGCCGAAAGCTACTCAAAGGTCTGATTGAAGTTAGACCGTAACACAAGAACTGGTTTTGATGATAATGAGTAAACCGGAAAAGTAACACAACATGGAGGTATACAATGGACTGCAAACAAGCAAATCTAGCAATGATGGAGCATATGGAAAAAACCATCCAACCCCAACAGGCACAGGACTTAGCACGGCATGTCATGTCCTGCGAAGATTGCCGGGAATACTATATCGGCTTTGACATGGCTCTGGACATACTAAACGAACCGGAGCTAAGTATTGCCCCGCCAGGGTTCACCAATAATGTAATGGCCCAGGTAAGAGAACTGCCTGCCCATACAAAGCCCATTCCACTGTTCTTGCGGATATTATGGGGCTTTGGCGGAATTATCCTTGGGATAGCACTGCTTTTAGCTTTTAACCCAGAATGGCTGACCGCCATCACAGAGGCCTCCCCTATCCTCTACAATATCCAAAGCGCAATGCTTGCATTGTCGGCGGCTGTTGCCAGCTGGCTTGCAGATTGGATGGCATCATATCAGGGGACAGGAAATCTTATGCTTCACGGTGCTTTGGTCTTTGTAGCGGCAGTTGGTGCATTGCTACTGATACTCCAACGCTCCGAAAAGAGCACTAAGGCATAAAAGCATGATAATACTAGGTATCGAGACGAGTTGTGATGAAACCGCCGCCGCTGTAATTGAAGGCGGTCGGCGGGTTCTTTCAAACATAATAGCATCCCAAACCGAGCTACATTCTCCTTTTGGAGGAGTGGTGCCAGAGATTGCTGCCCGCGGGCATATTGAGGCAATACGCTATATAGTGGATAGTGCTCTGGACGAGGCAACGGTTAATCTTTCTGATATCGACGGCTATGCCGTTGCCAACGGTCCCGGCCTTGCCGGTGCGCTACTGGTCGGTATGAATTATGGGAAAGCACTGGCCTATGCCAATAAAAAGCCCCTTGTTGGTGTTCAACACATAGAGGGGCATGTTTGCGCCAATTATTTGGACAGCGGCCTGGAGCCGCCTTTTTTGTGCTTGGTAGTAAGCGGCGGGCACACGATTATCCTTGGGGTGGACGATTATGATAGTTATCGTATTATAGGTTCGACTCGGGATGACGCCGCAGGTGAGGCTTTTGATAAAGTAGGGCGGCTTCTAGGATTGCCTTTTCCTGGTGGGCCTGAAATTGATAAGCTTGCCCGCACAGGTCAACCAGATGCATATACCTTCCCCCGTGCCAAAGTTGACGGATTTGACTTTAGCTTTAGCGGGCTTAAAACAGCAGCCCGTGATGTCGTTGGGCGAGTGGAAAAAGACGCTGTCCTACCGGATATTGCCGCATCTTTTCAACAAGCAGTGGTAGATGTATTGGTAGGTAAGACCATAAAAGCGTGCGAAGATTTGGGATATACACAGGTGGCCCTGGCAGGTGGTGTTGCTTGTAATCATGGCTTGCGTATCGCAATGCAAGACACCTGCAATGCAAAGGGGCTACCCCTGTTTATGCCAAAGCCGATTTACTGCACTGACAATGCAGCAATGATTGCATCCAGAGGCTATTTTGCCATAGCGGGAGGCAGAGCAGACGGCCTAGAGCTTAATGCATTTCCACAAAAAATGACGTAACTTACAAAAGAAGGCGGTCATATGACCTCATTAGAAACCCTTAAACAATACTTCGGCTATGACTCTTTCCGCTTAGGCCAGGAAGAGCTTATTAGCGATATCATCACCGGCAAAGATGTCCTTGGTATTATGCCTACCGGTGCCGGTAAATCTATGTGCTTTCAAATTCCCGCCTTGATGATGGAGGGGATTACTCTTGTTATCTCACCACTTATCTCACTTATGAAGGATCAAGTTGCCGCCCTTACTCAATCAGGTATAGGGGCGGCTTTTATTAATTCTTCCCTTTCGGACTCACAGATAGCAAAGGCTCTTTATAATGCAAAGAATGGGGAATACAAGCTGATGTATGTAGCCCCGGAGCGCCTTTTCTCTTATGATTTTATTGCCTTTGCCCGTTCTGCAAATATACAAATGCTTACTGTGGACGAGGCTCATTGTATATCCCAATGGGGACAGGATTTCAGGCCCAGCTATGCCAGGATTCCGGAGTTTATCGCCAAGCTCCCTACCCGGCCCAGGGTTTCCGCCTTTACTGCCACTGCTACCTCTATTGTCCGGGAGGATATTCTGCGGCAGCTTGAGCTTGTAAACCCTACGGTTCTGGTATCGGGCTTTGACCGGGATAATCTATTTTTCGAAGTCAAAAAGCCTGAGGATAGATTTTTGGCCTTGATGCAATTTTTAAAGGGTAAAAAAGACCGTACTGGGATTGTGTATTGCGGCACCCGAGCTGGGGTAGATGATGTTTGTACAAAACTGGAAAAACAAGGCTTTAGTGCCTCACGTTATCATGCCGGATTGTCTGATAAAGAACGGCGGGATAATCAGGAAAATTTCTTATATGACAGAGTGCAAATTATGGTTGCAACCAACGCCTTTGGCATGGGCATCGATAAGTCTAATGTATCCTTTGTTGTACACTACAATATGCCAATGAACCTGGAGGCCTATTACCAAGAAGCAGGCCGGGCTGGACGAGATGGGCAGCCTGCGGATTGCTTGCTGTTGTATGGGGGCCAGGATGTACATACAAATCTATGGATGATTGACAACCCTCGTGATGTTGAGTATCCCGATATTGAAACGGAAATGGCTCTCAAAGAGCGGGATAGAAAACGTCTAAAAGAAATGACCTTCTACTGTACCACTAAAGATTGCCTTCGGGGGTATATACTAAGGTATTTTGGAGAGCGGCCTGAGAATTATTGCGGTAATTGCGCCAATTGCAATACCCATTTTGAGACAATGGATGTAACCGAGGAAGCAAGGAAAATTATCTCCTGTGTGGCAAGGCTAAAGGAGCGATTTGGTGTTGTGGTAATTATAGGTGTGCTCCAAGGCTCAAAGGCTGAGAAAATACTGCGGTTGGGCCTTGACCAGCTCTCTACTTACGGTATCAGCAAAGTGAGTAGCGCACAGCTTAGAGATATTATTAATCATCTGATTTTGACAGGCGGACTATCCAAGACCGACGATCAGTACCCTGTGATTAGGCTTGGCCAGAAAGCGGGAGAAATTTTGCGGGGGACTGAGCCTGTTATCATGAAACTGGCAAAGGATGACCCCACAGAAAAACCCCCGAAGAAGACCAAAACAGATAGAAGCAGAAAGCAGATGGAGCAATTAGTAACTGCTCAAGGTAAACCATCACAAGAAGAGCAACCTGCGAAAGAACCAGACATAGCCCTATTCGAAAAATTAAAAGAACTGCGCTTGAAAATTGCCACGGAGCAAAGAGTCCCCGCCTTTGTAATTCTACATGACTCCACCCTCGTAGATATGTGCGTAAAGCTCCCGAAAACCATGGATGACCTAATGAAGGTATCAGGGATAGGCCGGGTGAAAGCGGAGCGGTTTGGAGAAAAATTTTTGCGGGTTATCGCTGAACATTAGGGTAGGAAGGTCTTCAAAAATTTCCAAATATGTATTATTCTAATAATGTACAAAATAATCCCACGAGGTGACCTCCATGGAAAATTTATATCTTGGCATCGAATTCGGCTCCACCCGTATCAAGTCAGTTTTGATTGACGCAAGCAACGAACCCGTGGCCGTAGGCGGCCATAATTGGGAAAACAGGTTGACTGGCGGCGTCTGGACTTACACTTTGGATGATATATGGCAGGGGCTGCAAGCCTCCTACAAAGCCATGGCCGCAGATTATGAACACAAACACAGCAAGAAGCTTACCACGATTTCCGCCATGGGTATCTCAGCAATGATGCATGGGTATATGCCCTTGGATGCAAATGGTGAACTACTGACTGAGTTTCGCACCTGGCGTAACACAAGCACCGGGGAGGCCTCCCATGTACTCACGCCTCTTTTCGGAGTCAATATCCCCTTACGCTGGAGTATTGCTCATCTTTATCAGGCCATATTAAATGGTGAAGATCATGTTAACCAAATCGCTACAATTACAACCTTAGCTGGATATGTTCATTATAAGCTCACAGGGGAAAATGTATTAGGTGTTGGTGATGCCTCTGGGGTTTTCCCTATAGAGAACGGCCAATACAGCAAGAAAAACATCGTGGATTTCGATGCTTTAGTCGCAAACAAGTCCTATAGCTGGAA
Organism: Defluviitaleaceae bacterium; assembly: GCA_009781725.1. Classification (GTDB taxonomy): domain Bacteria; phylum Bacillota; class Clostridia; order Lachnospirales; family WQUN01; genus WRAN01. Next base: position 5,204 of record WQVF01000033.1, read on the forward strand.
GCTTGCGGATGTTTTGCCAAAGGTGCTCGCTGCGGGAGAAACTGCCGGCAAGCTAACAGAGGCCGGAGCCAAGCTCCTTGACCCTGCAGGTAGCTTATCCCCAGGAGTAAGTTTATGCCCGCCGGAAGGAGACGCAGGTACCGGTATGGTCGCCACCAACAGTGTGTCACCTCACACAGGGAATGTATCCGCAGGGACTTCTATTTTTGCAATGTTGGTACTTGAAAAGGGTCTTTCCAAGCTGTATCCGGAAATTGATATGGTAACCACCCCTGACGGTATGCCTGTTGCCATGGTGCACTGCAATAACGGTACCTCAGATCTTAATGCTTGGGTAAGTATAATTCATGAGGCATTGGGACTTGTGGCAGGGCATAATAATCTTAATGATGTATACGAAAAGCTATATAACTCCGCCCTTACAGGCGACGCCGACGGAGGCGGACTGATGGCGGTAAGCTATCTCTCAGGTGAGCATAACACTGGCTTCGAGGAAGGCAGACCGTTATTTATGCGACAGCCGGATGCTCGTTTTACCGTGGCCAACTTTATGCGGACTCTGCTTCTTAGCTCTATGGCTACTCTCAAGTTGGGGATGGATATATTATCGGAAAATGAAGGCGTCACCATCACTCAACTGATGGGACACGGTGGTCTTTTCACCACCAAGGGTGTAGCTCAAAAATTAATGGCCGGGGCCCTAAGTATCCCGGTAACTGTTATGGAAACCGCCAATGAAGGTGGTGCCTGGGGGATTGCGCTGCTGGCGGCATATACAGCTCATAGGGAAATACCCCTAGGAGAATTCCTAGAGAAAAAGGTCTTTGCAAGCCGCACCGGGTCGACGATTAAACCGGACAGTGCTGATACCCAAGGCTTTGAGAAATTTATGAAAGGCTTTGCCGCAGGGCTAAAAGTCGAGCGCACCGCAGTGGATAATTTTAGGTAACCCACCTTTCGTCATTGCGAGCGTAGCGAAGCAATCCAACAACTGGATTGCTTCGTTACACTCGCAATGACAGACATCGTTATCTCATTGCAAACATAAGCATAGGAGTTAATATGTACAATTTTTTTAGCAATCTATTCAACAACCTAAACCATGAAGACAGCCAGATTGCCGTCATGATTATCTTTTTCGTGGTTGCGGCAGTTACGGTGTTGCTCAGGATTATTGCCCATATCCATTTTAGGGCGGCACTCCTTTCCTTTCGCAGTGATGCCAAAAAACCCATCGAAAAAATCGAGGACGTGCGGAAGATAAAGTCTAGTAGCCTTCTAATTAAAATTATTACGGAATATAAAAAAGTTGCCGATAAGGCCGTAACCCATGTACCTGTCGCGCAACTGGTAAATCGGCAAATCGCATCAATGTCCTTTATTGGCTGGCGATATGACGGTATGCTGCCTTTTGTTGTGGAGTTGGAGCGAGCCATTCTCTGGATTGGTTTGATTCTTGCTGTGGTTTTTACGGAATACGCCTTTGTTTATGGGGTGCTTGCGGTGGTGCTGTTTTTGCTATTGCGAGGGGCAGCGGCTTTTTTCAATTTTAATGGGGCTAGGGAGCAGTTGGCCGAGGAAATCCTTATTTATATCGAAAGAGAAATCGGACAATTTTTTGCATCGGATACCGGTGGTGCTGTGCTACGCCTTAAGAACGACATGATTGATGCTATAGGGAGTATGTCCATAAGCCTGGAAGGGATTATGAGCAATATAGCAAATAGCCTGGCGGAAACCACTACGGCAATGAGTACCACAATGGCTCAGACTACTACCGCAATAGGCATAACCATGACCGAAGCCACCGCATCCATAGGCCCGGCTCTAGCGGCAGCAATGGATGAAAAACTGATAAATATGAACGCCAACTTGGCAACAACTTTGGAAAGCTGGGAGGCATCCCTAAGTAAGGCGGTGACCTTGCAATCCGCGATGAACGATACTTCTGACCGACTGGGGCAATCAAGCCTCAAACTTCAATCCTCATCAGAGCTTCTTTCCAAGCATCTCCAAGGCCATTCCAATGCTCTTTCCGAGCAGCTTGTTGCCCTTATTTCCGCAATAGAGGCTGTCAAAGATGGGGTAGGGCTTTTAAGCACCCAGCAAGAGACCTTGTTGCAGCAATCAGGTTATATCGAACGCAACCAGCAGACTCTGGAGGCGGCTCTAACGGCTTATGAATCTTCCTTACAGGGGCTGACACAGTCCCTAGGTGATGGCCTTGGAGCCTTTATTAATCTTCATGCCCAATCTTCAGCCCAAGCAGTTAATGATGCCCTTAAGGGAAATATCGAAAAGATTGCATTGTTGGCAAGCAAAACTAATGATTAGTTTGTTTTGATGATTTGGTGTAAAGCGGTCCTTTGATTTTTGCGATAATTTGCTGCATTACATTGATTTTCCTATTCTGTTTTGATATTTTACCCGTGAAAGCTGTGATATGTTTTGACTGCATCAACCTACGACCATCCATTACCTGTCCTGGAATTGGACACAACCAGCCTGACCCTCGATGCCAATAGCAGCGGGGGTACTTTTATAGTTAAAAATGGCGGTGGTGGGTTGCTTGCCGGTTTTATTCTTTCACGATGTCTGGGACTTACCTTTTCCCCATCTTCCTGGGAAGGTAACTCTCAGATTATTGAGTACAAATTTTCTCAGCATCAATCTCAATCCGCCAGCATTATAGAAACCCATGCCGTAATTTCCACAACTGGAGGAGAATTTTTGCTCCCTGTCACTATCAATACCTCCCCGATGATTATCTATACAGAAGAAGGTTCGCGAATCACCAGTGTGGCGGATTTCTATAGTTATGCACGGGATTATCCGGCTGCCGCTCGGCGATTGTTTACATCCAGCGAGTTTTACATGCTGCTCATCTCAACGGGATACCCATATTTGGAGGTCTACGAAAGCCTTCACAAAGACCCAAATCGTGAACGGGCAATGGATAATTTTTTTCATTTATCCGGCCTTAAGGGCAAGACTACTCTTTCTTTAGAAACCAATCACATGGACATTATTCAACACCCGACAGAAGTAACACAGTCTTATCTCTACGTACAAAAATCCGATAACGGATATGCAGATGCCCCAATTACAGCACACAAAGGCTCACCTTGGCTCGCTCTCAACAGCACAAGACTGACTACCGCCGATTATGACCATGAGAATAAAGCCCCAGTCGGAATAAAAATCAACCCTGGGTTAATGCCGAGCCCATTCGTCAAGGAACAAATACAGGTGGGAACCGAGGTGTTAACTCTTGCCGTAAGGCTTGCCCCATCTTTTGCCCTGCGCCTTAACAAGGAAGGATTCCGATACGAGGATCGGGGTATCATTGAAGTGGAGAATAACACAGGCTTTGATATGACTGTGGATGTTCACTCACGAGACAGGCATGTAAGATTTTTTCGGGCATCATATACCGCCCCGAGACAGGGAGGGCCTCTTTCTATCCCCTTCGAAATCAGGCCATCGGCTTTCTTTGGTACAAGACGGATTTTTCGACGACTGCCTTATATTTCCACCTATGTGGATGTGCGGGCACGGTGCCCAGCACAGGAATACAGAAAACGGTTATATCTCAATATTGGTGAATGGTAATGGATAGATTAGAACGGCTCCACCGGCAGTTTATCGCCCAAGACAATACAAGAACAGCCACGATTTATTCCTTGGGAAACTGGCTAGCATATCGCTTTGCAGCCAGGCCAGATAATATATATCTGGAACGGGCCTATCACGGCGCAATGACGGCTCACCGCCGCAACGAGCCCAATGTGAGGCTTCTTACCCTTGCTATTTTTATGGCAACAGAGTCCGGCCATTTTGATATTGCCGGTACCATGCTGGAAAAAGCCTTTGCATATCGCAAGTTTCTTATGTCCAATGAGCCTTTCTACTACGGTGCTCTATGCTTTCTTAGAGCATATTTGGCTATCAAACAGCAGAAGACCCGTGCCGCAAAGAAGTACCACAAAGCATTTACAGCATATGTACAAGGGGAAGATTACTCCCCCCATTACGATGTAATGGAGGGGCAGCTTAATTTGGCTGCCTATGATTATCCACAGGCTTACGGGTATTTAGCCAGGGCCTATGATGCAGGATGCCGCAATGTATATATATCCGAAGGGCTTTATCGCTGTTATATAAACGGGTATAGCGGAAATGAGCTTCACAGAATACAAGCATACGCAACCCGCCACAACGCCCCACCCCACCCCCGTCATCCAGGCTGCATGGGCGAGCAGCAAACATGTTCTTTGTTTGCGACCAGCCCCGGCCTTGAGCCGGAATCCCTCGCCCCAAGTCCAACAACCAAAATCGACCCACAAACATCCCTAACCCAATTCGAAATAACCCCACCGCCAGACACCCGATATATCTATATCTCCCAGCCAGAAAAGAAGGGCATGGAAGAATACGAGGTAGACAGTATCTCATTGATAATTAATGCCACCGACAACTTCACATACGTATGCCTAGGAGCAGGCCGCCGCCATATTATCGACACAACACCCAATATACGCCGAGTTCTTCCCCAGGCAACACCGGAGCTGTACCATCATTACTATAATCAAGGAGACAGACGATTCCAAGTGCTGGCATATCTGGCTTCCCATTACCTAGCTTATCCAACCGCCGATGCAATTCCTGTTTTCGAAGATATATTGGAAGAAAAAATCCTTCCCATACCATACCGAACGAAGCTGCTCATATCCCTAGGCCACTTATACTACCAACAAGGCCGCCTCCCCCAAGCCCTAGATTGCTATGATAAAATTGAGTTGCCGGGGGCGGAAGGTATAGACCTAGAAATAATCCTTAAGGCCTATCTCCAAAGCAATAATTACGATATGGCGGCAGAAATAATCGCCCGACATCATGACATCATACCAGCGAAAACCGTATACGAAGCTATACACCGGCTCCCTGCCTATCCAAGTCTATCCCAAGCCGTATACAACCTACTATTATCCGGTCATATTTCCGATGCTCTGCTGACCTTCACATTAACCCACCACCAAGCCAGCCACAGAGAGTGGATAGCCTTAGCCAAGGCAATACAAACCCCAGACCCTCACCTGGACACAAAAATCCTATCCACCGGCCTATGGAGCCACCAATATGACTCACATACACAAAAGGCCTTCCGACGGCTATATAGCGCAGGAGAGGCCCAAAAGGAATGCGATGATTTTGTAGAACTACTAATCTTCGCAATCTTATCCCGGGACTTGGTCCCGGAGTATGAAACAATTAATACCTTAGAAAAGGTATATCTATCAGAGGAAAAAGATTTTTTCCTGTTGCTGGCTCTTTGCCATGTTTACCTGGCTCACAAAATTACCACCCTGCGCTCAGATAAAATCATCCCATTGGCCATTTCAGCTCAAGAAGAAATGGGGATTCTTCTGCCTGCATTCAAAGAAAACAAACCCCATCCACATCCATACTTGGAAAAATACCAGCCATTCCTATTCAAAGCTCCCCCCGGCAAGGATATCCAGCTATATTTTTCACTGGGCCAAGAGACCGAATTTAAGAACATCCCCATGGAATATCTGAGATATGGCCTATACACCGCCAAACTGCCCCTATTCTACAACGAGACTATCACCTACTATTACAGCGAGGAAAGAGAAACCGGCAGCATAGCCACCCCACATGCCACATACAAAAATGTCATCCCCTATCTAAACGAAAACCACCCAGATAAGTACTTCGCCATAAACAATGCGCTGGTATATGAGCAAATGTTTAGGCATGAGATGGCGGAGGGGATTGTGGAAAGCCTAATTGATGAGGTTTCACTTGTAAGTGGCGAATTACTGTAGATTATAGTGAAATCAATGAGAGACAGTCTCGCCCGAGCGGCACCCTGAAACGCCGAAATAAGGCGTTTTAGGGCGATTTTGCCGCGACAGACGAGACCGATTTCGAATTATTTCACTATAGTATAAAAACGCCCTCGGCAACATACCGAGGGCGTTTATTTTAAATCGTCTTTTTTAATTTTAGTCACATAAAGTTATCTCAACGGAATTGGTCAACACATCCGTATAACTAAAAGACAACTTACGTGATGTGCCAGAACTTTCATTTAATTGTACTGTAAATATACTGGGGTAGGCATGGGATACTATCCCACTGCTTACAACGGATTTATGGCGGCCCTTATTGGTCTCTAACCTGACCTTGGAGCCTACTATTTTTTGGATATCACTTCTAACATGAAAAACATCAGTTCTGTCAAACAAGCGCGTCACCTCTCCTAAAGTATAGTCTTTGGTCTGCCCTGCCTTTACCCCCTTCCGCATAGATTTGAGTATTGTAATCCAAATTTAATGTTTTGTCAAATTTTACGCTTGACAAATCCCGATTTTGTCATTGCAAGCGTAGCGAAGCAATCTTGGGTTTTACTCCCACAATCAAATCCCGATGTGTGGCTTGGTCTAGCCTGTGGGAAAAATCTAAACCCCTATCTTTCACTGTCAGTCCATTATCAATAAATAGTCTCTCCATTTCTTCCCGTTTTATCAAAAATAAATTCCACGCCAGCACAATTGCCCCACCTGGCTTTAAAACCTGCATCCATCCCGGCATTGCCTCTTGCAAAAGTCCCATTGCATTCCGGGATTGGCCTTGGCTTTGTGGCTTGCTCTTTGCCCCATGCTGTACACCGTATGGCAAATCCCCTACTATGGCATGGAAAGTTCCCTTTTTGTAAAAGGCACGGGTATGCCTGGTATCCCCGGCAATCATCTCAAAGGTTATGGTTTGACCGGATTTCATATTTTCTTTGCTGTCGGCTATCTGGGCGGTGTAGCGTGTCGCGGAGAATTTTTTGCCACTGCTGTCTATGCCGCTTACTTTTTCTTGATGGCTATTATGTTTGTACCTGGCCATTTCTAGGTGCTTTTTTATATATACGAAGGACTCATAAGCAGGTTTTGGGTCGATTTCTATGCCGTATACATCGCTGTTTTGCATTAGTCCTTCGTATAGAGTGGTGCCTTTGCCAGCCATTGGGTCTAGAAGTTTGATATTATCGGTGCTGTAGTGAGTCAGTGCCAGGTTTAGCATTAGACGGGTAAATATCTCACTGGTTTTGCCGCTGTATTTTAGTATTGAACTGATGTCTTCATGGATAAAATAGCCGCAGTCTCTTTCTATTGGCTTAAGCAGGTCGCTTCGTATTTCAAACAGGGCATATGAAAAGGATAGCCTTGATAGAAGCCGGATATTTTCAGCCGACAATTCTCCTTCAAATACGATATATGGCAATCCGCCGATATTTTCTTCCCGGATATTGATTGCATACTCACACAGATAGCTTATTTCACATAAAGCCATAGCTCCAGCACTTTCCAAATAAACCCGCCGATGGCGGGGGCATAACATAATCGCGTATGTCATCAACTTTGCCTCCGTATCTATACTTTGCTATACTTTACCAAACTATCCACAAGGGGATTTATATATGAAAATCCAAACCTCAGCCGAGGATTATCTCGAAGCTATTTTAGTCCTATCCCAAAAAAAAGGCAAAGTCCGCTCTGTGGATATTGCCCAGCACATGAGTTATTCCAAACCTACGATTAGCATAATGATGAAACAGTTCCGGGAAAATGGGTATATTGAAATAGACCAAGACCGGAATATCAATCTTACAGACAAAGGCACCGAAATTGCACAGCGCACCTATGAGCGGCATATGCTCTTCGCAAAATTTCTCATAGACATCGGTGTAGATGAAGAAACTGCTTATGCAGATGCTTGCAAAATAGAGCATAGTATCAGCGAGGTAAGCTTTGAGCGGTTTAGGGATTTTTATGATATATTCAGAGGGAATTCTGATAAAAACGGAGGTAAACATGCGTAAGACAAAAATCCTAGCAACCCTTGGTCCTGCCACCAAGGACGTAGCCACAATCAAGAAAATGATTAAAGCCGGACTTGACGCTGCCCGAGTAAACTTTTCCCATGGCACTTACGAGTCCCATACCAAGATTATAAATATGCTCAAAAAAGCCCGGGAAGAAATGGATAAGCCCATTCCAATAGTGCTGGATACCAAAGGCCCGGAGATTCGTATTAAAAACTTCGAAGCAGATAAAATTTACTTGGAGCAGGGGGCAGTCTTTACCCTCACTACTCGGGATGTACCAGGTACCCAGGAGATAGTATCCGTTTCTTACAAGGATCTACCCAAGGACTTGCAGGTAGGCAGCCGGGTCCTAATCGACGACGGTCTCCTTGAGCTTAAGGTCACCGGCCTCACAAAGACAGATGTGAAATGCGTGCTTATAAATTCCGGCTTTATCAGCTCCCGCAAGGGAGTCAATATCCCGGATGTATATGTAAATCTACCCTCCCTTACGGAACAGGACATTGAGGATATAAAATTCGGTATAAAAATGGAAGTGGACTTTGTTGCCGCGTCATTTGTACGTACCGCGTCGGATATCCAAAATATTCGAAAGGTGCTGGAGGACAACGGCGGTCAGCATATTCATATAATAGCAAAAATCGAATCCCGTGAAGGGGTAGACAATATAGAAAGCATATTGGATGTAGCCGACGGAATCATGGTAGCTCGTGGGGATCTTGGAGTGGAAATCCCGCCGGAGGAAGTACCGATTGTCCAAAAAAACCTGATTGCCAGCTGCAACAAGGTAGGCAAGCCCGTAATCACCGCAACCCATATGCTGGAGTCTATGCAAAGCAACCCCCGCCCCACCCGTGCTGAGGCTAACGATGTCGCCAATGCAATATTCGACGGCACCGATGTGATTATGCTCTCCGGGGAAACTGCCAGCGGCCAATATCCTGTGGAGAGTGTCGCCATGATGGCTCGTATCGCAACAGAAGTTGAACGCACCTTTGATTACAGCAAAATCATGCATAGTAACCTAAAACGTAATGTCACCAACGCAATCTCAGCCGCCGCAGTAAAGACCGCGGCAGAGCTGGAAGCGGCCTGCATCGTCCCAATAACAGACTCAGGGTTTGCATCCAGGATGGTCTCCCGCTGCCGCCCCGCCTGTCCAATACTGGCGATAACCGCAGATGAATGCGCCTGTCGCCAGCTAAACTTAAGCTGGGGATGTATGCCCGTACTCAGCGAGCCCTTTATCGGCGATAGCGAAGTCTTCGATATTGCGGAAGAAATGGCGATGAAGCATGGCCTTGCCAAGGCAGGTGAGACTATCATCTCCGTAGCCGGAGTCCCAGTAGGCATAGCCGGCACCACCAACACAATGAAAGTCCGCACAGTAGGCAATGTACTAGCCCAAGGTGAAGGCAATAATCGCGGAGTTGTACAAGGGATAACAAGGGTATTCAAGACCCCGGATGTAAGCGAACGCCCCTACTTCGAACAGGGAGACATTATAATCTGCACCCAAACCAGCGATAAAATGATGGAATATATAAAAAAGGCCGGGGCCATAGTAATTGGCTCTTGGGAGCATATGGACACAAGCCACGCCAAAACCGTAGCAAAGGCATTGGATATCCCGCTGCTTAAGGTACATGTAAGGGCGGTTGATTTTGTGGCACCAGGGCTACCGGTTACAGTGGATACGGAGTCTGGGCTTTTGATTAATGGGTATAGGTAACTTCCAATTAACTCGCTATATCACGATAGTACCTGCTAAAAAAGCGGCTGGCCGACTTGATGCTTGAGTCAAAGTGGTGCAGTCGCTTTTTATTTGATTACACCCCATTCGGGTGATATATTAGAAAAGAAAGGAGTGGAATATGCATATTTCCCCAAAAGCCTACATCTTTGACTTAGATGGCACCTTATTTGAATCCATGGATGTTTGGAGCAAGGTTGACGATGCTTTCTTTGAAAAGCGGGGTATTTCCCGCCCAGATAACTATTTCGAGAAAATAATAGCCATGCATTTCGACGAGGCGGCTGTTTATACAAAAAATCTCCTCGACTTACCTGACAGTCCCGAGGCCATAATGCAGGAGTGGCTGGATACGGCTATTGATGCATACAGCAATGATGTGGATATGAAACCTTACGCTAGGGAGTATCTCATTGCCCTTAAGGCTAAGGGTGCAAAATTAGCCGTAGCCACCAGCCTACCTACAGAATTACTGACTCCGGCCTTGCATAAACATGGAATCTATCATATATTCGACGCAATATGTACAGCAAGTGAGGTTGGCTGCGGCAAAACTAAACCGGATATATTTGTGCTTGCGGCAAAAAAACTCGGCATCCCTCCAAAGGACTGCTTGCTTTATGACGATATCCTGGCAGCGGTAAAGAGTGCCAAGAGCATTGGCATGAAGGTTTGCGGGGTGTATGATAAGACCTCTGCCATGCATTGGGATGAAATCAAGGAAATAGCCGATTTTGCAATTCACAGCTTTAAGGAGTTATAGATGATAATAGGAATCGACCTAGGTACTACCAATAGCCTTGCAGCATTTTTTACCAAAGACGGGCCCGAGCTTATTCTCAATGCTTTTGGGGAGACTATGACCCCGTCTGTTGTAGGTGTAGATGAAGACGGTCATGTGTTGGTTGGCAAAATCGCCAAGGAACGTCTTCTGACTCATCCTGCTTACACCGCATCGGTTTTCAAACGGAATATGGGCACAAAAAAGACCTTTACTTTAGGTGATAAGTCATTTTTGCCAGAAGAGCTCTCTGCCATTATTATACGCCGGCTTAAGGAAGACGCGGAAGTGCATCTTAAACAGCCGGTTACCGAGGCCGTCGTAAGTGTACCAGCCTATTTTAGCGATGCTCAACGCCGTGCTACCAAGGCCGCCGGTGAGCTTGCCGGGCTCAAGGTCGAGCGCATAGTCAGCGAGCCTACCTGCGCCGCCCTTGCTTATGGCCTACATGAAAAGGAAGACTACACCAAGTTTCTGGTCTTCGACCTAGGTGGCGGCACCTTTGATGTTTCTATTTTGGAAAAATACAAAAACGTAATGGAAGTCAGGGCTGTTGCCGGGGACAATTTCCTTGGGGGTGAGGATTTCACTCAAATTCTTATAAATCACTTTTCCATGAAGCATGACCTGGATTTGGCACAGCTATCCATACAAGAAATGGCTGCCCTTACCAAGACTGCGGAGATGGCGAAGCTTACCCTATCCGATAATTCTACCGCTAATATGCGCTTCTGGCTCGACGATGAAGAGCTGACAACATCTGTAACCAGCCATCAATACGAAAAATACTGTGAGCCCCTGTTCTCCGCTTTGCGTCATCCCATCAAGCGTGCCCTTGGGGATGCCAATCTTAAGCTTTCGGATATCGACAATGTGCTCCTTGTTGGAGGTGCAACAAAGCTGCCTCTGATTCGCAGCTTTGTGGGCAAGCTATTGGGGCGGTTTCCTTCTTCCCATATAAACCAAGACGAGGTTGTGGCACTTGGTGCGGCTGTTCACGGTGCTCTTAAGGCCCGTAACGAGTCCCTTACGGAAATTGTGCTCACCGACGTCTGCCCATACACCCTGGGCACAGAGGTTGCAATCCAGCGGCCAAACGGCATTTTCGAGCCAGGGCATTATGCTCCCATAATTGAGCGGAATGCCACGGTGCCCGTCTCCCGGGTAGAGCGTTTTTATACATTGACAGATAACCAGGCCAAGATAACTTCGGCAATCCTTCAAGGAGAAAGCCGTAAGGCTGATGATAATATTAAACTGGGGGAAGTAACAGTTCCCGTCCCTCCCGGCCCAGCCGGTAAGGAGTCTGTAGATATTCGTTTTACTTATGATATAAACGGTATCCTGGAAGCAGAGGTAAAGGTAATCTCCACCGGGGTAACAGATAGAGCGGTAATAGAAAATAACCCCGGTACCCTAACGCCTGCGGAACTTGCCGAAAAGCTTGCCGCAATGCAAGAGCTTAAAATTCATCCCAGAGAAAAGGAAGAGTATCGCTATCTGCTGGCATGGGGGGAACGGCTTTATGAAGAAAGCAGAGGCGACAGACGTAAATACCTAGAGGAGATATTACGCCAATACGATGATATGCTAGATGCCCAAGATGAGCGGGCAATCAGAGATTACAGCCAGGAGTTTAAGGAGATTCTTTCGGATTTTGAAATGGAAATATAGGTGATACCGATTCCAAATTAAAACCTGTCTGACAGAGCGGCGGCTTGAAACGCGAAGTAAGCGTTTCAAGCGGTTTTGCCGCGATAGGCAGATAGGATTTTAATTGGAATCGGTATGAAGTTTTGTCGTTTTGACCAAACCTTTTTCATGCCATTTTTACGATGTTTTATAGATTTATTAAGCCATATGCAGCTGTTTATGTGTTTTTAGGAGGGTGAAAGCTTATGCGTCATATAATGGGCTATATAACTGCTATATGCCTACTGGTGCTGATAGTATGCCAAGCCATCATTATCCCCACGTTTTTCCTGCCTTTCTTCCGGCAGCAGTACGCTTCTCAGGAAATCGCGGAATACATCGGTATGTCTGACGAGGAGCTAATGTATGTAACCGTAGAGCTGCTGGACTATATGCGAGGCCGACGGGATGACCTAGACGGCATCCGGGCGACAGTAAACGGTGTCGAAGTTGAATTCTTTAGTGAACGAGACAAAATTCACATGGTTGACGTGCGAGTATTGTATGACCGGCTGTTTGTGGTGCGCAATGTGGCCTTTTTTGGATTTATCGGGATGATTCTACTTATGGCCATCACAAAAACCAAGGTGCTACACTTCCTTGCCAGGTGCAGCCGTGAAGTAATGGCAGGGTTTTTCCTCCTTGCAGGGATTATGGCGGGTATTATCGCCATAGATTTTGACCGAGCCTTTGAGATTTTTCATCTGATATTTTTCGACAATGATTATTGGATTCTATTCCCGCCACGAGATCGACTTGTAATGATGGTTCCCTTGCAGTTCTTTATAAATATATCAATCTTCATCGGCATACTAATGGCGGCGGTGCCGATTATTATTATCATTGCCGCAACGATTTACTTGAGAAGAGAGGCTGACAGGCCTGGATGGTAGGGTATAATATAAAGGAGTGAGTGTGGGCGGCGTAGCCCCACTCGAATGGTTTTCATCCTAAGTGGGAGAGGACGGCCTGGATGGTAGGTTTAAGATGACTCGCAGAAGAATAATCAGAAATAGAATTTTACCTGTACTTGTTGGGATTATCCTTCTGCCGATAGCCCTAGCTTTGCTATTGCTGTTGCTTATATTTCTTTTGATTGCCTGCCTGGGAAAGATTCGATACCGCATAAACGCCCGTGTCGGCGACGAAACTTCAGCCCAAGTGGAAGTCAGTTATTTTTTATGGCTGGTGAAATATGCTGTAGATTATACCGACAGTAAAATGGAAACCCAAGGACGAATAGCTTGGGTTAGGCTAGGAAAAGAAAAGACCGCCCCCCCAAAACCGGCCCCACCCCCTAAATCAACAACCTACAAAACCACCAAAACCATAAAGCCTGTCGAAACCACAAAAACAGCAGAAACCAAAGCACCCCCTTCCCCCAGGAAAGAAGTAAAGCAAGCTCCCCAAAAGCAAACGGGGGAAAAAGTTAAAAAAGAAAAGCAAGAAAAAAAAGACCCCCTGGGCTTTATAAAACAAGCCAGAGAGTTTATGTCAGAAAACGAAGTCAAGAAAATTATCGGTCTTACATTTCAATGTATGGGAAAATTCCTCAAAGCCCTGAGGCCAAAGCATATAGATATCTCCGGTATAGTAGGCTTCGACGACCCTGCCACCACAGGCTGGACTATGGGTGCATACGAAGCCATTGTAGGAATATCAGGCCTCAAGCCTCATATACGGATACTGGGCAGCTATCATGAAAAGGCTCTGCGGCTGGATGTTAATACCCGTGGTCGTACACGCCTTGGGAGTTTGATATGGCCGTTTATATGGTTAACATTTAAAATGCCTGTGCGTAGGCTAATTTTCAAGCTAATATTTGGCAAGTAAGCTTGCCCCCAAATCTAAGGTTTCATCCAATCCGCGATTTTCATTCTCCCCTTGCCCAACAAACTCCGTTTCAAATACCCGGCCAAATTCCATTAAGCACTTATCCTCCTCACCCAATTCCTCCGCCCCTATAACCGAGGCCAAGGCTCTAGCATCCCCTACCTGGGCATATGCCGCAAACAGACTATTTGCCAGGGCCGCATGATCTTCTCTTGTACGGCCCTTTCCTATGCCGTCTTTCATGAGGCGGGATAATGAGGGCAAGATATTTATGGGAGGGTATATCCCTCGTCGTTCCAAAGTGCGGTCCAGGACTATCTGGCCTTCTGTTATGTACCCTGTCAGGTCTGCAACAGGGTGGGTGATATCATCGGCAGGCATTGTCAGTATTGGAATCTGGGTAAGGGAACCCGGATTGCCCTTTATTAAACCGGCTCGCTCGTAAAGGCTGGCTAAGTCCGAGTATAAATATCCGGGATATCCCTTGCGGCTGGGTATTTCCCCTCTTGCGGAGGAAATTTCACGTAAGGCTTCCCCATATGCAGTCATATCCGTCATGATTACAAGTACATGCATCCCCCTCTCGAAAGCAAGATATTCCGCAGCGGTAAGGGCAATCCGAGGGGTGATTACACGGGATGCCGCCGGGTCGGACGCCAGATTTAGGTACATAACAGACCGCGCAGTTGCACCGCTTTCCTCCAATGAATGACGGAAAAAATGAGCCACATCATGCTTTACTCCCATTGCAGCAAAAACCACGGCAAAGTTGCCGTCAGCTATATTGGCTTGGCGGGCGATTTGCGCCGCAAGTTTGTCATGGGGCAGTCCATCTCCAGAGAAAATCGGGAGTTTCTGCCCGCGAATCAAAGTGGCCAGGCCGTCTATTGCCGACACACCCGTATGTATATATTCCCGTGGATAGGTACGCAGCACAGGATTAATAGGGCTGCCGCCAATAGACCTGGCAGAGCCATAAACAGGGCCCAAGCCATCTAGAGGCTGCCCCATCCCATCAAAAATCCGCCCTAGGATATCTTCCGATAGGGCAATCTCCATAGGCCGACCTATAAAGCGGGTACGTGTATTGGAAAGTGAAAAATCCGCCGTGCCTTCGAATACAAGAGCAATTACCCGGTCTTCCAGAATTTGAATTACCCGGCCTGTTTTTATTTGGCCTGATGGGAGTGATATCTCAATGATTTCGTCATAGACAGGATTATCTATGCCTTCCAAAACCACGATACTTCCGTGAATTTCCTTTAAGCCCTGATATATTGTAGTCATGAGTTCCTCCAGTACAAGCGAAGGGGCACTACGCGCACCCCTCGCGTTCATATATGGATTACTGGTATAATATGCTGTGAGGAGGAATCCCATGAAAACATTAGTAATAGCAGAAAAACCATCCGTAGGCCGAGATATAGCCCGAGTACTCAAATGCACTGTCAAAGGCGATGGCTACCTCCATGGGGGCAATTACATCGTATCCTGGGCTATCGGTCACCTGGTATCCCTAAACGACCCTGAGGACTATAATCCGGGCCTCAAACGCTGGAACAAAGGCGACCTGCCCATTCTCCCTCAAGAAATGGGCCTTAAACCCATCCAAAAAACCCAAGCTCAACTTAAAATACTCAAAAAGCTGATGAACGCCCGTGACACCCGTGAGATAATCTGCGCAACAGATAGCGGGCGCGAAGGTGAACTTATATTCCGTTACATATACAAATGGGCCAAATGCACAAAGCCTGTAAAGCGCCTATGGATTAGTAGCCTTACAGATGCCGCAATCAACGACGGCCTTAACAAAATGAAAGATGGCCAGGATTACGACAAGCTATACGCCTCTGCCCGCTGCCGCGCTGAAGCAGACTGGCTCGTTGGGATGAACGCAACCCGTGCCTTTACTCTCAAAAACGGTGAGCTGCTGCCTGTAGGCCGAGTACAGACCCCTACCTTAGCAATGCTGGTTAACCGGAAAAAAGAAATTGATGCATTCGTACCCAAGGATTACTGGGAAGTCGAGGCCACTTTTAGCCTTAGTTACACGGGCTTATGGATATCTGCCGAAGGCGAGCAAAAAATTGATACCAAGGGCAAAGCTGATGCCATAGCCGCCAAGGTCCTGTACCAGGAAGGCAATATCGACAGTGTAATAACTGAGGAAAAACGTCAATTGCCCCCACAACTCTTTGACCTGACTGAGTTACAGCGAGAATGCAATCGCAGGCTGGGCTTTGCCGCATCCAAGACCCTCACCATTGCTCAAGCCCTATACGAAAAACACAAGCTAATCACATATCCTAGGACAGACAGTCGCTATCTAAGCAAGGATATTGAGCCAAAGCTAGTGCCAACGTTGCAATCTATCCAAGATGCCCCATATACAAACCTCGCGGCCCCTCTCATTTCCATGTCAAAGCTCCCCATTACCACCCGTATAGTCAACGATGCCAAGGTAACAGACCATCACGCAATAATCCCCACGGGCGCGAAAAAGCCCATCGACTCTCTGACAGAAGACGAGCGCGCAGTTTATGATAGAATACTCCGCAATTTTCTCGCTGCCTTTTATCCTGCGCATGTATACGATGTGACCTCGGTGATTACCAGCGTAATGAAGGAGCGGTTTCTATCGAAAGGCCGGGTGGATAAAGACCTGGGCTGGACGGTAATCTACACCCATGAAAAGAAAAGCGATGATGGGGATACTCCCTTACCACAGCTATCCCGTGGCACAAAAACCAACACAGACAAAGCAGAAGTACTGGCCAAAAAAACCCAGCCTCCAAAGCCCTATACCGAGGCAACCCTCCTTTCCGCAATGGAAAACGCAGGCCGCTTTGTAGAAGATGAAGCCCTTAAGGAGGCCCTCAAAGCCTCAGGCCTGGGGACTCCCGCCACAAGGGCCGCCATCATAGAAAAATTGATTTCATCGGGATATGTAATACGAAATAAAAAAGCCCTGGCACCAACGGATAAAGCCGTGGGCCTGATAGAAATGTCTCCACCAGAGCTCACTTCCCCCGAGACCACCGGTAAATGGGAACGAGGCCTAAAGCGTATAGCACAAGGGGAACTGGATGAGGACAGATTCATGGATAGTATAAAACGATATGTGCTGTATTTAGTTAAATGGGGTGACAAAGCTGAAACGAAATCTAGTGAGACTGCTGGTACTGCTTAGCTTGACCGCCATAACCGCCTGCGGCAGAACAGCAACAAATGAGCCTGTGTATCATGAAACCACAGAAGCTAACGAGCTTCGTGGAGTAATACAACGCTTACAAGATGAACTCAATCACAATGAAATAGAAATCAACCGCCTAACTACTTATATTGAGCGAGAGGCCGATCCGGAGTCCGTCTTTATATACGACCTAACGATTGAGTGCATCCGCAACAGCCTGGTGGCAAATGTTGATGCCCTTACCAATGAAATTAATCAGCTGGTAGGCTACCCAGCTGGGGACTGGTTTAGGGAATCGGTGCTTTCCTATACCGAGTACATTATCATCCGTGACAGCGATGTATTGGTAAAGCATAGAATCTGGCTACCAATAATGCTGTTTTACTATGGGATGAACCTTCCCACCATTGACGGGGAAGCAGTACCTCTTTACGAAGGCATTGATTGGGATTTAATCGAGTGGATAACCGAAATCCATTGGCAAGTGGTGGCCTATGGGGATTCCTGGTATGGGGCATCCCTAATGCGCCTTGTGCAGCCACCCCCAACACGGCGGCATCTTACAGATTTGAATACCGTGACCATTCGCTTTGACGATGTATGGTACATCGATACATACACATATGTAGAAATCCCAGGGGCATACCTATGGGAAGAAGCCATACGTCTGGCTCATTATTATTACGGCGTACAGGTAAGAGACCTCTGGTACGAGGGTAGTATTTTATATGTAGACCTGTTCCCGATAACAGGACGACTTAATGTGGGGCTTGGCAGTATTATTATGGCAGAGAGATTGCGGGAAGCCTTTGAAAGATTTCCCCACCAGGATGCGGTGCGATTCTTGGTCGGAGGGGAAAGGCCCTTCCCCAACATAGGATATCTAGGATTTGATATAAACTGCGTTCCACCCTGCCCCGTATGGGGGACATGGGGAATGGGTAGTCCTTATTGGTGCATTTGTTATTGGGAATAATGAAAGGCCACCCTTTGATCCCCATTGGCAAGCCAAATTATCCCGCAGTTGGTAAATCCTAGATTCTCCAACAATTTCAGCATCGGGGCATTATCCTTGTGGGTATCAATTCTAACATTGGAATGCTGTTCTATACACCATTTAAGTGCATATGCCCCGGCACCTATAGCCCCTGGCCCTCTTGTTCTTGCGATGCGATGCACCACTCCATAGGCCTCATTGTTAAGCCACTTACCCATAATTTCCCTATATGTAGGTTCTTCTTCCAGGTTATAATAGAATACGGCGACTATCTTCTCGCCGTTAATACATACATAACTGCAACCGGCCCTAATATCAGCTTCGATTACAGACTGAGGGGGGTGGTTATCACGCCACTGATTGGGATTGCCTGTTTTTTTCATATAATCCCGGGCATATGCGTAAATTTCCATTACGGTATCAAGGTCTTTGAGGATTGTTTTTCTGATTTCCATAACTCCTCCATTGTATGATTAAAGTTTACATATCTCATAGGTAGTTTACCCAGTTATTGGAGTGTGGTATATTGTTTACAATTTATTTACATTTTTCGCTAAAGCATACTATTAAGTTGGGTGCTTTGCCGCGCGTGGCGCGGCCCCGAAGGAAGCGGAGCGGGGGGTTATCCCCTGCGGAGCGGCGGGGCTTATGGCAGAGCCCCATTCTAATGGGAGGGACATCATGAAAAGGATTATTGTTATTTTTACAATGTTTTTAGTTGTAGGATTAGCGTTTTTTCTTGCTTCTTGTAGTCATCTTCCCAGTGGTTCAGGGGAAGGGCCGAGAATAGCAGCCTTTCGTCTCCCAGGTGAATCAGTAAACGATGGCCCACGCCTGTCACCACAAAACAATATCAATACTCAGGATGCTTTTCAAGAGCTTGCAGTAGATATGGAAGATGATGACATATTACTGCTGATACGGCAATGGGAGCTCCTGTTACAATTTATGGAAGAAGAATCCATGGTTCGCACTTATAGGCGGGGCTTATTATTGGATAGGATGGAAGACTCGATTACGCCTCCATCTTTTTACGACTTATACGGCCATCAATGGAACTGTATTGCAATAATGGCCCTTGATCTTACGTTCACAGTTGGGCGCATGTGCCAAAATTACAGGCATAATGAACGGCTCCTTACGGCACTCCTTGAGTTTTCCGAGTTATGCGAGGATTTTATCCGCATCGACGTTGTAAGGGAAATGGCCAGCGGAATGCACCCCACCCGTCAATCTCTAACCCCAAGCGAACTAATATTTCTTGAGGCCTTGGAGGCCTATATGGACATAGTAAATATCCCATTTTGGTACGATATGTATACAAATGACCCGGTAATCACCCATATAGGGCTTCCAAGTCCCAATTCCCCAGGGGGCTACAACTTTTTTACCATATGGCTATACGACCTGTCTTATATCCCACTATGCAATAATGAACTGGCGGTATATACTATGGACTTAAGGAAGGAAATAACAGAATTTATCGGAATGGACACATACAGGTTTGAGTTTCGGGTAAACCGATGCGAAGGGATTGATATGTATGACACGAGCG
Organism: Defluviitaleaceae bacterium; assembly: GCA_009781725.1. Taxonomy (GTDB): domain Bacteria; phylum Bacillota; class Clostridia; order Lachnospirales; family WQUN01; genus WRAN01. The sequence goes on from WQVF01000033.1 coordinate 24,911, forward strand.
ATGAAGATAATTGTAGCATTATGGCTTATTGCAACCGCCGCATGGATTGCAGTACTTATAGGCAACATAGTTACCAATGGGTGGGGTATAATCGGTGCTAGAGATATCTGGCCTATGGTGGTGGCAGGGTTAGTTGTAGTTGCGTGTATCATTATAAACAGAAGGCTGTCACAAAAAACATCTGAATCTGATGAAAAATCTGACAGCAATGGTGAAGCTACTGCCGAACCAGATACAGATAGCTAACCACTATCTTTTCTCTTCATCAGACTTAGTGCATTTTACAAACAATACACGTGACACAAGTCCCGCACCTCCTGCAATACCAATGAACACCATTATTATTTCAAACAAACTTACCCGCGGCATTTGGAAGCGGATGGTCATTAATATACTGACGATAAGCACCACCACACCAATTATTAGTAAAAGCTTGGCACCAACAGATTTGGGGTTAAAAAATACCCATAATATACCAGAAATTAGCGGCACCAACGTTACCCCACTGGGAATGGTAGCACCGCCAATGTTTAAGCCTGCGCCCCATCCTACGGTAACTTGAACCATGGATGTAAGCCAAAACAGCCCTGCTACCAACATAACCAAACCTACGAGAAACATTGCTGGCTGATTTTTCATGTAACGTAAAACCTCCTTATTCATATATAGCGATTTCAACTAAAGTGACAGCTTTTGTCACTCTTAGTTGAAACGCTTTCTGAAACCATAGTATAGTGAAATAATTCGAAATCGGTCTCGCCTATCGCGGCAAAATCGCCCTAAAACGCCTTATTTCGGCGTTTCAGGGTGCCGCTCAGGCGAGATTGTTTCTCATTGATTTCACTATAATTGCAATCCCGCATTTTGGATTGAAAGTACTATATGGGCACAGCATAGCATAATAGTGCCTAGCTTGCACGTTTAATTGCTCCCTGAAAAGTACTACGATAAGAATGCGTTAGGACTCGCTATCATCCCGCCCTTGCCTGGTGATTTTATACCCAAGGGCTTTTTTTGTGCATGATTTCACGCACTTGCCACAGCGAAAGCATTCTGGGTCATTGGGTTTATGCATGGGCTTTATTTTGATATGACAGACCTTTGAGCAATCCCCGCAAGTCGTACACTTGCTCTTATCACATTGCATATGAAGTATCGTTATGCGGTTTAACAATGCATAAATTGCGCCAAGAGGACAAAGCACCCGACAGAAAATCCTTAATATGAACACGGACAAAATTACAATCCCAAAAGCTATGGATATCTTTAAAATAAACTGAAAACCAATAAACTCCCGCAGAAAATCGTTAACCGCCATCAAGGGAACCGCACCAAACAGCGTACCGGTTGGGCAAATATACGCGCAAAACCAGGGATGACCCAACCCAGACAACTCATGTCTGATTGCCATGGGCAGGATTATCACAAACAAAAGAAGGACTACATATTTCACATAACGCAAAAACCGCAAACGCAATATAAGCTTAGGCGACTTTATCTTATATAGCAAATCCTGCAGCAAGCCCATTGGACAGACAAAGCCGCATATAAACCGGCCGAAAAAAACGCCTACTGTAAGCAAAAACCCAGTTACATACAGGCTAATATGATGCCTAACTCCCGCAAAAAACAACTGGGTCGCACCGATAGGGCATGATACAGCCGCCGCCGGACATGAGTAGCAGTTAAGGCCAGGGGTACATATGCGCTTAAGCTCCCCTTGATAGATTTCACCAGATATGAAATTATTCAAGAAGGGATTTTGGAGCAAGAAAAATCCAAACTGCGCTAACAATCTATTACGCTGTCGCAATCATAACCCTCCAGACGAGCAATGTTAATGAATGTGTTACTTTTCTGGTTTTGTCCAAAATGACAAAAGCGATTTAGCGCATATCAACCAATGCCTATACATTCCATACAGACAACTATAGCTTTTCTCAGGATTTCTAATGCCTCCCCACGAAGCAAACCCATAACAATCATGGTGATACCTGCAAATATCAACGCCATTTGTAATAACAGACGATTCTTCAATATTTTTTTCAATATACTCACCTGCCTAATGCATCTTCAATGGCCTCCTGGAATCTTTCCATACCGCCGCCTACAATCTGGTCTCCAATGACATTCCCATCTCTGCCGATAATAACACTGGTTGGGACAAATCCAGAGCTCAGCAATTCCATCAGGGGATTGAAATCATCATGGGTTGCATCTACGGTAATAAATGCTACCCCCGCTCCCTCGGTAATACGAATAGCAGTATCTCTAGCCGTGGCAAAATCCCCAAGCAGGGACATAAATCCTACCCTGTCTCCATATATTTCAGCCAGTTCCGCCAGATTAGGTATGCTATCCACACAGGCAGAGCACCAGGTTGTCCAGAAGTAAACGAAGAATATTTCTTTTTCGCCTAAGGACGCCGCAGTTACTTGGTCGCCATGTAAATCTTCGGTGGAAAAGCTGAAAGGAAATGAAAACATGTTCGCGCTCGGTTCGTGCGCTGATTCAGGGGTCGGTATAGGTTCGGGTTCTGGTGACGACACGACTGATTCCTCTGTTGGTTCATCCTCTTCCTCCGGTGTGGGGGTTGCCTCCGGCTCTGGTTCCGGGGTTTGCAAAAACGTGTCGGCCTCTTCACTCACTAGAGCAATATCTGATGCGACTTCATTGGTACAGGCTATAAGCAATAATAATGCCATAATTAGTGCACAACAAACATAACATAGTTTTATAGAGAACTTCATTGGGTTCAATCTCCTTTACATATATATAATTTAAGCGAAATCAAAGTCATCGTATCATAATACTATCAGCAATATCAATATTTTATTTTTCGTCTAATAAAAAACCGGTGTATGGTTTCAAAATCTCCCTAAAACCATACACCGGCTTTAACTTTTACATCCTACTCAGCAATCCCAATAACCAGCCCCACAGTCCTCAAATACTCTGGCTGAGTAACCTGCTTTGGAGCATAAGACTTGTTCAGAGACTCCAAAAATATAGCCCCCTTCTTATTATCAATCCGAAGGCGTTTACAATACGCCTCTCCGTCATATACAAATATCCCTACATTGTCCGGCCCTACCTTGGGGGCTGCCTTCACAAAGACTATATCCCCGTCACAAATCTTGGGCTCCATGCTGTCGCCTCTTATCCTAACACAGAAGTCAGCTTGTTCACTCACTGGAGTTGCCATAAAACGCATTACCTCGAAGTCTGTATCACTGTCATCTGTGAGATAACTGCCCAAGCCCGCAGAAGCCCGCTGTTGATACACATGCAGCGTGACCCATTGGTCATCCATCTGCTTGGTGGTGCCCTGGGCCTTAGCCCCTAGAAAGTTGACTCGTTCCAGTTCCTTACTCATTACCACGTCTATTAAGTCCTTGCCGTGGGCGTCAAGCTGCCGGTATTGGGCGATATGATTATGCTCTGTATCTGTAAGAATCGCAACTTCGTCGGCTTTGCGGCGGTTTTCTGTCATACCCATCAAATAATCAATGGAGACCCCAAAATGCCGCGCAAGCATCTGAAGCACTTCGGAGTTGGGCTCCCTAAATCCAGACTCATAATTGGCATAAGTGCTGTAATTAATGGGCAGCATGGTCACAAGTTCTCTCTTACTAAGATTCTTTTCCCGGCGCAAAATGCGCAATCGTTCCGCTATCACCATAAGACGCCCCTTTACTTCCATATAGTCATTACACGTAAGAACTATGGATTGTCTCTCCACCAGGGGCGGGCAGGCAATCCAATCTCGCTTTTAATGCACAGTACGTGCGTTCGTTATTCCGATTATAGTACACGGGAAATATTTTTGCAACGATAATTCTATAAGCATTGAGTAAAATGTTGCACTGCGAATATATTTTCGAATTTATTCCATGTCATACACTAATAGTGTAAGAACAGTCGCCACGGACAAACGCAATTCCACAGAGAGAGGGGAACGTATGTGCATCAATACATCTATATTAGACGACTGGGTATGCCAAAAGAGCTATTACGACAGAGGTGCTTAGGGCCTTGTCTCGCCTTTTCGAAGACTACAGCATAGACTATTTACTAAAGGAAAGGAGATGATGGCTATGCTATTTGTCAAGGCCGCACTTTTGGCGATAGCAGGAGCAACAGGCGGCATCTTAACTCAATTGTTGGGTGGGTTTGATCATCTGATAAAAGCCCTTATCATGTTTATGGTTATTGATTTTATCAGCGGTTGGTTAGCGGTTACCCTGTTCAAAAAATCCGAGAAAGCTGACCCAGAGCGGCCACCTAAAACTACCAGATTACAGGGTATAATAAAAAAGGCCTGTATGCTCTTGATGGTAATCGTAGCGGTACATCTAGACGGGCTCCTTGGCACAAACAGCCTAACCCGTGATGCATTAATAATTGCTTTTTCAACCAATGAGCTGTTGAGTATATTGGAAAACATGGGCGATATGGGCATCAAAATGCCAGAAGTACTTGCAAATGCGTTAGAGATATTAGGGAAACGTAAGAACGACTAAAATATATTGCAAAAGAGCCGATTCCTTCAATTTCGGGGAATCGGCTCCTTTTTATGTTCACTTGACAGGGTCAAAGAGACAGAGCCCAGCACAACAAGTGCGCAATTCAGAACAAGCGGTGCCGAATCCTCAGATAACAGCGACTCTACAATCCCTTCGATAAACCCCAACATGTAGGATAAACATAATAGGAGGAACCCTACTCCGATTCCGAGTTTAATATACACCATTTTCCATGGCTCTATAACTAACTGTTCCTCAGTCAGTTTAGCTCTATTGCCTTTAGCTAATACAAATGCAATATGGATAACCACAAGGGACATACCCATTGATACAAAATATAAAATTGCAGAGAAGCTTGTTGGGGGATTATTATTGATGAAGGTATTTACGAGGATTGCGGCGAATAATATAGCGAATTAATTCGAAATCAGTCCAGCCTGTCGCCGAAAACGTGTAGAATCGTTCACGATTTTCGGCTCGGTCTGGACTGTTTCTCATTTAATTCGCTATACATATCCGATTATTATGCTGATGACTACTGCTTTATAGAGTTTAGCGAATCCGATGTTTGACATTTATGTTCCCCCCTATCCGCCCATTACGGGTGATATCATCACCAACTAGATTCTTATCTTGTATAACGAAATATGGGTGTAAAGCCCCTAAGGAAAGACGCCACAGGGGGCGAAGTCATACCCATTAGCTTAATAACATTGCTATCCTCGGGCTTCACAATGGACGTGTTACTTTTCCGGTTTTGTCAAAAGTGACAAATCCGCTTTACTGCATGGCTATAGAACAAAACGCGCAAAGCGCGCTTTTGTTTCCGACCACGCAAGTAGAAATTGCGAAGCAATTTCCTAGCATATAAAAAGAACATCCCGGCGCAATGCTGCCTCTTGGGATGCTCTTCTTAAGTTCTTATTTATCCCTGGGCTTCCAGGTAGTTATTAATTTCTTCTGCCAAGGCATCTGCGTCCATTCCATGGACTACGGCAGCCTCTTCCAATGTCTCGCCTTTGGCGGCGGGACAGCCTATACAGTTCATGCCTTTGCTTAATAAGATCGGGGCAATACCTGCATCAACTTGCAAGATATCGCTTATTATCATATCTTTCGTAACTTTTGCCATAGTGGCCTCCTTTGATTTTAATGGGGCTCTGCCCCTCTCACACATTTGCTATGCAAATGCATTCACATAAAGCCCTGCCACTACGGCAGGGCTAATGATTCATTAAATTAGCAAACCCGGGAAAGTACCTAAACGCTACCCTTCCCAGAATTCTACCTCTTGGAATAAATACCTCGCTCCATTGCCTGGAGTCTACTGAGTTGGTACGGTAATCCCCCAGGACAAAGAAATGCCCATCTGGGACCACCCATGGATACAGCACTCCTGTTTCCTCATTGGGCACCCCATGGTTACCTACCAAAGCTCCTTTTACAAAATCATGTCGCTCCGGCACCGCAGAACCGTTAATATATACATGGCCGTCAATAATGATTACTCTGTCCCCCGGCAGGCCGATAATACGCTTAACATACAGGGTGGGATCCCCTTCCGGTCCGCGAAACACAACCATATCAAAACGCTGCGGCGGCCTAAAGAGGTAAGACAGTCTAAAGGCTACAATCCGGTCATTGGTCATAATCGTGTCTTCCATACTACCGGATGGCACCAAGGCGTTTACAATCACAAAGTTATTAATCGCAAAGGCCAGTAGCAAAGTAAGTATTATGGTCTTGGCCCAGCTCAGGGCCTCCTGCCATAATTCCTTCTTTACATCTGGTGTATCGTCTTCCTTTACGACTGGTGCTTTTACAACGGGTTTATAGTAGATTTTTGGGGGTTTTTTAGGGTCAATCATTTAAATTACCTCGAAACATGAGAGTTTTTGTAAGAGCGGCCTTGCGCCCCCACTATTGCTATTATCATCTTTCGAAGTATAGCATATAAGCCTGTAAATATAAAGGGTTTAACATATTTGTAAGGAGTTAGAATATAGGGTAGAATGTAATTACATCATAATAAACTTATGAAAGGAGAATGACTATGAAGTATGTAGCCTTGAACAATGGTGTCAAAATGCCCATGCTCGGCTATGGGGTCTTCAAAATAGACGACGATCAGTCTGGCGTAGAGGCCGTAAAGACTGCTATCGAAGCAGGCTACCGTAGCATAGACACTGCAGCGATTTACGGCAACGAAAAAGCCGTAGGCCAAGCAATAAAGGAATGCGGTGTGCCACGGGAGGAAATTTTCCTCACAACCAAGCTCTGGAACGAAGCAATGCGCGTCGGCAACCAAGTGGAATCCTTTGAGCAAAGCCTGGCTGACTTGGGAGTAGACTATGTAGACCTATACCTGGTTCACTGGCCAGTAAGGGGCCATTATGTTGATACGTGGCTGGCCATGGAGAAAATTTACAAGTCTGGAAAAGCCAAGGCAATTGGAGTTAGCAACTTCCTGCCACATCATATTGATGACATCGCCAAGGTGTGGAGTGTAGTACCTGCCCTCAATCAATATGAGATGCATCCACTCCTTACCAGAAAACCCCTTCTAGCCCATTGCAAAAAGCATGGGATAGTATCGCAATCCTGGGGGCCATTAGGCGGCAGCGATCCGGATAACAAAGTAAGTCTGCTGGATAACCCAGTAATTGCAAAAATCGCAGAGAAATATGGAAAATCCCCTGCACAAGTAATACTGCGCTGGAATATCGATATTGGTGTCGTGTGTATTCCAAAGTCAATAACCCCCAGCCGGATTAAGGCAAACATTGATGTTTTTGATTTCGCCCTGACTGGGGAAGACATTGCAGTAATAGACGGCCTTAACAAGGATGCACGATTTGGCCCTGACCCGGACACTTTTGATTTCTAGTATGTTGCCAGTTCTGATAAAAAGCCCACTACATCCAAGTGGGCTTTTTCATATGCCAGGAAACTGTATAAAAAAGCGACTACGTCGACCTGAATCAAGCTTCAAGACGGCGAAGCCGCTTTTTTATATGCTAGGAAATTGCTTCGCAATTTCTGCTGGCGCGGCCATAAACAAAAGCGCGCTTTGCGCGTTTTGTTCTGGAAGAACGATTTAATTAATATGTAATATCTACATATATACATGTACATAGCAATAACATAAAATAATATTCTACAACAACACATGGGAGCCAACAATGAAACGCGATATTCTAACTAGCATAGCATTAATATTACTCGCCGTCGGGTCCTTTGTTTATCCTCTTATACAACAGAGCCGATTTGAGGCCCGTGCCCAGGTAGCCATTATTAATTTTGAAGCCCGTATGGATAATTACCGTTGGGAGCATATTGAGCGAGTGATTGCCAGTGACGGAGACTACATCCCTCTGGAGGATGACCCCAATTTTTGGCTGAACTTTGTAATAGGGGGGCTGTCAATAGCCAACCATTTACTTTATCTAGGGGATCAGGAGCATCTTCTGGATCCGTTTAATTATGGCCATCCTTCATTTTATATGCGGCCATTTGGACTTGATTCCAGTATCATAGGCATATTGCGACTTCCTTCAATAGACGTTAGCGCACCTATTTATATGGGTGCCAGCGCGGAGCATCTCCTTCAAGGGGTAGCTCATTTGACCCATTCTTCTTTTCCTATCGGGACAGAAAATTCTAATGCTGTGATAGCCGGGCATAGAAATATGGCCCATTCTAGGGTATTTAGAAATCTGAATCAATTAAATATTGGGGACGAGGTAATAATAACAAGCTTAATACAAACTTTGGTATATACGGTAATAGAGACAAGAACCGTTGATTCTAACCAAACATCTGTCCTAACAATTCAGCCGGGGCGAGATTTAGTGACTCTTGTAACCACATCAAGTGGGAGGGGAAATCGACGCTTCATTGTGGTTGCAGAGAGAGTGGAATAAAAAGGTTGGCGTATACATATGTATACCGATTCCATCCTGCTTAGGTAGAATCGGCAAAGATTAGTGAGCACAGGCACAACTCGCATTTTCTTCAAAATGAAAGTAGCAGGTAATTTTTGGCGGTATTACAAATCCCACAATCCAGCTTTGGTAACAATCAACGCATACATCAATGCCATGGATTTCGCCGTCATAAGGGGAATGATATCCCCACGCTTTAGAAATCGAAAGATGGTCTTCGAAATAACCGATGGTGTCTTTATTCACACTACGCCCGCAGACATTACATTGAACATCTGATAAAGCCTCTCGGACAACAGTCTCTTGTAAAAAAACGCGCACCCTTTATCCCCCCAATTTAACTATGATTGCCGCCCCCGCCTCTGGCGGGAGCGGCCGATTACGGTTTTATAGTGATTCTCTTGAAAACAAGCTCGCTTGTTTTCAAGAGGAATCACTATATAGTCGTTCATCTTTAAAATGAGCAAACTCATTTTAAAGATGAACGACTATACACGCATAAAACCACGTAAGTTTCACAAACTAAAGTCAACAAAAAATAAGCATGATAATAGTATCCCGCATCGTGGATTAAGTATCCCGGTTATTTCTGCAAACCCAAGGACAGCAAGTCCCAAAGTTAGTATATTATGTAAAAATCAAATTATTCCCTTCGCCCAAATACAGAAAACTCCACTCGCAAATTATCATCCCCATCATCGGAAAAATCTATACGGAGCGTTCGTACAAAAGCCTCGCTGCTTGCAAGACCATAGATAAACTCATCACTTCTTTCTCCCGAAAAAACAGCAGAAATTTGCATCTCCACAAAAACACTGCCATCTGCTGCCATATCCCGTTCCACCGGCTGGGTGGCATCGAATCTCTGAATCTCAAGACCATATGTAATCGCAAGATTCTGCACACTAGCCATTGCAACGGCCAGACCATCGTAAGGCAATAACCTGCGAGGTTCAAAATCTGCCTCTCGTTCATGATACTCCCGAACCAATGCGACATAACTGTTATAAATCTCTTGCTGCCGCCGGATATTTCCCCGACTGTTTAGCCAAGCTGCACCTGCAGGATACAGCAAAATATATCCGACAATAAGTAGAAGGCCCAAATTCCCAAGAAGGAAGAGCCTTAATATACTTCCAGGTTGATTTTGTAAACTTTTAAGCCTGCGCCACATGCTACACCGCCGATATCCTGTTAAGCAACCAACCACTATCTACAAGCCAACTGGTTACAGCCGAGCCTTGGATAAGCCCATAAATCCCCTCGTTGGCACCCACAGAAAAGAACATCATAACAACAGTAAGTCCAAGCCATACTATTCCTACCCCAATAAGTGCACCAGCAATCAATCCTCCAGCCCGGTTGAATGTATTGACCACGGGAATAATATCTACAATTTTAAGGGCCTTGCCGATAAAATGGAGTATCAGCAGCACAAGAAGAAATACTACCACAAGAGAAATAACATTAATCACAATATTGGCAAAAAAACCAGTGATATATTCCTCAATTGTATTGACCCGCAAAAGATAAAACATATCCGGTGTATTGCCTTCATACAACATGTCCCGCATTGATTGGGGCAGAGGAAGGGAATTGATTATCTCATTGCCGCGAACAGCCTCGGGAATCGCCGGATTAGGCGCATTCTCCCGAAACACCCCCTCGATATTGGTAGCCCCGGCAATACGCAAACGAATATTTTCAAAAATAAAAGAATCCCGAAGAAACCGCGCAACAACGGGATATAACCGGCTGGCGAGGAAAAAGGCCAAAATAAAAGAGACGAACCGGTAAACGGTACAAACAAACCCCTTACGAAAACCGGCAAAGGCACAGATTGCTAAAATGGCCAAGATTACAAAGTCTAATGTGTTCAAATTTATCCACCTCAAGTATTTTAAACATACTACCATATGATGGTTCAATGTCCAACAACTATTTCATAAGGTATTCCATCACCTTGCCGATATATTCGTCCAATCCTGGGCCTGTATCAACAATAAGATACTCATGACCCTCAGGCCGCTTTAGGCTTTTTGTTGGTTTCACCGCCTACAAAATTGCTTTACAATCCTCATGAATCTGCGCTTTTAATGCCTCAAGATTTTCGAACCGTCTCTCCGGCCGGATAAAACACAAAAACTCTGTACGAATATCCTTGCCGTATAAGTCCCCGCCACAGTAATCCAGCAAATATGTCTCCACAGAGCGAGGTGCATCGGCCCCTTCCACTGTCGGCCGCACACCGATGTTTGTTATGCCTTTATAACTTACCCCATCAAAGAATGTCCGAGTAGCATATACTCCATCTGTGGGCAAAAATTTATCCTCATGTGGATATATATTAACTGTTGGAATCCCAATAGTACGCCCAAGCTTCCGGCCTGGGGTTACCTTTCCCATGATAAAAAATGGATAACCCAAAAGGCCTTCTGCCTGGGAAAGATTATTTTCCGATAAAAGAGCCCGAATCGTGGATGTGCTGGTTTTTCTCCCTTCGCCTATATGAGGGATTTCTCGGACTTGTATACCTGCTTGCCGAAGAGTATCCGCAGTACCCTCGCGTCCACAACCAAAGCGATATCCTTTTCCTACTACAACAATTCGCCCTTGCAGCTCTTCACGTATCTTGCGGCAAAATTCCTCCGGGGAAAGTGCCGCAAAATCCACATCAAAGGGATACTCAAGCAAATAATCCACTCCAAGCTCCGCCACAAGATACTCCCGCTCCACACGGGTAAAAAGAGGCTTATATTCAGGGTCAACCAACACCTGATATGGATGCGGTTCGAATACAATCAAAGCCGTGGTAAGTCCATGCGCACTTGCCAATTTCATCATTTCACTAACCAAAGCCTGATGCCCTAAATGAATGCTTTCAAACTTGCCAACAGCCAACACACAGGGCACCGACATTTGTATATTTTCACCTTGCAGTATAATCACATCATTACCTCCAAGCGTAGTTTGCTACCGTGAATGGAATACAGCCCAATCAACCCGCCCGGGCCATAAAGCCAGATTTTATCATCTATATGTGTAGGCATGTCCACTAAATCAAAGGGCAGAAGGTTGCCATTTTTGGCCATTGCAAGTCCCTCAGGCTTCACAAAAGCCTGTGGAAATGGGAGTACCTTTTCCACCAGCAATAGCATATCAGAAAGATTACCGGCAACAGCGGCATCTTTAATTTCTCCAATCTTATAAGCCCTGTCCAAAGAAAACCCACCGCTACGAGTACGCACAAGTGACCCCATAGCGGCCCCACACCCTAATGCCTCTCCAATATCCATACAAAAACTGCGAATATACGTCCCCTTAGAGCATACCACATCAATGGTAAATTTATTTTCCATTAGCCTAAAATCCACAATCTTAATTGACTCAATGCGAACATCCCTTGACTTACGCTCCACAGTTTCCCCGCTTCGCGCAAGTTCATACAGCCTCTTCCCACCTATTTTTATTGCAGAATACATAGGAGGTACTTGGGATTGCAAACCGCGGAATTTTTCCACAGTATCAAGGATAACATCTTCAGTTTGGTTTACGCGAGCTTGGCATAATATCTGCCCGGTCATATCACCGGTATCCGTGGTGACCCCCAGCACAACCTCGGCAACATAGGACTTATCCTGTCCCATGACCATATCGGACAGCTTGGTAGCCCGCCCAAGGCAAATTGGCAGTACCCCCTCAGCTTGAGGGTCCAATGTCCCTGTATGCCCGACCTTGCCACGGGTAAGCCTGCGGATAATTGCCACCACATCATGGGAGGTATACCCAGCTTCTTTGTAGACATTAAAAAAGCCCGTCATGGGCATCAACTCCTTTTAGGAAGGTAGAATATATGTATTATACCGGCTTTGACCAAAATGACAAAACCAGTCTACATATGTAAACGGCTTCTGCCAAAATGACAAAACTCATATCGACGCTTCAAGGCCAACGCCGTTTCACGAAAATCATCCATCCCAGAAACTCTAATCACCGGGCAAGCAAGAGTCTTTGCCCACGCTTCTTGGGACGCAGCGGAACGGGTTTCCATTCCTCCGGTATCATACGTAGCACTATATGCCAGAAATTCTTTATGAGACTCATATAAATCCCCACCAGGAAGGATGCGGTTGCCATAACGATTTAGCTCACGTTTTTTGAGCCGGGCAAGCCTTACCTCAGTCGGAGTTTGTATGAATACAGCCATGGAAAGCATAGGGTCAATAATGCCGCCCCATTCCCGCAAGCAACCAGACAAAACAAACTCACCCTTAATCAAAGACCGCAACAAAGCAACGCGCTCGTCATTAGAGCGTATTTTTATGTATGGCGGTTCGGTTTTTTCCCATACATAATCATCTATGTCATGATGCTCGAACTCCAATAGCCGCGCCAGTTCGCGCCCAAGAGTCGTTGTACCTGACCCAGATGCCCCAAACATAATAACCCCATGATAGCTATTCACCGCCAACACCCTGATATTCTTCGATAAATTTCCTAAGTACAGGCAGTACCGTCGGACTTATATCCCGAGGGATATTATCCATGTCAAACCATTGCAAATCCAAACATTCCTCAACTTGCATAACTTCTTCACCTGAGAAATCGTCGCATATATAAACCATATCAATAATATAAAATTCATTGCCATCAGGGTAGATGTGGTGGAAATCCGGGCCAGAAAACACGCCATAAAGCTTAAGGGAATACGCCGTAAGCCCCGTTTCCTCTAAGAGCTCACGTTTTGCCGCTTCTTCTACGACTTCTCCCAGCTCAACGCGTCCGCCGTGATAGCCCCAGCACTTATTATCTCTTCGCTGTTGCAGAAGTATCTTTCCGTCCTTATGCAGTATTACACTTGCGCCAAATAAATGAGAGGCTTTACTCATAGCTCCAAGGCCTTCCTGATATCCGCTACAATAACATCGGAAATAGCATCAACGGCTTTCTTTCCAAGCTCTTTAGATGATGTCGCCCGTAAATCCTCGCCAAAGTCCCAGTGAGGGGTTTCCTTGTGATAGTCCAATGGGGCATCTTTATATACCTTCATATCATCCATAACCTGGTCATATGTCTCCCAGCGGATTAAATCCGGGTACATATGCCAAAACATAGATGTTTCCCACTTGCCGGCGTGGTCCGCAGGGACTTCCCCGTCTACTAACACGTCCTCATACTCCGGCCTTGCGATAATCTGTACATCCGGATTGGCCGTAGCCCATTCCGATGACACTTTCTTAATGAATGTCACTTGCGTAATGCCATAGTGTCCTGTAATAAGAGCGATAACCTTGGCTCCCACCTTTTTAAGCTGAGTGAAAATTTCGTAAAACAGGGGATATAACGCCTCTTCGGAAAAGGTAAGTGTCCCAAGATAAGTAGAAAACCCAGGCGTCCCCCAATAATTGGGGGGCAGCACAACCCCACCGCCAAGCTTGCGCGCCACTTCAAGGCAAATACCATAGACCTTCATTGAGTCCTGCCCTAAGGGCAGATGATTGCCATGCCATTCTAAGAGGCCGGTTGGGACTATAAATACGGGGCACTTGTTAACCATATCCATTAACTCATTGGGAAACATGTACTCAAATCTGCATTCTTTCATGTTGGCCTCCTTTGACTTATCTAAATCGCTCTTTCAAACCGGCTTGGCTGAGAATATCATTTGCGGTATGTCTTGATTTCATGTTTTTATTAATCGAAACTGTCTTGTTGTCATTTGGGTCCTGCCATATGTCATGGCTACCTCTACTCCCATGCCGAAAGAAGCTCCATCCATGTTTACTCAGAAGTTCTTTCAGTGGCTTGCTGTAATCCCTCATTATGAAACCATCGCCGTTTCGACTTCGATACGAACCGCTTCAAATATCAGATGAACTGGCCCTTCGTAATTACAATTGAGAACTAGCATCTCTGGGGCAGCGGCTCTAACATCTTCGACTAAAGTATCGAAGGATTCGGACTCTAAGCATAGGCCTGGGATGTCGCCTGTACGGGTAAACCATACGTTAGCTTCGCTGTCCCATATTAGTTTAACTGTGCATTTCATTAGATATCAAGCCTCTCTAAGATATAGGTCACGAGAAAGTAAGTCGTGCAACATCTTGGTACTTATTTTGATTTAAGTAAAGCTTTCATTTGCTTTTCAATTGCAGAATTAAAGTCTAACTCCATTATACCCACAGACTTATTGTAATCTTCGTAAAACTCATTAAACAAGCCAGTCTCAATTATTTCGATTAAAAGTTCTTTGTTTAAGTTAATTTTCACATCTATATCTGCCCAATATTCTTCGCTAACTAACGGCTTTGCCATGCCGTAGCTCCTTAATAGGTTTTCCCTTCGCGCATCAACGATTGCAAATGCACTCTTATTATCAATTGCCATATTTGTATGTGCTAACTCATGTAATATTTCATATAGCTTCGTATACCTAAAAAGGCGGACCGAATCATTTGATTTAGACTTGTTACTAATCAATGCAAGAATGAGGCTAATTGTAGTTGTAAAGATACCAACAGCAGCTGCAATCAGTGCCGCAATAACAGTTGGTGCCATGATAGACTCAATAGCCATGTTCTCCCCCCCCACATACAAACTATAATCTAGCTAGTAGCTCCGGCTCAACAATCTTTAACACCTGCTCAAGCACACTTTCCATCGTCCCAACCATAGCACACCCAGCCGCCATCCTATGCCCGCCTCCCCCTAGGGATGCTGCAATTTGGCCTATATCCAAGCTCCTTGAGCGCATACTTACTTTGATTTTTTTTGTTCCCTCTTTTGGCTCGGAGCTGGGGGGAGGGTCTTCTGGTGCGTCGGTGGGTTTTACGGTTTGGTGTCGTTCATACAAAAATAAGGCAACCTCTGCGCCCTTGGTGCTCATTAGGTATTCCACTACATTGTCCATTTCGGCTGAGTCAGCTCCCGCGGCGACTAACATTTCTCTTGTTAGGCAGGTGTATACCAGTTTTCCATCTAAGACTAGTTTACTTGCACCTAGGGCTAAACCCAGAGCCTTGGACGCCTCGAAGCTGTGCTTGTGCATTACCTCATTGTAGATATCCGTGAAGGGGATACCCGTTTCCATTAGCCTCACAGCGGCTTCCATAGTGGATCTACCGGTACTGGAATACTTGAAACCGCCAGTGTCTGTTACTATTCCCGTGTAAATGGCAGTGGCTATTTCGGAATCCACGTCTACCAAAGCTTCAATTACCCTTAGTACCATTTCCGATGTGGAGGATGCATCCGGGTCTATTAAATTATACATAGCAAAGCCTGGGTTGGTGGCGTGGTGATCTATGCATATTGTAGTCTTTGCTTTACGAAAAAAAGGCCGAGCAAAGCTCAACCTTTCAACGTCGGCACAATCTAATGTGATAAA
>WQVF01000034.1 GCA_009781725.1 Defluviitaleaceae bacterium
GCTCGGATGCTTCTTCCACTATTGCTAGTTCTTCGTGTAGTTTATTTAATATTCCTATTCCCATTTTTATCACCCCGAGTAATTTAGCGGGGGGTGGGGGATTTTGCAAATTAGATTGACGTGTCCCGGGCTTGACTTGGGATCCCCCGTCCTTTGTCGAAAAGCTAGGGGGATTCCGGCTTAAGACCAGGATAACGGAACGGGTTTTATAATGGGTGGAGCTATTATCGCATTATTGTTGCCAAGTGCGTAAAAAGTTCGTATGGTGACATACGGGTATTTATTTTTTCGGTTTAAATTTCGCTGATTTTATGCGGGTTTGCAAAGTGTAGCATCTTGCTATAATCCGCAAGCTGTATTAGTTGACTAGTACAGTAATACAGTTTTATTTTGCATTTCATATAATTTTGATTGACAGACCAACATTGCCCGATTATACTCCCAATCGCGACAAGATATCTAGGCGTATACAATTGAATATCAAGAAATGATGGTGCCCATAGTCTGACCCTAATATAAACAGACGTTATGGGATAATAGGGAATCGGGTGAAAATCCCGAGCAGTCCTGCTACCGTAAAGATTAGCGAAGCTTCTTGGTACATACCAGCCATTGAGCACATGCTTGAGAAGGCGAAGCCAAGCGTTATATCTAAGCCGGGAGACCTGCCTCATTTTTGCAGTGCTTGCTAATGCACTGCTGCTATAGTGGCTCCCACAGAGTATGGGACGGTATGGTTGTTGTAGGCATAATCCGGGGGTTTCCCGTAATCTTTGTTTGCAAAAATCGACTCCCGGCTTGTAGTGGAACTACTATGAGCCGGGATTTTTTATGCAAAAGGAGAGAACCCCCATGAAAAAGAAAATTATTATGTTTCTGGGCATGATAGCCTTATTGATTGTATTTGCAGCATGTAGTAATAACGAAGCCGTAATCACCCCAGACCCAACCCCCGAGGCCACTCCCGAGCCAACACCAGAACCGGTAGCTGAACAAGAAGAGCCTGAGTATGAACCTGAAGAACTCACCGCCTTTGTCGAAATTATAGACAGGGAAGGGTATACCGTCAGTGTTCCCGCAGAGATAAATACCATAATCTCCATCGGCCCTGCCAACACAGAAATCATTGCAGCCCTTGGCTTTGCCGGACAGATTATCTCAACTGATATGTTTTCCGGTAATGTCCCTGGCCTTGCTGCCGGTATCAATGTGCTGGACATGATGGCCCTGGATATGGAGTATATCATTGACCTGGGCCCGGACATTGTGTTTGTAACAGGTATGACCAGAGTCGGCGGCGTTGACCCCATGGGACCTGTTGTTGATATGGGTATTTCTGTTATTCATATCCCCATGAGTGACACCATCGCTAATGTAATGGATGATATCCGCTTTATTGCATATGTGTTGGGAGCGGAAGGCACTGGCGCGAACATTGTCGAAGGCATGGAGGAAGCAATTGCAGAGATACAAAGCATTGCCGCAACTATCTCCGAGGAAAAAACAGTATACTTCGAAGTTTCACCGGCACCTTGGATGTTTAGCTTTGGGTCCGGCACATTCCTTAACGAAATGATTGAACTAATCGGCGGAATAAATGTCTTTGCAGACCAAGAAGGATGGCTTGGGGTTTCCGATGAACAAATACTGGAGCTTAATCCCGACGTAATCCTCACATCCACAGACTTCCTGGATGACCCTGTAGCAGAAATTATGGAAAGAGACGGATGGGATACAATCACTGCAGTACAGGAAGGTGCAGTATTTCAAATTGATGCTGATTCCAGCAGCCGTCCAAGCCACAACATAATTGCAGCACTAAGAGAAATGGCTCAAGCCATATATCCTGATTACTTCGGATGAAAACTGCAATAGTAAAAACATCTCGCCAATCTACCGCCCCGGGTTACTGGGGCGGTAAGTTTGTTTTAATGATTGGAATAAGCATTGCCGCAATTTTATTAGGCATTGGAATAGGCAGCGTGAACATACCCCCCCTTGATATACTTAGAAGTATTGGCCACAATATGTTTAATATAAACCTGCCGGAACATATTACGGAAAACCGGGCTGCAATCGTATGGAATGTGCGTCTGCCTCGGGTGCTGCTGGCCTTTTTTGCAGGGGCGGCATTGTCTGTAAGTGGAGCGGTTATGCAGTCCGTGCTTAGGAACCCTCTGGCGTCTTCTTACACACTTGGTGTGTCCTCCGGGGCGTCTCTTGGTGCTTCTTTTGTGATTTTCTTAGGGGTAAGCTTACCCTTTTTGCCAATGATGACATTGCCCATCTTGGGCTTTTCTTTTGGGCTTGGTACGATTTTTATTGTAATGGGGATAGCATCCCGGCTGGACGGCCAGATGGAAAACCAGACGATAATCCTTACGGGTATTGTGTTTTCCCTGTTTATTAACGCCATAACCTCATTACTTTTTGCCATGTTCAGGGAAGGTACTCAGCGGATGGTGCTGTGGCAAATGGGCAGCTTTTCTATGCGGGGAGGGTGGAATACCCTGTATATCTTGGTTCCTGTTGTTGTAATCGGTATTATTTTTATTAGCCGTTATAAATGGGAATTAGACATTATGACCTTTGGAGAAGACCAAGCTCGGACCATTGGTGTCAATAGCACCCGGGTGAAATGGATATTGCTAATAGGTACCGCTGTGCTTACAGGCAGCACCATTGCATTTGTTGGGGTTATAGGATTTGTGGATTTGGTGTCACCTCATGTTGTCCGTAAGATTTTCGGCTCGGCCCATAAGGTAGTAATACCCATGTCGGCGTTATTTGGCGGGACATTTATGGTGCTGTCGGATATTGTGGCGAGGACGGTAGCTGCTCCTATTGAGCTGCCTGTCGGGGTTGTAACGGCCTTAATCGGAGCACCGTTTTTTGCCTATGTCTACTTCAGCAGGAGGAAATAGATGCTGACTATTAAGAATTTATCTGCCGGGTATGGCGGCGTGGATGTAATCCATAATATCTCGATGCAAATTGATGGCAATCTTTCTATTGTAGGACCAAACGGTTGCGGAAAGACGACCTTGCTTAAGGCAATCGCCAACATACTGCCCTTCAAGGGTAGTATCCTCGTGGAGGGTATGCATTACACCTCAATGAAACGCCGGGATATTTCTATGAAAATAGCGATGCTTAGCCAGATGGTGGGAATATATTTCACCTATTCGGTTTTTGATACGGTGATGATGGGGCGGTATCTACACATAAAAAACCGTATTCTAAGTACGCCTACATCTGAGGATAAAACCGCGGTTTTGCAAGCTCTTAAGGCCGTAGATTTATTGGATGAAAAAGACAAAGAAATCACCAAGCTATCCGGCGGGCAGCTTCAACGTGTGTTTCTTGCCAGAACATTGGTACAAGAGCCGCGCATAATCTTATTGGATGAACCCACCAACCATCTTGACCTAAAGTGCCAGATAGAAATTATCGAATATCTAAAAAAATGGGCAGAAGAAGGCAACAGAGCCATAGTAGGCGTGCTTCATGACATAAACCTGGCACTGAGTCTAAGTGACCACTTGGTTGTGATGAATAAAGGTGAAATTGCGGTGGATGGCAATGCTGACAAGATTGTGAAAAGTGGTATGCTGAATCAAGTATATGAAATGGATGTAGCGCAGCATATGCGGGAATCTTTTGAAAGATGGAGCTAAAAGGGCGACCCGTTCATCATTCCGGGCTTGACCCGGAATCCCCCATGCTTAGGTAAAGATAGGGGACCCCGGGTCAAGCCCGGGGTGATGGTATTAGATTGTTTGAAATAGATGTTCATTTTTACAGTAGAGGTATTTTTGTGTATACTACCCATAGGTGTTACCCGGCGGATTATGCCGGGTTATTTTATTCCGCGAGGTGCAAATGAAATCACAAAAATCCAACCGCGGGTATGCCGTGGATATTCTCTCAGACATACTAGAAAATGGCGCATATGCCAATATCGCGCTACGAAGGTTCCTTGGGGAGTCAGACTTAGATTCCCGGGACAGGGCCTTTGTCACAGAGCTTGTAAACGAGACCTTGCGTAATCTTCTATCAATTGACTATGTAATAAACCATTTCTCAAAAATCACTGTGGATAAAATGAAGCCATATATCCGGAATTTGCTACGGATATCCCTCTGCCAGCTTAGGCATATAGAAAAAACCCCTGACAGTGCCGCTGTCAATGAAGCTGTAATTTTGGCAAAGAAAAACGGCTATGCCGGTCTCAGCGGCTTTGTAAATGGTGTTTTGCGCGCTGTCGCGCGGCAACCGGAGATACCATCCTTGGATGATTTTTATATGCGCTATTCATATCCAAAATGGCTTGCCGGCAGTCTTGCTAAGTGGCTTGGCCCAGATGAAACCCGCTTTTTTTGTGAAAACAGCCACATGGTGCCGCCGGTAACTGTTTTCCCAAATACAATCAAAACCACCCAGGCTGGCTTAGTTGAAAGATTGCAATCAGAAGGTGTAGAAAGCACTCCCCTCGGAGATGATTTTATAGTCCTACGAAAATCAGGGGATATAACAAATCTGCAAGCATATCAAGATGGTTTATTTTTCGTAATGGACCCCGGCGCACTATGGGCAATCAAAGCCATGGACCTAAAATCCGGTTTTACCGTCATGGATTTATGTGCCGCGCCGGGAGGTAAGTCCTTTGCCACCGCATGTTATATGGGAAACACTGGACGGATAATGGCCTTTGACCTGCACCCACACCGTACTACCTTGATAAACCAAGCAAGAAAAAATATGGGCCTCACCTGTATCCATCCGGAAACCAGAGATGCATTGGAATATGACCAAAATCTGCACTCCATAGCAGACGTGGTTTTACTAGATGCCCCATGCACCGGCTTCGGCACTATCCGCAAAAGACCGGAAATAAAATATAACCGAAATTTCGAAGATATAACCGCACTTGCGGAAAAACAGCGGCAGCTATTATCCGTAGCCGCAAAATATGTAAAGCTCGGCGGGGTTTTGGTATATTCTACATGCACCGTAGCTCGGGAGGAAAACATCGACAATGTGCGATGGTTTTTGCAGAATCATCCATTTATAATGCGCAGGCAGAATCCCCCAACAGATATGGGTCATTTATATGAAGAAGACTGCCTTCAAATATTGCCAGGCCCAACAAATGATGGGTTTTTTATTGCGGCAATGGTTAGAAATACTTGTTAACCCATGCAAACACAACTATAATAGACTTGTTCTGAAATAGGGAAAACAAGCTTGAAGTTCAGCTTGTTTTGCCCTGTTTCAGAATAGGTCCAACATAGTCTCATTCAAAGGGGAGAAGTATTTCCCCTATCAAGGGGTGCAATATGTATGTAACCGGTCTGTCAGCAGTAGGTAGAGTCCGCAGTCACAACGAGGACGCTATATTCCATTCCACCAAGCCTGTAGGTCCTCTGTCAAACCTATTTATTATTGCAGACGGCATGGGCGGTCATAATGCAGGGGAAGTAGCAAGTGCAAAAGCGCTTGAACACAGTTGCGATTTCTTATATAAGTACCAAGGTTCCGTCGCCAACAATGCAGCAGAGCTGCTTAACACCTTAGTAACAGCAATCAACCAAGCCAACCGGGATGTATATCAGCTTTCTGTTTCCAACCTTGATTATAGCGGTATGGGTACAACTTTTTCGGCCTGCACGGTGGTCGGCGATACCTTGGCAGTAGCACATATCGGAGACAGCCGTATATATACATTTGCAGATGGAGTTCTTCGCCAAATCACAAATGATCATACCATGGTACAGGAGCTGCTGGACGCAGATGAAATAACCCCAGACGAAGCAAGGTCGCATCCTCGCCGCAACATGCTGACAAAAGTCCTTGGCTGCGACCCATTAATAATAGCGGAAGAGACTCTCCATGATATAAACGGGGTAGACTCTATATTGTTATGCTCTGACGGACTTACGGATATGCTGACAGACGAAACTATCCAGGATATCCTTGGACAACAAGCTGCTACAGATATCAGAGCTGAAGCACTGATTGACGCTGCCAACGCAAATGGTGGTATTGATAATATCTCTGTTATAATTATTGATTTATTGGTAAAAAAAACATCGACTGTAAGCTAAAATAGACGCAAGAGGTGAAGTGCATTGAAACTGTCTGTAGGGCAGGTAGTTGCCGGACGTTATGAAATAGATCAGATTCTTGGTACAGGAGGTATGGCAGTAGTATACCGTGCCTTAGATACCAAGCTTGACCGATATGTAGCACTAAAAATTCAAAGAGAAGACCTTGCCGAAAATGAAGAATTTGTTCGGCGTTTTCCCGTAGAAGCAATGGCGGCGGCGGCTTTAAGCCACCCAAATATTGTGAGTATTTACGATTATGGTCAAGACGAAGAACTTTATTATATGGTTTTGGAATATGTTGAAGGCTCTAATCTTAAAGAGCTGATTAACCGGCATGGACCATTTGATAACGATGCGGTCCTTGGCATGGCTCTTCAGATTGCGGATGGCCTTGGTGCTGCTCATCGAGCTGAGATAGTACACAGGGACATAAAACCCCAGAATATTTTGGTTGCTCCAAACAGCAACGCAAAGGTAGCTGACTTTGGTATAGCCCGTGTAGCAAAAAGCGGAACCATTTCCACAGGGGATAGCATGGGGTCGGCTCAATATTTCTCTCCCGAGCAGGCTCGCGGAGGCTATGTTGACCACAAAACAGATATATATTCCCTCGGCATTGTAATGTATGAGATGGCCACCGGCCAACTGCCCTTTGACGGGGACAACGCAGTAACAGTTGCAATGCAGCATATAAATGATACACTGCCGGATATCTTGGAAATCAACCCCCATGTGTCACAAAGTGTTGTCCGTATAATAGACAGAGCCACCCAGAAGAACGCTGCAATGCGTTATCATGACATTGATGAAATGGCGGAAGATTTAAACCAAGCACTTGAAGATGCAAGCGGCAGCTTTGTAAGAGTTTCAAATAATGATTATCATGACCCACATGCGGATTATTCTGATGATACCCATGAGGACGGGTATTATGACGACGCCGATTATGAAGGCGAGGATGCTCCAAACGAAAAGCCTGATAAGAAATCCGATCGTATGGCGATATTATTAGGCGTTGGTGTGGGGCTTTTGTTCTGCTTACTTATTTTGCTTGGTTCATGCTCTGTGTATAACAGGCTTAGATCAGAGCGTATTACCCCGCCCAATGTGATAGGAATGACATATGAAGAAGCTGTAATTGCCGCTAATGAGTATGGACTGAGCATTGCATTGGAAGAGCCCATTTTCCATAACGAAGTAGAGGAAGGGCGTATAATTTATCAAAATCCCACCAGTGATCATGATAATATGGCACCAGGGGACCCCATTCGAATAACCATAAGTCTTGGTCCAACAACTTATACCATGCCGGATGTAACAGGTATGCACATCGACGCCGCGAAGGAGTTACTCGGCGAGGATGTTAATATATTGTTGAATGAGCAAGAGCATGAGTCTGACCCTGGTACTGTCTATCACCAAGTGCCTGAGCCCGGGACACCTATCGGTGACGGCACCATGGTTGTGTTGTATGTTTCCATGGAAGCAGAAGAAGACAGCAATTATGTACTCGTGCCCAACTTGATAGGTGCAACTCGAGAGCAAGCTATAGAACTTCTTAGGGAAGCATATCTAATTTCCGGAGTTGTACTTCAAGATGAAAGCACGACCTTTGCCGTAGGCAGGATATTCAGACAAGACCCGTTACCGGGAGAGGTAGTGGAGCGTGAATCCTTAGTGAGCTTTACAATAAGCACCGGAGCCGAGCTGCCCCCTACACCAGCACCAACCCCGGAGCCTGATTATTATGAAAACGATGACGATGATTCATACGAAACCGATGACCCAGATGACCCATACGCCGACCCAGGGGATTACCCGGACCCAACCCCGGAACCGGGAGATGATGACCCATACGACCCACCGGCCCCAGTATCACGTACCCTTGTAATCTCCTTATGGACCATACCTGACGACACAGAAACTGTGCATATACGAGTATACCGCCAGCCTCAGGGGGGTGCCCGTGAGAGGATTGCCAATGCACCCGCAACTTCTGTAGCTTCCTTCCCCCTGGAGATGCATGTAAGCGGAAATGGTATAGTAGCCTACCATATCTACGAGATTGTGGATGGGGTTGCACATTTCGTTCGTATGTACGAAATAAACTTTGATGAATAAAGAGGGCCTGATTACAAAAGGCGTAGGTGGTGAATACACTGTTGTCTGTGACGACGGTGTATATATCTGTACCGCCCGCGGGGTTTTTCGCAACCGGCAGATAACCCCATTTGTTGGTGACAATTGCATTATCGACACAAATAAAAACGCAATCCAAAGTATAAAGCCCCGCAAGAATATTCTGCGGCGTCCACCTGTTGCCAATATTGACCAAGTAATAGTCACAATGGCAGCGGCGGAGCCAGAATTTTCTGCGGGGCTTTTAGATAGATTTCTTGTAATTGCGGCCTATGAAAATGTGGATGCGGTGATTTGCATCAATAAGTACGACCTCCACAAAGGACCTGACATTTATACACATTATGGAAAGGCAGGATACCCCCTGGTTTTTGTGTCAGCGGCTACGGGTCTTGACCTTGATAAGCTTGCTGCCATTATGTCAGGGAAACTTAATGTCTTCGCGGGGCCATCAGGGGTAGGTAAATCCAGTCTTATCAATGCATTATTGCCCGGAGCTAATATGGAAACCGGGGACATCAGCCAGCGTCTGCGAAGGGGTAAGCATACCACCCGTCATGCGGAAATACTGGCACTTGGGGCTGGGTATTTGGTGGATACGCCGGGGTTTTCATCCTTGGAGGTGGAGGGGATACCGGCAGAGGATATCGGGGGATGTTTCCCGGAGTTTGAGCCCTTTTTTGGGATGTGCAAGTATAATAATTGTCTCCATGATAAGGAAACTGACTGCGCCGTAAAGGAGCAAGTGGGTATTGCTATTCATCCAAAACGGTATGAGAGCTATTTAGGATTTGTGCGAAATGATTCTAACGAGATAGCCAAGAAAGGTGGAAAACGAAGAAGATGATAGCCCCTGTTTCTTTTCACGCTTTATATAGCGAACAACTTTCGAAATCGTGAACCGTCACTGCTCGGGCAAAACCAGCTAAAAACGCTTGTTTCGCGTTTTTGCGGCCCTCCTTCAATCACGTTTCTCAATGTCGTTCGCTATAGCATGGGCCAAAATCTCATTACATATGAATACAAGCAGTATAAATAGTATGCCAATTGGGAAAAGTGCCTCCAAAGAAACAAACTCCAATATTAGACTCGTTATAAAAAATAGAACGGCTATACCTGCGCCAAAGGCAGCTAGCTCATATCCCACAAGCTTGGATATAGAGCCAGGAGCAAAACGATTTGAGGTATCGCTTACCAAGGTTGGCAAAAGTGGTGCAAGACCAAATCCCGTCATGGCCATACCTGCAATATTGCTAGTAAAATACAACACACCTATACCCGTAAGTGCGATGACTATACCAATCCGTGTTATGGGAACCTCTTTTAGCCACTTCACCAACCAACCAAAAAACATACGTCCTATCGTCATACATATATAGTATACCGCGGAAAATAGACCTACGGCTTCTAAACTGAGTCCACGCTCCATTAACACCATTCCGGTAAAGAAAACAAGGGTGTAATCTGTACCCCCAAGGAAGAAGAAGGTCATTATCTCAACGATTTGGTGCCATTTTTTTGTCAGAAACCATTCTTTTACTACGATGTTCTCGATATTTTCTTGGACTGCATCATCGTCATTTATCCAGACTTTTTTGTACATACTCGCAAGCAAAACAATTGCGACTACCCCTAAAATACCTGTTATCACAAAATAGCCTGCCCGCCAGCTAAGCACTGCCATCATCTGGGACATAATCAAGGGAGACAGGGTTGCGCCTCCCCCCCAGAAACAGTGCATCCAGTTATTATGCTTGGCACTGAAATGCTTTGCCATGTAGGCGTTCATGCTGGAAGCCATTGCTCCGGTCCCAAACCCGTAAAGGGTAATCGCGGCAAGTGCCATCATAAATGAAAGAGAAAGAGCAAGCCAGATAAAGCCTGCGGCCATTATGATAAGCCCATAGAAATAGATAGTTTGCAACTTCATAAAACGGTTAAACCGCGCTAGTAGGACCCCAGCCAGGGTATACGTAACTGAATATCCAACAAGAATGTAGCCGGAATGTGCTATAAGCAGGCTTAAGTCATCTGAGATACCCAGCCATGAGACGGTAAAAGCACCATCAGGGAATCCTACAACAAAATAGCTTGCCATGATAATTGCCAAAAGCGGCATTTTGTTTCTTTTGATTTTTTTCATAATAAAAACCCCTTTATATTAGACCTTCTCAGAAATAGGGTAAGCAAGCTTGAAGCTCAGCTTGTTTTGCCCAATTTCCGAGGAGGTCCGTTTATCACGATTATCATAATACATACCGAGATAAAACAGAAGGGATTTTACACGTTTTGCATCTGGTAGGCAGTTTCGGGAAAATATGCATGGAAGTCTAATCCTATAAAGAGTCTTTCGCAGTATTGGCCGATAGGTTAGCTTTACCAACCAATCACTGGGAACCGGTTCATCATGGGGGCGGATTCGCCGCCCCTACGATTGCTATTCTCGTATTAATTCTTTCATCTGGCTCAAAGTTATTAGCGCATCCATAGGGGTTAGTTTATCTGTATCAATGGATTTTAATACCTGGGCCAGCTTATTTTCCGCCACGGAAACCCTTGGCGGTGGTGGGGCGATATTATCAGCTTTCTTGGAGATGTCAGCATCGTTTAAGGCCGTCAGTAGTTGATTAGCCCTGGACAAGGTATCTGATGGCAACCCAGCCAGCTTTGCCACATGTATCCCATAGCTCTGGCCTGCCTCCCCGTGGATTAGCTTTCTTAGGAAAACGATATCTGTTTCGCCGTCTTTTTCGGTCTCATGGGCAGTGAAACAATAGTTGATTACACCTTCCACCTGGCCTTCCAGCTTAGTAAGCTCGTGATAATGGGTGGCGAAAAGGGTCTTGGCTCCGATTCTTGATGCGATATATTCAAGTACAGCCCAGGCAATTGCCAGGCCGTCAAAGGTGCTGGTGCCCCTGCCGATTTCATCCAGCAAAACTAGGCTGTCACCTGTTGCGTTGTTAAGAATATTGGCTACCTCTGTCATTTCTACCATAAAAGTACTTTGCCCCGTTGCCAGGTCGTCAGATGCTCCGACTCTGGTAAATATCCGGTCTACCATACCGATTTCGGCCTTCTCCGCCGGTACATAGGACCCGATTTGCGCCATCAGCACAATAAGGGCTACTTGCCGCATATATGTGGACTTACCTGCCATATTTGGCCCAGTAATAATAGCAAGGCGATGGGCATTTTTGTCTAGCTCACTGTCATTGGGTACAAAACCATGGCCTAGCATCCCCTCAACTACAGGATGGCGGCCTTCTATTATTTCTATATGGTTGTTCATGTTGATATTTGGCTTCACATATTGATTCCGGTCGGCTACATCGGCTAAGGATTGCAATGAATCTATTGTCGCCAGGGCCATTGCGGTAAATTGAATGCGAGCCATTTGCTCAACTACCTCACGGCGTAGAGCTTCGAAGAGTTCGTATTCCAAAGCAGAGGTTTGCTCCTCGGCTGTTAGGATTGTATCTTCTAAGTCCTTAAGCTCGGCCGTAATGTATCGCTCGGCATTGGCTAGAGTTTGCTTGCGGACATAACTCTCGGGCACTAAGTTAAGATATGACTGGGTGACTTCGATGTAGTAGCCAAAGACCCGATTGTTGCGGATTTTTAGGTTTTTGATTCCTGTTGCCTCTCTTTCCCTTGCTTCTATTTCCGCTAGGTAATTTGCGGCATTTTCTTTAATATCTAAGAGTTTATCCAACTCTTGGTTATAGCCCTGACGAATCATGCCCCCTTCTCGAGTGGCGGCGGGGGGAGCGTCTACAATGGCTACATCGATTAAGCTGTGGATATCAGCTAGGTCGTCATATGTCTGTGAGAGCTCTTTGTTTACTGCGGCCTCCATGAATTTTAGTAACTTACCGATTGCCGGCAGAGGTGTGAGAGCCCCGCGCAAGGTTGACAAATCTCTGGCGGTACAATATCTGGTAGATAAACGCCCCATAACCCGCTCTAGGTCATGTACACCGGATAGTAAATCCCGGACTTCTACACGGGGCAGGGGAGAGTTTAACCATTCTTCTACCCCATCCAAGCGGCGGCGAATATTATCGGCACACATCAACGGCAGCTCTACCCAACTTCTTAGTAGTCTTGCACCCATTGCGGTTTTTGTTCTGTCCAGTACGCCAAGCAGAGAGCCTTTTTTGCTGCGGTTTTTAAGGTCTGATGTTAATTCTAAGTTGCGGCGGCTGGATGCGTCTAATATCATGTGGGTTTGCTGGCTATAAATTTTAATAGATGTAATTTGGCTAAGGGCATGCTTCTGAGTTTCTGATAAATAGGAAAGAAGTGCCCCGGCAGCGGGAACCTCCGGTGCGTTTTCCGATAGGCCAAAACCCTCCAAATGAAAGGTTCCAAAATGATTCGTAAGTCTATCGAAAGCAGCACTTCGGCCAAAGCTCCATGGTGGAACCTTTGTTGCTCGCTGTCCGGCTACATTTTCCACAACACGAGCGAGGGGGAAGTCCTCCGGAAGCAATACCTCTGCAGGGTTGAGCCGGGCCAACTCGTCAAGGAGCTTATTATCGTCCACAATGGGTAGGCTTGTAACCATAAAATGCCCAGTGGTTATATCCGCTGTTGCCAGACTATAACGACCAGGCCCTTTATGGATGCATGTAATATAGTTATGTCGTCCTTCCTCTAGGAGGTGGCTTTCGATTATTGTGCCTGGGGTGATTACCCGCACTACTTCCCGTTTTACTAGGCCTTTTGCAAATTTTGCATCCTCAACTTGGTCGCACATAGCCACATGATGGCCCGCAGCTACCAGTTTTGCAATATAACCTTCCACTGCATGAACGGGAACACCGCACATGGCAGCCCGTTCGGCCTGGCCGCAATCTCGGGCAGTAAGGGCAATGTCCAAGCATTTTGAGGCAATAATTGCGTCATCGAAGAACATTTCGTAAAAATCACCTAAACGGAAAAGCAAAATGGCATCTTTATGTTGATTTTTTATTGAAAAATACTGCTCCATCATGGGGGTATAGCTGGGCATGGGAGGCTCCTTTTTGAATAGAAGTTAGAAGATAGGAAAGCAACTGTGATTTATTCGTGAATAGTATAAACAACGATATTGTTATAGGCAAGAAAAAGCGCGAAATCGGCATGATTATGCCTTTTCGCGCTTATGATTATTCTTTTTGTAAAAAGACTATGACAAGGCTTTCTGACCGTATGATAGAAAAAAATTTAAAGCTTCTCCCAAACCCGAGCCACAAGTACTGTCATATCATCCTTAGGCAGCCCAACAAGCTCTTCCGCTTCGTTAAGCACATAATCAGCCATATCTTGTGGGTTGCTGGATTTACACTGTTTAATTGTGAAGGTAAGCCAATCCTCGTCTTTTGCAATGGGAGCGGCCCCCTGGGCCACGGCCTCGGTTATACCGTCGGTTACCATTATAATGATGTCATCATGCTCCAGTTGCCCGGCATGGACCTCCAAGTCCACGTCATTAAGCATTCCAATTGGCAGGGATGATGAGCGGATGACTTTTACCTTGCCATCCCGCAATATAAAAGTCGCCGCTGCACCAATCTTGATGAACTCGGTCTCGCCGTTGTACAAGTCAATGGAGCAGATATCCAATGTAGAAAATGATTCCTCGCTGCTTTTTAGTACCAATACGGAGTTAATCATCCTTACAGCTAAATCTTTGTTAAAACCGCTTTCAATAAAATCCTCCAGTAAATCTACAGTGGCGGCGGACTCACGTCTAGCCCGCTCTCCAGAGCCCATACCATCGCTAAGTACCAAAAGGCAGGTGCCATCGGTTAAATCCATAAAGGAATAGCTGTCCCCGGAGCCTTTGGAAGTCTTGGCGCGATGTGCAACCCCTGTTGTAATCCGTAGCTTTTGGTCTTCAACAAAGCGGGCTGAACAAACATTTTTGCGGATATCGCAATCGGATTGCTCCAATCGCATCCTACGCTTAAGCACAGTGCTAAGCACTGGCAGTATCTCCTTTGTGCAGGCTCTGTCATGGCCGCATGGTCGGTGATTTACTGTAACCCGGTAACGCCCTGCTTGGTTCTCAAGTACGATTACACTATTGACCTCGATTTTCTGCTTAAGCAAGGCCATAATCATTTCTTCTTCCAGTCCTTCGTGGAATTTTAGGGACATATCAATTTCATCGGACAAACCTTTCACAATCCCAGCCACCCCTTGGAGCTGCTGGCTTACCAGCTCACGACTCTCGGCTATGCGGTTATGCCATCTGAGGTTATTTTTGTATAGGGTGAAAATACCGCTTAATTCCCGTAGAACTTTTTCAGGGTCCCGGCATGATGTAAGAAAGCCTGGGTCAATATCTACATGGGATACATCCTCCTTTTGGGAGCAGATATTTAGTATGTTGAATACATATTGATGGGTAAGATATAAATCATCCTCCCAGCAGCGGACAAAATGAGGACAGCCATTGCAGGCTCGGTTTGCAAGGTCATCTATTAGCAAAGTTATATCATGCTTGTTAAGGGAATGCTTAGGCTTGGAAAGGCCGCTAAAGGTCTCGGCCAGTTTTTCAAAAGCAGCTGAGAACTTGTCTAGCCGGCGGGTGGTTTCTTCTTTAATTTTGTCCATATAGTCATCGGCGGAGTCCAGCACAGGGGTAATTGCCGATGCTACATTAAAGTAAAACGACTGTGGTGTAAGAAAAAAGGCCACCCCGGCGGCTATAAGGGCATATATCAGTGAAAACGCTAGCATAGACGGGGCAATAATAGCCAGAGTTGCCGCACCAAGAACCGCAACTCCCGCAAGCACCCCCCCTCGACCAAAGCGTTTGCCAAAGCCTCCTCCCATCCCTGCAAGCCCCAACACAGCCGCGAGTCCCGTATCCCAATGTCCCGCAAGATGCAAAAAAATCCCAAGCAAAAGCCCAGCCGCTGCCGCCATAGAGGGTCCGCCTTTGAACGCCACAATACACAGTACATATACACAAAAGAAGAACCGAAGAGGCATGGCTCCTACATAGATCTCACTTGCCCCGGCAATAACTCCAGCAAGCACTACCGTAAGGGCAATAATATCCTCACCGGACAGCAAATTAGAACGCCGCCGTCTGGCTGTTAAAATGATATGTGCTCGTTTGACAATAAGAGTAAGAGACCCGGCGAGGATAGTCTCAATGAGCGCAACCATAATCAAAAAGGTGCTGACACCGTAAATTAGGGCAAATCCCAATCCGGAAAGGAGCATTGATACTGCCGCAGCCCCCGCAATATAGGGTAAGCGCAGCCAGCCTGTTGACATCCGTGCAGTATTATCGACATATTTGCTGGCTATTTTCGTGCCGAAAAAATAATAAATACATAGAAGTCCAATGGCCAACATATATCTAAGGGTCAGGAGTTCACCAATACGAGTGGCAAGGCCCAATGTGAGAAAGATAGCCGTCCAATAAAATGCCCCCTTTGACCCCATAAATGTGGCAAGAAAGGGTATTGCAAGGGGATTAACAAATGTAAAAACAACGGCTCGCCCGACAAAAAAACCAAAAGCCCCCACCAACACTGTGGCGATGTCTCGTTTGGATACAAAGGATCTGGTCTGGCGGGTTTTAAGGGACAGTAAGTTCATAGTTTCACCTGGTTTCATTAGTATGTCCACAACATAATAAACCCGCCATATAGGCGGGTTTTGTAATATAACCGGGTATAGGTGATAGGGTTTTTTGGAGGATTACGAATTGCCTCTGAAAAAGGTAACGAGATTGGGTCTGGCCCACAATGATTCAAATAACCTAGGCCATGTATCTCTTGTGTTTACCGCAAACTCCCGGAATTGTATTCGGCTTCTCTCAATATCCGCGGGAGAGTTATACTCCACTGCTTCTTTTGCATCCATTACGATATTAAATAACTGATGTCTATATTGGTCGCTTAGCTCGTTGGAGTATCTTATCTCTTCGAGGGAACGGGATAGTTCATCCAGTAGGAGTCTGGGGTCATAATCAGTTGCCGGGGCCGGTGGAGTAGGGGGGTGGATAACAGGTGCCGTAGTTGGGGAGGGATGAGTTTGTGGCGGTGAAACAGGGGCACTGACCGGTACCGGAGTGGGTGCCGTCACTGCCCCAAAATTAAAGATTCGCGAGCCAGTGAAAGATTCTGTGTTTATTACTTCTTTTAAGCAATCATATGCCTCAGATATAACTTTTTCGTTGGTAGAAATAAAGGCGTAAACCAGGCTGCAACTTAGGCCTACTAGTAAACCATAGTGGTTTGTTGTCTTTGTCAATAACCAAACCAATACAAGCGTGAGTATTAGAGCTGCTACTCCGCAGCCTATGGTAAGTGGCCAGGTGATACTACTTTCTGTAAGAAAAGCTATAACGGAGATAGCAATCGCGATTACCCAAATCCCACCGATTAAAGCATTTGGTGACTTGGTGGTTTTTGCAATCAAGCCTGTTCGCACATGGTTAATATTATCAATCTGCATAAAACAGTCCCCAGTGGACACGCTTATGGTATTGCCTTCAATTTTTATTCCAACATCATGAAGCTCTATGGTTTTGCCGGGAAGCTGCTCACTAATACTAGACATATGTAAATTTATACCTCCTTCATTTGCTACCATTAACCGGGAACTGCGTCATATTAGCATAATCTGTATCAATTCACCACATACTACGATAAATTCAAAAAAAGAAAGGGATGGCTAATATGAAATCCACAATAATAAATTACCTAAAACGCTTCATCAAGTCCAGAGCAATATATCACACCGCATTGCTGGCAATTGCTATAACTTTATTGGTTGCATATCCAAGCCAGGGCAAGGAAGCCGAAACCGTACCGGCCTTTAGGTCACTCTTAGCCTCAAAAAACAGTAAGGAAGAGCGTAAAATCCCAATATACAGTGTCGAAACGGAAGAGAAAAAAGTAAGTATTTCCTTCGATGCAGCATGGGGAGCTGATGATACGGATACCTTGCTTCAAATCCTTAAAGATAACGATGTACTCACCACTTTCTTTCTATGCGGTACCTGGGTAGAAAAATACCCGGAAGATGTAAAAAAAATAGCCGTAGCGGGCCATGATATAGCCAACCACGGCAATAAACACGCCCACGGTGCCAAGCTAAATTTGGAGCAAAATATGGCCGAAATCCAAGGTTGCCATGACAAAATCAAAGAAGTAACAGGCATGGATGCCAACCTGTTTAGGCCTCCTTATGGAGAATATAACAATACCGTAATATCCGCAGCGGAAAACTTGAATTATTTTACGATACAGTGGGACGTAGATAGTCACGATTGGATGGCAAAAGGCCCGGAATACGAGATTAAGCGGGTGCTAAATCACAAGAATCTACGCAATGGCTCAATCGTGCTCTTTCACAATGATGCAAAATTCACCCCACAAACCCTTGACCCTATAATCAAAGGCCTAAAAGAAAAGGGATATGAAATCGTACCCATATCCCAATTGATTTATACAGAAAGCTTTGAAATTGATAAGACAGGCCGACAAAAATTCGCATCATCATCAACTGCGTCAACACCTACGCCTGCACCGACGACGGAGTAGCTCCCTTATATTTCTTGAACAGCCGGCTAAAGTAAAACACATCCTTAAAGCCGCATTTATGTGCCACTTCGGTAATACTGCCTTCACCGGCTCTAAGCATATCCTCTGCCTGGTTTAAGCGGATGTTGTTTAAATAATCCCTAAATGTAACATTGGTTTCCTGCTTAAATAAGATTCCAAGATAATTGGGGGTAAGATGCACGGTTTTCGCGGCATCGGTGATGCTTATAGCCTCGGCATAATTATCCGTTATAAATCGAATCACTGCTTTAACACGTTTGTCAAACTGGTGGGTGTCAACCTCATACAAAAGCATTTCCGAAAGACGTTGTAAGATAAGCATAAAAAAGGCGCGGCCCCGCATTATGTACCCGGGTCTGCGCCTTAGCCAGTTCTCGTTAAGTCTTTTGAATTGTGATGCCAGGCCTTCATGTACACCCACTGTGGATATAAGGGGGAGGGGTACATCCACTTCTACATTAGTCTCATCGTACAAACGGAAATTGGCCGCAAAGCACTCGAAGCTGCTTGCTAAGTGGCTGGTAGCAGAGCGGCGTGATTTACAGGGGATACATAATAAATCCCCCTCCTTGACGGTATATTCCTGACCGTCTATGAAGTAAACTGCAGAGCCTCCAATTACATATGTCAGGTCCACAAAGTCCGTCTGGGAAGGTTCTATCTTCCAGTTGGGGGTGTTATTGCGGTAAATAAAATAGTCAAGCCGAGGAACGGCAGTATCAAAATTGGCAAAATCCATAAAGAACCTCCCGTCGCATTTATGATTATAGTGAAATAATTCGAAATCTGTCTCGCCTGTCGCGGCAAAATCGCCCTAAAACGCCTTATTTCGGCGTTTCAGGGTGCAGCTCGGGCGAGACCGTTTCTCATTGATTTCACTATAAATGCAAATATTCCTTACTATATCCATGTTTGTTTCCAATTGTCAAGGTTATACTTGCAAAAAGTAACCAAAAAGGAGTGAAATACATGAACAAAAACCGTGAATTTGGCTATCAGGCATGGCTTCAACCAGGACCTAAGTTGGATTTCCCCGGATTTCAACCAGCCGGTGAAAAAGGCTTTGCATATGATGAGTTGGTAAGAGGGTTACATCGGATAGGATGCAGGGATATAGACACTATGATAAACCTGGCACTTTGCGAAGATATTGGACCACAAGCATATAAAATAACTGGAAGCATTGATGGAATCACAATAAGGGGCGGTGATGAAAGAGGCCTGTTATACGGTGTGTACGGCTTCCTATCCCGCTTGCGCCGTGGACAAACTAGCTTTGACATTTTTGATAAACCCGCTGCTTCAAGGCGCATACTCAACCACTGGGACAATATCACCGGCAGAATAGAGCGTGGGTATAGCGGAAAATCCCTATTTTTTAAGGATGGGCAAATCGGATATGATCTTGAGCGTTTGAAGGACTATGCAAGACTGCTGGCCTCCATTGGTATCAACGAGATTTCCTTTAACAATGTTAATGTCTGTAGCGAGAGTGCCAAGCTTATTACCGATTATCTCCCGGACACCAAGCGTATTGCCGAGATTTTCAGGCCCTTTGGCATCAAGATTATCGTAGCGATACACTTTGAAAGCCCGGTACTGATGGGAGGATTGTCAACTGCTGACCCACTGGACCCTGATGTTGCCGAGTGGTGGGCAAAAACAGCAGCTAATGTATACAAGGAAATCCCCGACCTTGCGGGCTTCGTTGTCAAAGCCGATTCTGAGTTTAGGGCAGGCCCTATGTCCCTTGGGCGTACTCAGGCCGACGGTGCTAATCTAATCGCAAGAGCTGTAAAGCCCCACGGGGGAATGTGCTACTGGCGTTGCTTTGTATATAACTGTATGCAGGATTGGCGAGACACCGAAACAGACAGACCCAAAGCAGCATATGACTATTTTTATCCACTAGACGGCCATTTCGACGATAATGTGATGCTTCAAATAAAACATGGTCCATCGGATTTTCAAGTGCGAGAACCCAATTCACCCCTTCTTGGCGCAATGGAAAAAACCCCTCAGATGCTTGAGCTGCAAGTTACCCAGGAGTACACAGGCCAGCAAAAAGACCTTTATGCCCTGGCGGTACAGTGGGAGGAGATTTTCGACCATCCGATAACGGATATAATTGCTACCCGTGACCTAATTGGTGATAAAATCGATGCGGTGGTGGCTGTTGCCAATGCCGGTGACGACTCCAATTGGACAGGGCATCTATTGGCCCAGGCCAATACCTATGCCTTTGGCAGAATGGCCTGGGACCCGAGCCTTACGGCCCTCCAGGTAATAGAAGAATGGGCGGAGCTTACTTTTGCCAACTACCCCAAGGCAATCCGCCCGATAATAGAAATGGTGCTTGAATCCAGGGGCGTTTATGAGAAGTACAATGCCCCTCTAGGCATCGGCTGGATGGTTAATATAAGCCATCACTACGGCCCCAGTGTAGATGGCTACGAATATATGAAATGGGGCACATACCACAGGGCAGATACTAAAGCCATAGGAGTAGACCGTACAACAGCAGGCACAGGTTATACCGCCCAATACCATCCCTATGTGCAGGCCATGTATGAAAACAAAGAAACCTGCCCAGAGGAAATACTGCTGTACTTCCACCGTTTGCCCTATGATTATAAGCTGCGAAGTGGGCAAACACTGCTGCAATACATTTATGATACCCATTTCGAAGGGGTAGAGGATGTGGAAGGGTTTATCGCAACCTGGGAAAGTCTTAAGGAGGACTTGCCAGAAGAGGCATATACCTCCGTGAAAGAACGGTTACAGATGCAGCTTGCCAATGCCAAGGAATGGCGAGATGTAGTTAATTCATATTTTTATCGTAAAACAGGAATCGCCGATGCAAAGGGAAGGAAAATATACGAATGACGATAAAGCGCAAGCTTGCAGTTGTGTTGGGGATTATCATTGCCATGGCTGCCATAATCGCAATAGCTGTTCCTCGTCTACGAAGTGACGATGAACCCGTCTATTACGTTACTAGTGAAACCAATGGTTTGTATGAAGAATATGAGGAGGTATACGCCATGAGCGATACAAGACCCCCAGGCTGGGAGCTAGACTTACCCTCATTGGCCCAAGCCTTTGAGTCATATTTCCTATTTGGTAGCATTTACTCCTCTACCTCAGTTATGAATCAGCATAATACCCGTGAGATGTTTCTGCACCATTTTAATGCCGTAACAGCGGAAAACTGGCATAAACCTTATAATATGGCCCCAAGAGGCTTTGCTAG
Organism: Defluviitaleaceae bacterium; assembly: GCA_009781725.1. Taxonomy (GTDB): domain Bacteria; phylum Bacillota; class Clostridia; order Lachnospirales; family WQUN01; genus WRAN01. Next base: position 21,081 of record WQVF01000034.1, read on the forward strand.
ACCCGAGGCCAGCCAGTACAATTTTGACTTGGCCGATGCAATCGTGGAATGGGCAATCGAAAGCGGCATTACACTAATCGGCCATGTGCTGGTATGGCATTCCCAATCCCCGGACTGGCTTAACCTAAGTGCCCCTAGCGTCCCCCTTACCCGTGCCGAGGCCAGAGCCAATATGGAATTTCATATTCGTACATTGGCCGAGCATTTTACCGCACAGGGTACCATAGACGCATTTCATTCCTGGGATGTGGTCAACGAGGCTATTGCCTCAGACGGGGGCAGTTGGGGCGGACGTGCAAGTGATTGGGATGCGGGAGATTGGCGTACCCAAATGCGTGAGGATTCCCCATGGTTTATGGCATATGCCAACGGTTATAATCCAGAGGCTGGGGAGCATCCTTCTGATTATGTATATGATGCATTTGTATTTGCCCGGAGATATTTCCCAAACTCGATACTCTATTACAACGATTATAACGAGGAAATCCCCGCAAAACGCAATGCTATTGCACAGATGGTAGAGCAGCTAAACATGCGCTGGGCCCATGATACGGAAAATAACCCTGAGGCTGTACCCGAAGGCGAAGAGTACTCAGGACGAATGCTAATAGAAGGCATAGGAATGCAAGGTCACTATCATCTAGATCAGTGGCGCACCAACTTAGACAATATACGCCCGGCAATAGAGCGTCTTATTGCCACCGGGGCTGTGATTAGCATAACGGAATTGGACATAACCGCAGGGATGCAAGCGAGTCCCTTTGCCGCGCCTTTGGATGAGTTCAATCGGCAGCGGCAGGCCGAGGCCTTTGGAAGGCTGATGGGATATTACCTTGAATTCCATGAGCATATTGAGCGTGTAACTGTGTGGGGCAAGGCCGACCATCAAAGCTGGAGGTCATGGGGTCATCCTTTACTGTTTGACACAAATTATCACGCAAAAGAGGCATTTTTTGCTATAATTGATGCGGTTAACCGATAAAGAATACCCTATTATTCATACGCTTTGGAGGATGCTATGGCTGTAAAGAAGAAAACCCGAGGCTTTTCCTATGTAGAAGTCATTATAGCAATGGCGTTGTTTGCCATTGCCATGCTTGCAGTTATCCCCGCCTTAACACAAGCCGCTCGCAATATGACTTATGCCCATGAGACAGCAGAAGGCCATATGCAAGCCCAGCGTCTGATGCATGAGCTTCGTGACAATCTTGATGGCGACATAACTCTGGAAGCTCGGGCGGCAGTTTATGCAGCAAGCAGCTTTGAATATAGTGTATGGATAACAGGACAGAGGCAGGTTCATTTTTCTTCGACTAATGCCCCAAGTGCAAATACAAATATTTCTGGTATCAATCAAAATATGGCTAGTCGTGCTTCGACTATTGTTGTCATTGTATGGGGCGAGGATGAGCAGATTCTAGGTCGTGCCATTGGCATGACGGATTTTGAGTAAGGACAGGGTTATGACAGGCAATATTCCCAAAAGCCGCCGGGGCGGTGCGTATCTTATGGTGCTTACCGCAACCATGCTAATGCTGATTCTAGTGGCCATCGCTCTTACAGTAACAGCAGTCAGCAGGCGGCTTACGTCATTTTATGCGTATAATGCAGGACTTTACGATTTAGCGGTATCTGGGAACGAACAGGTTCTTTTTTTATTGAGGCAGGAATTGGATAGCCGCAGTGATGCCGCAAAGCTGCGGGCACTTATTCAAATAGTAGGTGAGGGCACAATAATTTTTTTCGATGATGGGTTTCGATTGGCGGAATCTTATGGCCCTGCATTTCGCACGGCATTCATAAACGAAGCTATGCAGGAGCTAAACAGTATAATTGGCAACATAATCCCACATACAGTACAACAAGAAACCCATACATGGAGGTTCCTTCCATGGGACTTGGATTTGGCTGTAGAAACCGAGTATAGTGATATGCGCAGTTTGTATCGAGCACGTACCATTTTTCGTCCAAGTGCATCTGACCGTTTTCTTGTCCGAACAAATATCCGAAAGATTGTTGATGATGTGGCTGGCTTTCCCACAGAAGTAGAAGCCTCCATAATTTGGTCCAACACCGGCTACAGAGAAATTGCTTTAGATGCATATACTATTTTTATTCTCGAATCAATTGGAGTCTACTTTGTAGGCGTACCAGCTCCCGGTTCGATATTATTTCTTGACGAATTTACGCTCACAATGGTAGAGTCTTGGCGTAGCGACATCAGCCAGAGGAGAGACCCATGGGCAAACTGAAACCTGACTACTACCTTGATACAGTTTATGATATTCCATATGAAGAGCTATGGAAGAATAAGATACGCGGACTTATTTTTGATATAGATAATACCATTGCCCCTTATGAAGACAGTCGCCCTTCCGCAAAGTTTATGGCTTTGGCTAAACGGCTCAAGCGTATAGGGTTTCAGATTTCACTCCTTACTAATAATACAAATAAACGGCTGGACTGCTTTTCAATACCCTTGGAGGTATATGGTGCCGCCAATGCCATAAAGCCCATGACCCGCGGGGTCAAGAAAGCCATGAAAGAAATGGGAACCAAGGCGGAGCACACTGCAATAATAGGCGATCAGCTCCTTACAGATGTATGGGCCGGCAAGCGTGCAGGTACTACGACAATCTTAGTAAAGCCCATTGCGGATAAAGATTTTGTGACGGTCCGTCTAAAGAGATTATTGGAAGGCCGTTTGCTAAGAAGATATTTCGCCACACCATGAAGAGAAGACGAGGCTTTACCTTATTAGAGCTTGTAATCGCCCTTGCGATAATCTCAATTGCCAGTGGAGGAGTGTTCTTAGCCTTTAGGCAATCACCTCGCCGTGATGTGGAGAATGCGGTTTTGCAATTGCAAGCTGATTTAAGATATGCCCAACGCCGTGCCATAATTGAAGGACGGCGTGTATACATACGGTTTTTTCAATTGGAAAATCGGTATGTAATACGATATACAAACCCTGATGGTGTTGATGGAACTATCAGAAATGTGGGTCTGCAAAATGGAGTAAGATTGCATCATAGTACCCGTCCATGGAACACGGACATAGAGTATTTGCCAAGGGGAACGGTTGCGGGTGCACGGGAGATTACCTTAGCCAATGGACATTATTCTCAATATATAACGATTGTACCCAGTGGCGGGCGTGTGCGCATAGGTGAAATTACTCCTATACGAAATTAATTGGTTTTGATGATTTTGGAAAAAGTGCTCTATCTTGGTTTGCGGTTATTTATGTGATTTTAGCTATTTTTAAGACTATGTTTGTCATTTTAATACATGCAACTGCCATCATATGGCTACTATAAGGAGGATATAAAATGATTTCAGCAGGAGAATTTCGCAACGGTGTAACAATTGAGCTTGAAGGCGGTATTTATACCATAATTGACTTTCAGCATGTAAAGCCGGGCAAAGGTGCGGCCTTTGTGCGCTCAACCCTACGTAACCTTGAGTCAGGCAGCATATTGGAGCGTACCTTCCGCCCATCAGAAAAAATGGCTCGAGCCCATATCGAACGACGGGATTTGCAATACTTATATAAAGACGGCGATATTTACCATTTCATGGATACAGAAACTTATGAGCAGTTAGAGCTCAATGCTACAGAAGTGGCAGACACAATGGTTTTTGTAAAAGAAAATGACATGGTAAAAGTTCTTGAGCATAATGGGCGTATCTTTGGCATAGAGCCTCCTATGCATGTAGAGCTTGCTGTTACGGAAACCGAACCAGGTTTCAAAGGCGATACAGCCCAAGGTGCCACAAAGCCCGCCACAGTAGAAACCGGCGCATCAGTTAAAGTGCCCCTCTTTGTAAATGAAGGAGATGTCATAAAAATCGACACCCGCACGGGTGAATATCTGGGTCGTGTTTGATTGGACTCCTTTCGAAACAGGGAAACAAGCTTGAAGTGCAGCTTTTGCCCTATTTCGGATGAAGTCTATTCAATTTTTTAACTTATAACACGATACTTTCCAGCATACAATTTACAACCCTGCTTATACTATTGTCATAGCAGCGAACAAGGTTGCTATGAATAACGGATTTTCAAATAATAAAGTTAAACTACAGTTTAGCTCATTATTATACAAATGATAATTCGTGTACTATAAGAGGGGAGTGAATAGTTGTGTCTAGGAATAGAAAAGCAGTTCCTGAAGCGAAAGCAGCTCTTGACCAATTCAAATATGAAGTGGCAAATGAGATAGGCGTACCGCTTAAACAGGGTTACAATGGTGACTTGACATCTTACCAAAACGGTTCCGTAGGGGGCTACATGGTCAAGAAGATGATCGAGGCTCAAGAACGCCAAATGGCTGGTAAGTAAATAATGCTATAACGAAAGCCGCTCTGAATTATGTTCGGGGCGGTTTTTTTATATGCTAGGAAATTGCTTCGCAATTTCTGCTGGCGCGGTGGGAAACAAAAGCGCGCTTTGCGCGTTTTGTTCTCCATGTTGACAAGAAAATTTTCCATTGTTACAATCGTGTTACATAACCGGTGCGACATTTGCACCCAAAAAACTACAAGAACAAAAGGGAGGAATTTTGTAATGAAGAAGGTTTTGAAATTACTTTTACCCATCGCGCTGCTGGTACTTGCATTGGCACTTGTAACCGCATGCCGTAGCGAAGATGAACCCGCCGCACCAATCCAAGAAGAAGCAACCCCAACACCGGAACCAGCCCCAGAACCTGAAGTAGAGGATGAGGATGAGGACGAAGATGAAGTAGAAGACGAAGATGAGTATGTCCCAGCGGATGTTGCTGATGCCAGCCATATTCAAATTGCTTTGGTAGCCCATTCACCTGAGTCTATCCTTAATGACGGCTCCTTTAACGAAGGCGCATGGGCAGGAATCACACAATTCCTGAATGATAACAATCTTCCATCTACCCATGCAAGGTTTTACCAAGCTGTTGCCGCAGACAATGATGCACGCTTTAACAGCATCATCCAAGCAATCGAAGGCGGAGCCAACGTGCTTGTAATGCCTGGGTTCCAATTTGTTGATGCGCTTTACGAGGCACAAGATTTGTTCCCAGATGTTTACTTTATTCTCTTAGATGCTACTCCCAGCCGTGATGGAGAAGTTAGAATCCAGCCAAACGTAGCCGCTATCCATTATGCGGAAGCAGAAGCCGGTTTCCTTGCCGGATACGCCGCTGTTATGGAAGGCCATACAATGCTCGGTTTCATGGGTGGCAACCCGATACCTCCCGTTATCCGTTTCGGTCATGGCTTTATTCAAGGCGCAGAACATGCAGCCCAAGCACTCGGACTTGAGGCAGGCGATGTAGAAATCAACTATATGTACCTTGGCGGCTTTGCGCCAGCACCAGAGCACGTAGTTACCGCTTCAACATGGTTTGTAGGCGGCACAGAAGTTATTTTTGCCGCAGCCGGTGGCGCAGGCCTTAGTGTAATGGCTGGTGCTTATGACACGGATGGCATTACAATCGGCGTAGACTCAGACCAGCATTGGGTCAACGATACTGTTTTGACTTCTGCTATGAAAGCACTTGACGTATCTGTGCATGATATGCTTACGGACATCGTAAATGGTACTTTCCCTGGTGGAATGCAGCATATCTACGATGCGTCTATGGACGGTGTTGGACTGCCAATGCATAACTCTCGCTTCACATACTTTACCCAAGCACAATATGATGCAATTTTTGGGCAAATTGCAAGCGGAGCACTTGTTGTTGATGATGCAGTAGACATGGAAGATATTCTTGCAAATGTATCAATTGTTGTTGTAAACGAAATGTAATGAAGCCATAGATAAAGGAGCGCGGTTGCCGCGCTCCTTTATCATATAGTAATTTCAATCCAAAATGTGGGATTGAAATTAATTACTATGGTTGCAGAAAGCGTTTCAACTGAGAGTGACAAAAACCATCACTCTCATACCGACTCCAATTAAAATCCTATCTGTCTATCGCGGCAAAACCGCTTGAAACGCTTGCTTCGCGTTTCAAGCAGCCGCTCTGTCAGACAGGTTTTAATTTGGAATCGGTATCAGTTGAAATCGCTTTACATAAGAAAAGGGGTGAAATGCTTGTACATTATAGAAATGCGCAATATTACTAAAGAGTTCCCCGGAATAATTGCAAACGATGATATCACACTACAATTAAAAAGAAATGAAATTCACGCTCTACTAGGGGAAAACGGGGCAGGAAAGTCCACCCTTATGAGTGTGCTTTTTGGTTTATACAAGCAAGAAAAGGGTCAAATCTTTAAAGATGAAAAAGAAGTGGTTATATCCGGTCCGGGAGATGCCAATAAGTTGGGCATAGGGATGGTTCATCAGCATTTTAAGCTGGTACACAATTTTACCGTCCTTGAAAACATTGTCCTTGGGGTTGAAACCACAAAAAAGGGTATGCTGCAAATGAAAGAGGCCCGGGAAAAAGTCCTCGCCCTTTCAAAGAAATATGGTTTTGATATAGATATAGACAAAGAGGTTCGCCATATAAGTGTAGGTATGCAACAGCGGGTAGAGATTCTCAAGATGCTTTACCGTGACAATGAAATTTTAATCTTTGACGAACCCACTGCGGTATTAACGCCACAAGAAATAGAGGCGTTAATGAAAACTATGAAAGAAATGGCTGCAGAAGGCAAGTCAATTTTGTTTATCACTCATAAGCTTGATGAAATAAAGGCTGTTGCCGATAGATGCTCGGTTTTGCGTAAAGGAAAAATGATTGGCACCGTTGATGTTGCCCAATCAACCAAGGAAGAACTGTCCGAAATGATGGTCGGGCGCAAAGTAGTGCTAAGCTTGGATAAGGAAGAAGCAAGGGTAGGGGAGACTATCCTAAAAGTACGAGACTTAGTGCAAAAGAATAAAGAAGGCAAGGATAAGTTAAAAAATGTCTCCTTTGATGTAAAAGCCGGGGAAATTTTATGTATTGCCGGGATTGAAGGCAATGGGCAAACAGACTTGGTCTATGCCTTAACCGGGTTGTCGGGTTTTGATTCCGGCACAGTAAATATGGATGGGACAGACATTACCCGAGCAAAAATACGTAAGCGTACAGAGCTTGGTATTGCCCATATTCCCGAGGACCGGCATAAGCACGGCCTTGTTTTAGATTATACATTAGCACAAAATACAATTTTGCAAACTTACTATACCAAGGATTTTCAAAAGGGTGGATTTTTAAAGAAGAAGTCTATTCTTGATTATGCAAAAAAATTAATCGAAAGATTCGACATACGCTCCGGAGAAGGGGCGGAAACACCCTCTCGCTCTATGTCTGGAGGAAATCAGCAAAAGGTTATCCTTGCAAGGGAGATAGATCGGGATCCAAAGCTGCTGATAGCCGTTCAGCCGACCCGAGGCTTAGACGTTGGTGCAATTGAGTATATTCATAAGCAGCTCCTTGCCCAAAGGGATTCCGGTAAAGCAGTGCTCCTTATTTCTCTTGAGTTAGAAGAAGTAATGAATGTTTCCGACAGGATTTTAGTTATGTACGAAGGTGAAATCGTGGCGGATGTTGACCCCAAACAAGTGACCTTCCAAGAGCTTGGGCTATATATGTCAGGGGCAAAGCGGGACGAGGTGAGCGTAAATGAATAGAGATGGATTATTGAGCTTCCTGTCTTCAATGTTGGTAATTATTGTGGGATTGCTTATTGGGTTTATTGTGCTATTGGTAACTAATGCCCAGCAAGCTTGGCCCGCATTCCAAACCATTTTGACCTTTGGATTTAGCTCTATGCGAAACATCGGTGATGTGCTTCTACATGCTACACCGATTATCTTAACGGGGCTTTCTGTTGCCTTTGCCTTTAAAACAGGGCTTTTTAACATAGGTGCAAGCGGACAGTTTATGTTTGGCGGATTTGTGGCAATTGTAATAAGCATACATGGTATGTTTATGCCCCCTGCTATTCGTATACCTGTTGCTATAATCGCGGCAGCCCTTGCAGGAGCGTTGTGGGCTGGGCTTCCTGGGTTATTAAAAGCCTACCGCAATGTCCATGAAGTTATTTCCAGTATAATGACAAATTATATAGCCATGTTTTTTATTGTCTACATGATTCAATCCAATGAGTCTATTTTCAACCGGGGCTTAAGCACAAGTGCTCATCTGCCTGACAGCTCCAACCTTCCAAGATTGTTTTTCCCTGATATTTTCAGAGAGCCTCTTGGCGCGGGCTTTGTGTCATCTCGCGTAAATATCGGAATATTAATTGCCATTGTGGTTGCTGTGTTGGTGTATATCATCTTGGAGAAAACCACCTTTGGCTATGAATTAAAAGCTTGCGGGTTTAACTCCGACGCTGCAAAATATGCGGGAATCAACCAAAAAAGAAATATAATTTATTCTATGATGATATCCGGCTCCCTAGCAGGGGTGGCAGGTGCCCTTAATTTTATGAGAGGTGGCGGGGTTGGTATAGGCATTGTGGAAACTCTGCCCATGGAGGGCTTTACCGGCATTTCCGTTGCCTTCTTGGGGCTTAATCACCCGATAGGCATCATCTTCTCGGGGATTTTTGTTTCATTTATGAAGTTAGGCGGAGGGCGTTTGCAGACATATGGCTTCTCCTCCGAGCTGGTGGACACAGTAATAGCCGTAATTATTTACTTCTGCGCATTTGTGTTTGTAACAAAATCCTTGATTGGACGATTTGTTAAGAAGAAAGAGGGGGCAAAATAAATATGGATATGTTTTATTTTGTAATGCAGCGTACTATGTTTTTCACGATACCTCTTTTAATTGTTGCGTTGGGTGGTTTGTTTTCCGAAAAATCTGGGATTGTAAACATTGCTCTTGAAGGAAAGATGGTACTGGGTGCCTTTGCTGGGGTAATGTTTATGCGTACCATTCAAGGTGGGGATAGTTTTCTTGCTAATAATCCCACGATTCTGTTGCTGGTAGCCCTTGTCATTGCTGCGGCTACTGGTATTGGAACATCGTTATTTCATGCCTTTGCCTCTATCAACTTAAAGGCAAACCAGATAATAAGCGGTGTTGCGATTAATATGTTTGCCCCTGCTTTTGCGATTTTTTACTCAATCTATAATACAGGGAACCAAAACGTGTTCTTCTCCAACCAGTTTATGATTGACAGTGTTCCCGGCCTTGGACGCATTCCTTTTATTGGGCCGATTCTCTTCCAAGATGCGTATGTGACCACTTATCTCGGGTTTTTGATTCTTGTAATATCTGTTTTTGTGCTATATAAAACGAAATTCGGGTTAAGGCTTAGGGCCTGTGGTGAGCATCCTCACGCGGCAGACTCTGTTGGGGTTAGTGTTACAAAAATACGATATGCAGGGGTACTTATTTCCGGTGGGCTTGCGGGAATGGGGGGGCTTATTTGGGCAATCCCCAGCTCTCTGTTTGCCGGTGCGGTAAATGGTTATGGCTTCCTGGCCCTGGCGGTTCTAATTTTTGGCGCATGGAAGCCTCAAAGAATTTTGGTAGCCGCATTGTTCTTCGGGTTTATGCAAACAATTGCCGCGGCTCATACGGGGATTGATATACTTCCGGGTGCGATACCATCACAGTTTTACAGGATGCTGCCCTTTGTTGCCACATTGGTTATATTGGCGTTCACATCCAAAAATACAATGGCTCCGAAGGCTGTTGGGCAACCGTATGATAAGGGTGGGCGGTAAATAAGCGATTAAGCATAGAGCTAAAGAAACATTGATGATTAAGAGGTTGTCTCATTAAGGAGTAATATAAAGCCCGTCATCCCGGGCTCACGTCAGTCTAATTTACAATCCAAAATGCAGAACGTTGCCAATCGGAGACCACCCCTCGCCGCCTAGGTTGTCTTTCCCCTCCCCAGAGGGGAATTTTTATACGTATAGTATTTAATTCCCCTCCTGCGGAGGGGTGGCGCGAAGCGCCGGGGTGGTCTTGGCTTGGCAATATCAAGCAAATTAGACTGACGTGTCCCGGGCTTGACCCAGGATCCCCTTAGTCTTTCGACAATAATAATGGGGTCCCGGATTAAATCCGGGATGACGAGCCTTGAAATTACGGCATTCTTAACGTGACAGTCCTTTTTTCATATCTACCGCTGGTTTACTTGCCTGCGCCCTCTACCGCTGGTTTATTATGCGCAATTCCACCATCTGCTCATTGCATAATAATGCCCATCGGGATAAGGTTGCGGTATAATTTATCCGGAGGTGCAATCCATGAACAATATGAAAATGGGACTATTTATTTCCGAGTTAAGAAAATCCCAACAAATGACCCAAAAAGAATTTGGTCAAAGATTAAATGTCACAGATAAAGCTGTATCAAAATGGGAGCGGGGACTTAGTTACCCCGATATTTCTCTTTTAATGCCTATATCAGATATTTTGGGGGTTGCGGTTAGTGAGCTTTTAAACGGAGAAAAAAATGTAGATACCGAAAGCAAAACAGAAGCCGATATCGCCATTGACAATGTTTTGAAGTATGCAGATACAGCCGTAAAAAGTAAAACCAAATCAACGCGAAAGCGGACAATTTTAGTAGCTGCAGGGATTGTTTTATTGTTTATGGGTTTCACATTACTTATATCTCCGGTTGTGAGCCAACGAAGAAGTGCTGCTGCTCGGCAGCGCATTATCCAGACACATCTTGCAGAAGTAGAGTTGATGTCCCAGGATGCAATTAATGAGCATTTTAGCCGTGCCCAGGAGCATAATACGGTTTTAAGCCTGCTGCCTGTCAGTGCCCCCTTGAGGGTTGCGCACGTGGCAGCCATCCCGGATGATTATGACCAAATCTTATACGTTGGCGGTATTATGGGTAGGATTGAAATCCCTATAATAAATGTTGATTTGCCAATCTTCCATGGTTCAACCGAAAGTTCACTTGAGATGGGTGCAGGGCATATTGAAGGCACCGCTTTCCCTACGGGCGGTTACGATAATCATTCTGTTATTGTTGCCCATGGGGTCAATCCTGGGGGCTTTGCCGGTTTGGAACACAATGTTAGTATTGGTGATTATTTTTTTATATCGGTTTTGGATCGGCGATTGGTCTATCGTGTAGATAGTATTAATATAGTCCTTCCACATGAAGTCGAGTCATTGCGTGTAATACCAGGAGCGGATGTTGTTACCCTTATTACATGTGTGCCGTATAGGATAAATACCCACAGATTACTCGTGCGTGGGACAAGAGTCTTATATGGGTATACCGATAGCTGATACCGATTCCAAATTAAAACCTGTCTGACAGAGCGGCTGCTTGAAACGCGATGTAAGCGTTTCAAGCGGTTTTGCCGCGATAGGCAGATAGGATTTTAATTGGAGTCGGTATGATTCCTTGCTAAAGCTCCGAAGGGATAAAAAATCCGACGTCCTTAGCAGGAAGCCGGATTTTTTTATTCTTCCGCAGAAAATGTCCATACATATCTAATTATATTTTGTATACTGGAAATCGGAAGCAAGGAGGTGGTCCTTTGAATCCGGTTGAAACCATAAGCCGAGCCATGAATTATATTGACGCGCATTTAGGCGACGATTTAAGCTGCAAATATATTGCCACAAAATTTCATTATTCTGAGTATCATTTTCACAGGCTTTTTCAATATGTAACAGGAATGAGCGTTACAGATTATATCCGCAACAAGCGGCTTAGTGCTATTGCCAATGACTTGTTGAAGGTCAAAGATACAATCCTCCATATTTGTATTGCATATGGGTTTAATAATCAGCGGACTTTTCATAGGGCGTTTAAATCCAGGTTTGGCATGACACCCACCGAGTTTAAATCGCAAAATATACCCATCAAAGAAAAAAGCTCCGATTATATTTTAGATAATTTCTATAAACGCTCAATAAATGAAAGCTGGGCTGCTGCCCAGCAGGTACTTCCTATTGCATTACAAGTTTACTCCGTTCGTAAGGAAGCAAAAAATGACTTCAAAGGAACAATGCAAAAAGTAAAATCAATGGGCTATGATAATGTCGAACTATGTCTTTATGGTGATATCCCGGCGGGAGAAATCCGCGAAGTTCTTGATGGGTTGAGTTTGCATGCAATATCAGCCCATGTAGCCTTTGAAGATATTTATACAAATACAAAAAAAATAATAAATTCATGTCGAGTAATCGGCTGCAAATATATAGTCATCCCTTATCTTGCAAAGGAATTTCAGCCGGGAGGGCAAAAATATGAAAAAGCACTGAGTTGTATTCGCAAAATCGGCAGTGCCTGTGCCAGCAATGACATGATACTGCTTTATCATAACCATGACTTTGAATTTAATATGATGCCTGATAGCCGTTATAGCCTTGACCATCTATACGGGGATATCTCCTCGGAATTATTGCAGGCTCAACTTGACACAGGATGGGTAAAAGCCGCAGGGCTAAATCCGGTTGATATTATCGAAAAATATAAAATGCGTGTACCGATTATCCATTTAAAAGACTTCCATGTGCAGGACAATAATATTAATTTTATGCCTATTGGGCATGGAGTACAGGATATCCCGGCGATTCTTACGGCTGCGGTGGCTTGTGGTGTTGAGTGGATTGTGGTTGAGCAAGATCACTCATTGGCGCAGACTCCCCTTAAGGCAGTGCAAAAAAGTCGAGAGTATCTTTATAAGCTGGGTTGGTAAGTCAAAAACAGGAGGAGTGAATATGAATCATCTGGGCAATATGGAAGCTATAGTGAGACACATTGGATACCTTAAGCTAAGCAGGATTCTATATCAAGAGGAGTCAAATAAGTGGCAAGATATGCCGGATGAGGAAAAAACATTACGGATGAATATTGTAGTCGAGGAAGACAATTTTCAGGGGAAAACACCTTGTAAAGCCATTAATAAAATCCGCGATTATCTTCGCGGGCTGGGAAGGATAATAAAAAATATTAGGAGGAATGAACGTGAAACATCTGGACAATTTGGAAGCTGTAATGAACCGCATCAAGGAAATCGACTTGAGCACAACTCTGTTTCCCCATGAGTTGAAAGAATGGCATGAAATACCCGATGAAGAAAAACTCCGCCGAATGCAAAGGATTTGCACGGTTCCTTTGTGTGGTGAGGATTTCACAGTATGTTATTTTTTATACTATCGCTTAAAATGGATGGATGCCATAAAGCATCGCATCCCTGACAAAAACGCGGTGGTGCTTGAGGTTGGCTCCGGCTCTTCCATGAACATTCCTCATGCGTTGACTATGCATGATAAAGATTCTAAGTATATAACCGTTAACATGAATAAAAAGTTGACCGAGGGTTTCAAGGAAAAGGCGGCAGGCTTGCCGATTACAATTGAAATTATTGAGGATGATGCTCGTAATATCGGCAGTCATCTGGCACCGGATTCTGTGGATGCCATCGTGTTTGAGCATAGCGCAAACGATGTTATGCAAGCAATCCTATGTGAAAACCGCGGGATTGACACCACCCATAGCGATTGGTTTGAGATATTGCCGGAAATGATAAAAATAATCTGTACAGAATATGTGAATCAAACCCTTGAGCAGGCGGTAAAAGATGATTTTCTCGCGTTACTAAGGAACTGCTTAACCGTACTAAAACCTGGCGGGCATTTAATATTTTCCCATTATATGTTCCAATATGATTTGGATTTGGGGTATAACGCGGAACTATGGCAAAATATTTTGCCCACTATACGCCCATGGTTAAAGGGGCTTACGACAGGTAAAGAGGTATCAGCGAAGGCCTTTGACCCGCAGTGGTGGTTGTTTTATCAAAAATAGCATTAACCAAAGATATTTTATTGACATAAAAATGCCCGATAGAATGAGGACGAAATCCCTATTTATCGGGTTTTATTTTGCCAATTAGTGTCTCCCCTGTCACACCATTTCTTTAACAATATTCTCACAATACATACGTAATGCTGGGATGTCGTGCATCATGGTGTAAGATTTGGACATCCCTAGTTTTCACGGTCATACAGTATAACCTCCTCACCACGGATGTTTTGCAAAAAAGCTTCGTCCATGCTTTGTGTCGTCAGTACATCTACTTTAACACCAAGCTGTTCCTGTACATCTTGTTGGAAGCCGGCAAGCTGGAAAAGCCCGCGTAAGCGGCCTTTGTCTATTCGAAGGTCTATATCACTATACCCATAACCCTTATTCATTGTAAATTAAATGGCTTGTAAATCAAGGGACGCCTTTGCGACTATTGATGACCATCCCCTTGATGTATGGAAGTGTGCATAAAATTACATAATCCGATTTTGCATGTTGAACAAAATGTCATTATCCCATATAATTCATGCAGAGGAAATAAATAATACAGAATTGCTGTAACATGATTATGAAAGAGGTGTATGCATTGCGATTTAGAGATATTTTGAAATCTAAAGCCCCAGACTTATATAGTCGTTTTAATACTATTGTAGATGATGGAGAGAAATCTTTCTTAAGAACTCTGGGTAAAAATGATTACATTCATTCAAAATCAGTTGAGAAAATACTTGATAAGTTAGTACCCGATAGTGTAAAGACTAATCCGGTTTTTTTTGATTCCGGTGAAATATTTCTATTGCTTGTAGCTATCTATCTTCATGATATTGGAAGGTCTTTTGAGTCATCAGAATCAAGCCACGAACTCGAATCTGGAAATGAAATCCGTAAAAATTACACAAAATATAATTTAGATGAATTTCAGGGCGAAGCTATTGCACAAATTTGTGAAGCTCATGCAGATGAAGATATTTATTCAATACAATCATGTAATAATAATTATGGTATTGGCTCTATTTCTGCTTCGGGAAGAGCATTCGACCTACAAAAATTAGGTGCTTTGTTGCGTCTTGCGGATGAATTGGATAATGCACATCCTAGAGTAGCTGGAATAGGTGCACAAGAAAATAGCATAAGAAACAGGGTAAGAGATGTTATTCCTAAGTTTGAGATAGGTATCATCGAAATACAATCAGTACCTAGAAATAAAGATGAATTCGATAGGCTTAAACAGCTAACAAGTTATACGCAGAAAAGATTAGACGAAATACTTCAGTATATAAAAAAAGCAGGGATTAACTATTATAAAATCAAATTGGATCCTGAGACATACCATGGTGATGTAACTTTATCACATGAAGATCAAAATGAAAACGATTACCAAAATATTGTTATTCGACCTACATCAGCACCTAATAACTCACCCGACATCCCTCATTACTTAACCGCTCAAGCTCCGCCAATTAATGATGAATTTAGCTACCGCGATGATATGGTAGAGGAATTAAACAAAGCCATCAAGCAAAATAAGAAACTTGCGTTGATTAGCGGGTTGGGTGGCATAGGCAAGACAACCATTGCCAAAGCGTTATACCACCAGATTAAGGATGAGTATAAACATGTAGCATGGGTTGAGTATCAGCACAGTATCAAGGATAGTTTGTTGAGTTCATTTATACTTTTCGATGGTGTGGAGATTACCGAAAGATACAGGAGTATAGAAAAATTTCTTTTGGAAGCAACAAGGGATACCATAATATTTATTGATAACGTATCCGGCAACGATTATGAGGGAGTAAGTTTTATAGAACGACTAGATATAAATGTAGTGCTGACATCAAGGGCAAGCAATATCGGGTATTTTACGGAGTTCCCTGTAGACTTTTTGTCAGAAGAGCAATGCATTAATATTTTCTATAAATACTACAAGCTCGATAAAGCGAGAGCGCAAGAAGAGGCAATTAGAAAACTTGTGAAGCTTGTAAAATGCCATACCCTCTCTGTGGAATTGTTGGCACGTGCAGCCAGCAAGCCTGGATACTCACTAGAAATGCTTGCGGCTGATTTAGAAGAAAAAGGATTCGAGTATCCTATTGGGTTGAGAAGCATAAGAACCCATCATACCGCGGTTTCTAAGACAATAGCCGGACATTTGAAAACATTGTTTGAGCTGGTTTCGGTAAACGATGAAGAAAAAAGGATATTGATTAATTTTTCCGCCATGCCTAGTGTTGAAATACCTGGGGAAGTAGAAACATGGCTTGGTTGCACGACAGATGACATAGTTGGATTAACAGAACTGGGTTGGTTAACGACGTCTGATATAGGCTATGAAATGCATCCAATAATAAAAGAAGCGATACGGCTTCAATACAAGAATGTTGAGTACAAAGACTTTGAATCGATTATTAGATATATGTCAAGTGACAAATATATAAATGCCACTGATATATACACAAAGGTTCGCGCTCGTCTTAACATTGCAGAATCTATAGCGAGCTATTTTGAGGATGTTGAAAAAGAAGAAATTGCTTTATTATTCAATAACATTGCGATTGTGTGTTCTAGTCAGGGAGACTACCCCAAGGCACTGGAATGGAATCAGAAGGATTTGAAAATCTGTGAGAAGGTTTTGGGATTAGAGCATCCAAATACCGCTACCACCTATAATAACATTGCGGCCGTGTATGATAAGCAGGGAGATTACCCCAAGGCACTGGAATGGAATCAGAAGGCTTTGAAAATCAGAGAGAAGGTTTTGGGATTAAAACATCCAGATACCGCTGCCACCTATAATAACATTGCGGGTGTGTATAAAAGTCAGGGAGATTATCCCAAGGCACTGGAACGCTATCAAAAGGCCTTAAAAATCTTTGAGAAGGTTTTGGGATTAGAACATCCAAATACCGCCACCACCTATAATAACATTGCGGCCGTGTATGATGATCAGGGTGATTACCCCAAGGCACTGGAATGGTATCGCAAGGCTTTGAAAATCAGAGAGAAGGTTTTGGGATTAGAGCATCCAACTGCCGCCACCACCTATAATAACATTGCGGTCGTGTATGATAATCAGGGAGATTACCCCAAGGCACTGGAATGGCATCAGAAGGCTTTGAAAATCAAAGAGAAGGTTTTGGGATTAGAACATCCATCAACCGCCACCACCTATAATAACATTGCGGTCGTGTATGATAGTCAGGGAGATTACCCCAAAGCACTGGAATGGTATCAGAAGGCTTTGAAAACCAGAGAGAAGGTTTTGGGATTAGAACATCCAGATACCGCCACTACCACTGATAGCATTGCGCGAATAAAGACTTTATTGAATTGACAAATATCGCATAATTCCGGTTTTGATGATACCGACAAAGGTGATTCTTGTACAAATTATATAATCTCCCGCTTGCAATCGGCACACAACCCTGATATCATAAAAATGCCAACTGAGAACCCAACACAGTTCCTCAGTAGCCATCAACAACGATTGGACAAATAAAAAGTACCGCAGTGTCGGTCATATATATTACAAGCACACAGAGGAGAAGGCGTCCCCTGTGTGCTTTTTGCTTTGTTCTCAGTTAGCAATTTTACGCCATCAGAGCGAAGGAGAAAAATTCATGAAATTTTCGCAAATGCCTTATATAGCGAATTAATTCTAAATCAGTCCAGCCTGTCGCCGAAAACGTAAGCGTTCGCGATTTTCGGCTCGGTCTGGACTGTTTCTCATTTCTTTGAAAATCAGAGAGAATATTTGGGGATTAGAACATCCCATTTCCGCCACCACCTATAATAATGACGTGATTTGTCAAGGAGTGAAATAGCGCAAACCTAGAAACTCTTGACACACCAACATGCATCGCTTACAATGATTTAATGAATATATATGCTGATATATTCGTTAAATCCAAAGGAGGTGTCAAGTGCCGAGAAGTTTTAGTGAAACCGAAAAGGAAGACATACGCCAAAGTCTAATTGCAGAGTGCAAAAAAAGCTGGTCTGTATATGGTTACAAAAAAACCAGCGTTAATGAACTCTGCGCCAAGGTAGGCATATCTACAGGTACGTTCTACTCGTTTTACGACTCTAAGGAAGCGTTATTTTGCGATGTTATGGATGATTTCCAGCAAAGCACAAGAAATATGTATGACGAAATGCTATCCACACCCCCTACCAGAGAAGAA
>WQVF01000035.1 GCA_009781725.1 Defluviitaleaceae bacterium
CTCCAATCATTAGGAGCCACAAGGTTTTCATCTGCCTTCATCAGCCAGACTGCACTAAGATTTTTTGATGTTATTGGTTGTAATGTTATCATGTTGATTATACCTCGCTTAATATAAATTTCACGCACGTACCATACTCGTGGTGGTACATAAGTGCGCCCTTTGCCTTGAGGCAACGTTGCAATGTTATTTTTTCGACTCGCAGCATTCTAAAAGCCCACAAACAAATCAATTGCTATATTCTATAAGTAGTGGCGTTATTTCCACCCTTGGCAATGTAAGTAATATAATGCAATAGCATTTTTGTTCCATCTTGTAGCAGTTAGTTTTATAATCGTATCATCACGATTTTGCATGTAGTTGATTGCAAACTCTGTGTCCTTTCGGCCATACCCTTTTTGTTGATGTTTCGGACTTACAGCCACATTTCTAATATCAGTTTCAGAGCATGTAACAGCACCAACTATTTCACCATCTTCGAAATGAAGAAAAGTATTTTCTTTAAGTTCCGTTGGCTCATCAAGGCTATAGCTATGCTTTTCATAAGGTCGGATATTCAATGCTTTTCGCATGTCATAAAAGCAGTCATCCATTAAATTTGCATACTGCTCATAATACTTTTCTTCAAAGGAAACAAGTGACAAATCCGATTCCACTCGGTCACCGATATACTCCATCTCATACATGTTCCATTTTACTGTTTGCTTATTCTCCACTTTTGCTTCCCTGTGTTACTTTTCCGGTTTTGTCACTTCTGGTAAAGCCGCTTTACGCATCCTATACGCCTTTTGCTTGCAGGCTGTGGAGCAATAGGTCTTTATCTTTCCCTGCCCCTGGGAAATAGGGGCAGCGCATACAAAACATGTTTTGACCATGGCTCGCTTCGTTTCCATCCGCTTCCGCCGCTTTTTGATATATGCATCATTTCGGCATCGCAGCGAGCAGTATCTCCCATATAGCCTGATGCTTTTAAATTCATCTCCGCATACGAAGCATTTTTTATCATAATAGATACTTGCAAGCAACGGGATGTATGCCTCATCTACTCTCGTGCTTGCCTTGTCATATAGCATATAATCACCCGCCAAATTGTAACATATATTTTTCCAAAAAACAGCGCATTCACCTTCTCTAGAAGATGAATGCGCTGTTTATACGTGTTACTTTTCTGGTTTTGTCACTTTGGTCAAAGCCGCTTTTTACTACCTCTTCTTCCCAAACTTATCAAACAACTTAGCCTCGCGGTTATGACGATTCATATCAGCGCGATATTGACCGGCTTGGGCCATTTGCTTTTTGGCCAGCTTGGATATACCTATTGCTGCCGCACCGGCTATCATTACCGATCCAAATATCGTAAAGGAGATAGCAATGGGGTTGGTTTGGGGGTTGGGTCTATTGCCTGGCTCATTGCCTGAACCGGCACCTGCTGTGCCTCCACCGGCTCCACCGCCTGTTCCGCCGCCACCTGTTCCCCCTGCAATCGGGGTCCACAGTGCACCTATCGTCATATCTCTGTTCACTGTCAGTGGGAATGTTACAGGCACTCCGTTTTCATGCCAGCCTACAAAGATATAGCCTGCACGAGATGGGTTGATTATTGAGTTAATCACAAACCCTGGTAAACCTGTGCGCATTCCGCCTTCACCTGCAGGGAAGGCACCCGGCCTTGGGTCAAATACAACAACCCGATGTCCTGCCGGAATATGGGGAGGAGGTGTTGGGGTTACATGTGCATCTGTATGCCAATGGGCCACCATGGTCACATTACCTCTTATGGTAAAGGGTGTTGTAACCGCTACATTGTCTATGCGCCAGCCGCCAAAGATAAATCCTGCGCGGGTTGGGACTGGGAGGGTCGTCAGTACCGTTCCGTATGCATGGCTTTGAGGATTGGTCACGCCTGCAGGCATATTGCCATGGTTTGCATTAAAGGTAAGGGTATATATACGGCCTGCTTGCACCCGTTGGAAATGAGCAAAGAGAGTAACATCTTCCATTGCCGCAAAGTCACTGATGACTTGCTGCCCGTGTAAGAACCATCCTATAAAGGTGTAGCCTGTGGGTGGTACCGGTACTGGGAAGTTGGCTACTGCCGCTCTAAATCCGCGATTACCTTGTATAAAGTTGCTTACTCCACTAGGGATATGACCTGCCCCGGGGTTAAACCATACGGTAACCCTATTAGGGTCGGGGGTTGGGGTTGTACCAACGGGGGTCCAAGTGGCTTGCAATGTTGTATTCACATTGAATGTATGAGGTAAGCTTACCGCAACACCATTTATTGTCCAACCGGTAAACGTATAACCGGCGCGGACAGGTATCGGTAACGAACTGTAAACAGTACCACGTGAACGATACCATGTGACACTGGCACCACCGGTTGGCATTTGGCCAGGAGCCGCGTTGAAGGTGATTGCAATTGTAGCACTGGGAGGCGGGGAGGGAGAAGGTGATGGCGTTGGGGTTGTCCCTTGCTGAGGCGTCCACTGAGCCACAAAGAACATATCGGCATCCTGCATCGCAATTATTCCTATTTGCGCAGGTGTACGAGTCTGCCCATCACTTGAAATCCATCCGGCAAAATCATATCCGGTGCGTGTCGGCTCGGGTACATTGCCTACACCGATTTGTGCGCCTACATTTACTTCTATTGTGTAAAGGAATGCCGTGTTGCCGACAACACCTCCATTAAGGACAAAGAAGACATTTCTTGTAGTCGGTACGTTATTTGGTGTCCATCTTGCGATAAAGTCGAGGTCTCCTGTTGCTGGCGGGGTAAGTGCAGAAGGTGAAGCAACTGCCAATGAACCACCAGAAAGTAAATACCAACCTGCAAATGTATGGCTTGTTCTTGTAGGTTGAGGCACATCTCCAGCTGGAATTTGCTGACCTGCGGTAAAGGGTACTTGTACTAATCCCGCAACAGCTCCTGAAGCGGATCCACCAGCTAGGTGGAACCTTGCTATAGGGTCACCACCGGATAATACATCTGTCCATACAGCCGTAAAACCTAAACTACTGGTAGGATTTACAGCCCATGGGTCATCTACAATGCCGCCTGTAGCTGCGCAAATCCAATGCACAAAGAAATAGCCAGCCTTGGTGGGAGTAAAGGAACCTCCGGGTATCGGAGCCCCGCTTGGAAGTGCCAAGCCAAAGGGCTGTGAGCCAAATACATTAAAGGCTGCAGGGGCAGAGCCGCCGTCAAGGTTAAAGCTTGCCAGCACATAACCTGCCGGAAGATTTGGTTGCCATACCGCCGTAAATACCATATTGCTGTCAGGTGCCGCGGCAAGGGCACTTGGGGTTACCGGTACACCAGTACTGTCGATTACCCAATGTTGAAAGGTGAAATGTTCTCTCACAAGGTTCGTTGGAACACTTGCGACGGGGATTTGCTGGCCTCCGGCAAATGGTACTAGTATCGGGCCTATGGTTCCGGTGTAGGTTCCTCCAGCCAAATTAAATCTGGCTTCGAGTGGTGGGCCTACATATTGCCACTGGGCAATAAATCTCCAGTAACCAGGAGTGATATTCATACCGGCCACTGCTGCTGAAGACAGTGCTGCACCTGATGCAGCACCGGCTGCTGTTACCTGCTGCCAATCTGTAAACGCAAAGTTTGCGCGGGTAGGTGCGGGAACACTCAGCCCAGCAGCCTGTGCGATTGTATTGGCATTGGGGGTAAGAGCATTGGCACTGTTATATATATGGATTTCCATCATATTCAGTACAATATTGGGGTCGCCGTTGCCAAGGTCGAAGGTTATACGTATGGCAAACTGAGCCGCAAAGGTGACATTGCCGATTATGCTAATGCCCGCAACATCCGGCGTCAAACCGGAATGATTTCCTATTACATTTCCACCGAAATCCGTTTCCTGCCATCCGATAAATTCCCACATGGAGCCTGCTGGTGTTGTAATCGTGGGCAAGTGCGCCGCAGTCAATACAAAACCTGCCGGACCGGTATGTGTCCATCGGGTATCAGGAACCACCCAGCTACCAATTAGAGGCTCGCTCATGGTCGCACCAACAAGGCCAGACCCTACATGGAAAGTAACCGTAGCATTGGCACCGCTCCATGCAGCCGTAAATTGAAGACTAGGACCTGTTATAGGCATTGCCGCAAGCACTGCTTCAGATATAGGTGTGCCGCCAATTCCGCCTTGTAACCAGCCCACAAATGAATGTGTCGGTATAGAGGGGGGCTGTGGAATATTTCCCAGTCCAACGGTGCCATTGTCTGGAACAAAGATTGTAACAGATGTATCGGCAAGGCCAGCGGCACTTTGGTTCATATGAAAGGTAACGGGGAAAAGCTCACGCCATTGGGCAATAAAATCAACATCAGATGTTATGACGTCACCTATGGCAAGTGCGGCTCCCGACGCTACCCAGCCGTCAAACACAAATGCGTTGGCTGTTGGCCAGAAGGGTTGTGGTATATCACTTGCGGCAAGAGGCATGTTTTGAGGCGTTTGCAATGAAATCGTTCCAACATTACCTGCCACTGTGCAATGCCCACCGTCAAGGTCAAAATTTACGGTAAATGTGGAAGCGGGTACCGGAGCGATAATGCCGCCGCCTGTAGGAGCAATAGGTAAAAATCCGCTGCCAGCAACCTCTGATTGGGTTGCCATTCCCATTGCGGGGCCATACAGAGCATGTACCACGACATTAGCCATCAGTCCATTAACATCTACTCCAGGAGGTGAAGCAAATACACCTGTCATAAATTCCGTAACCGGCTCAAAGGGTTCGAAGACAATCCCTGAGATTATCGCGCCGGATTCGTGGAAATATGCTTCCACTTCCCATCCTAGAAAATAAAGCCGGGAAGATGAATCAACTGGGTCAGCCATATCCGCCGCCGCTGAAAGCATAATTGTTGTGCCCAAGGGCTGAATACCTGCTGGGTATGCGGTAAAGACTCCGCCGATAGGGGTACCGTCCACAAGACGCCCTTGCACAGATAAGTCAATATCCGCCGACGCGAAATCGCCCAGCACTCCCGAGTTTTCGAAGACAGAGTCTCCGTAATATCCATAGGAAGTTGCCGAGATTCCAATCTCGCCAGTTGGTGCCCAAATGGGATTAAACATCCTGCGGGCTACCCCTTCTTCAAGGGTAATGGCTCCGTCAGGAGCCCAGCCCATGAACCTATACCCCAATCTCTCAGGGTCAGGCAGGTTGAAATAATCCTGGCCACGCCTTAGGATTTCTACCCTTTCAAAGCTTCCATTAACATGCCCGCCATCCAATTCGAATGTATATATAACAACATCCTCCATAGATTCCGGCTGGGCAATAACTCCCCAAAAGGGGATTGCCAGCATGACCAGCATTAATACGCCAATCATAGCCAAATATTTTCTCTTCAAAAGAAAAACCACCTTTCTGGTCTCAAAGCCTATGTATATTTTCACACCGCTTTGTAAGGTGATGATATTCTAAGGGCATACTGTGTCGAATGTAAAGTTAAGTTTGGATTACATAATCGGCCATTTTTTTCAATTTTTCTTGATTTTTTAACCAATTTGTAATAATAGAAAAACCCCGAGGCCGCTTATCTTAAAGGTTTGGCGGTTCGGGGTTATTCTTAGGAAGAAAATGCTATCCGTTCTTCCTGAAATTACATTGGTTGTATATAGGAGCTTTTCTTACATTTTCTTTACATTCCGATATAAGGCGACATATTCATCGGCGGATTTGTCCCATGAGAAATTGCTGCTCATTGCGTTTTTGACCAAGGCTTCCCAATCAGGAGTATTGTAAACACTCAATGCCTCTTTGATAGCCCACATCAGACCGCTGGCTACATAATCCTCGAAGGCAAAACCATTGCCTTGCCCTGTCTCCTGGTTGAAATGCTGAACCGTGTCCGCAAGGCCTCCTGTTTTACGCACTATAGGGATTGCACCGTATCCCATGGCAAAAAGCTGTCCCAAACCGCAAGGCTCATACACCGATGGCATGAAAAACATATCAGACCCGGCATAGATACGCTGAGCCATGGTGCTATCAAAATTGATGTTTGCGCTTACCTTGTGGGGGTAGCGGTGTGCATAATGATGAAAAAGGTTTTCATATCGGCCATCCCCTTTGCCCAGCACCACCAGTTGGATATCCATTGACATTAGCTCTTCCATTATAAGAGCGACAATGTCAAGACCTTTTTGCTCTACCAGGCGGGTTATCATACTGAACATGGGGGTATCCCCTACGGTGAGGCCCAAAGCTTCTTGTATGCGGTATTTATTTTCCCGCTTCATATTAATATTGTCTTTGGAAAAATTGACATATAGGCTTGGGTCTGTTGCCGGGTCGTGAATATTGGTGTCAATGCCATTTACTATCCCAAAAAGCCGGCCTTCATTGCTGCGCTTTTGCAGTAATCCGTCCATTCCATAGCCATATGCCGGGGTGGTGATTTCGTGGGCATAGGTCTGGCTTACGGTGCTTACGGCATCGGAATGGATTATCCCAGCTTTTAGAAAGCTGATATTGCCGTGAAATTCTAATTCACCGTTTGTAAAATAGCCATCGTTGAGGCCGATATCCCAAAGCACAGGCCGCCCGAAACTACCTTGATAATGCAGATTATGAATGGTGAAGAGGCTTTTCATAGAGGAGTAAAATTTAAAACTGCTATATATGCCTCGCAAATAGGTAGGCCCAAGGCCGGAATGCCAGTCATTGAAATGAATTATATCCGGCTTGAAATTAATATGCCCCAACATCTCAATTGCGGCCTTTGTGAAAAAGGCAAAACGCTCATAGTCGTCATCATAGCCATATAGACACTCCCGGGCGAAATAATAGTCATTTTCGATAAAATAAACGGACTCACCGTTGCCGTGAGGGTCCTGGACAAGAATTTTGGCTTCCTGGATACGCCATGAAAGATGCACATTGAAAGCCCCAACAAAACGAACCCCCTCAAGATGCTTGGGGGGGATACTGCCAAGCTTGGGCATAACAACACGAATATCAATATCCTTGGCTCTAAGGGCCTTGGGAAGGGACCCGGCAACATCGCCAAGGCCACCGGTTTTGGAATATGGGGAAACTTCCGACGAGACGAACAATATTTTCAAAGGCCTTTTTGGCATGTTGAAATCACTCCTTAGAGCCGAATTATAACATATGGCAATAAAAAAGGGGCCATATCGGCCCCCCTTCATTTGACTTGTTATGCAACATATGGTTGTAGAAGTGGTAGCACCTTATCGGCCACAGTGTCGCAGTGGATATCCAACCGCAGGGTTTTGCCTAAATCCAGGCTAAAAATACCCATGATGGACTTTGCATCAACTACATACCTGTCAGACACCAAATCAAAATCGCCGTCAAGTGGTGAAATGGTGTTTACAAAGCCTTTTACCTTTTCTACAGTGTTAAGGCATATGTTTATGGATTTCATAGATTTCTCCTCCTTTCATAGAATGGGGGCTCCGCCCTCCCAACCCCCCGCCGCTTCGACGGGCGAAGCCCGTTCTCACTTCGCTACGGGGTACGCGCTTTGCGCTGCTTGGATGAGGGCATAGCCCTCACAACATAGTTTTGTAATTGCTGGAAGTATTTTATAGTTTGGTCTCATGTATGTCAAACATCCCTAATGGGAACGGCGGCATTGCCAGGGGCTTTACCGCTATGGACATAAGCAGAGTAGGATTGTCGTCTGCCGCTATACGGTTAGAGCTAATCTCCCCACAATCCCGGCAACGGTGAATGATTGCCCATTCACCATTTTTCCGTACCCATACACTTATGGGGTCCATTTTTCCTCCGCAAAGAGAGGCCCTATCTCCTGGGTTTATATCTAGGTGTAGGCTTATCAGGCACTTGGGGCAGTGATTCCGATGGCTCGTGGCTCCCCCTTCCGGCACTACAAAGTGGTTGCAATTCTTACAAGTAAACGCATTATTGCATGGTGTATTTGTATAATTAGGGCCATTGTAGGCGCGGTCTACATGACCTAGTTGAGCTACAAATTTATCACGGTTTTTATCTCTTGCAGAATATTTTTTATTTGTCATTCATTTCGAATCTCCTTTTCGTATCATCGTTTTTTCTTCGCAGACCGGTACTGGATTATGCTTGACTTCCATTGGGCATTCCTCTCACGCATAAATGCGGCTTTATCTTCCACGAAGCGGTTTTCTCTGGTCTGGGCCTGGTAGGCCTCCCACCTTTTTTGAGACAAACTACCATCGGATATTGCGGCACGGACGGCACAGCCCGGCTCTGTTTTATGGGCGCAGTTGCTGAATTTGCACTGAGCAAACAGCTCTTCCACATCCTGAAAGCCTAGGCTAATCCCCTCTTCTGCTTGGAAAAGGCCCAGCTCCCTCATCCCCGGTGTGTCAATTACCATGGCTCCTGATGGCAGCGTAAATAATTGACGGTGAGTAGTGGTATGGCGGCCTCGGCTATCATCTTCACGGATGGATTTTACGACCATTACTTCATCTTGCATCAGCGCATTAAGAAGTGAGGACTTACCTACTCCGGACATTCCCAGGAATACGATTGTTTTGCCGGACTGTAAATACTCCCTTAATGTGTCCATACCTTGGCCTGTATGGCTGGATATAACGTGTACCGGTACACTTTTCTCAGAAAACCTTACAGCGTTGACTGGCGTAATTATGTCCTCTACCAAGTCTGCCTTGGTAAGGATAACTACCGGCTCTCCGCCGCTTTGCCGGGCTTGGGTGATATATCGCAGTATCCGATTTACTTTAAAGTCCGCGTTAAGGGACGACAAAATAAATACATAGTCAAAATTGGCAGCTACAACCTGCTCCTTGATGGTCTTGGCATATCCGGCAGCATGGCCGGAGAAATCCGCCCGTGAAAACTTAGTTTTGCGAGGCAAAATCTCCGATATGCGGTTATTTTCATCCAACAATACATAATCCCCTACACAGGGAAAGTTCTTTTCCCCATGAAAGAAACTGCCCTTGAGGCTTGCGATTACCTCCCCATTGGGGGTGCTTACGGTATATACATCACGTTGATGCTCTGTTACCTGACCTTGAATTAGGTGTGTCATGGATTTGTGTTCCTCCTTATAATGAAAAAATAAAAAAACCACAGCAAGGCTAGCCTCCGAGGAAGCTGCCTGGCCATGGCCAGTACGATTGCATTTGGGCATTCACCAGATGCGCAAGCAAGCTTGCGTACATGGCTCATTTTTCGCACAAAAAAAGACACGCCACTCGTGTCCCATGCAATCAGCAGTATAAACGAAAGGTTACCGGTTTAAGGCATAACAAAAAGAACAGGGTCGTCATCACCCCGTGCCCCGGCCTATGCCCGATATTTAGTTAACGGCTAACAACCAGTTCCTTATTATTTTGCATAGACATTAAGCAATCTCCTTTCTAAAAACAGCCAGAATAGGTATGGTGCATAGATTTCCTATTCCGGCTGTGATTATTACGGATGTTTATACAATTGTCAAGAGGAAAATAATATTACTGCCAAGACATCAAATCCCACTGAAACTCCCGAGCTAGTGCTGCAGGGTTAAATATCCGTACCAGCTCCATAAGCTCCTCCTGGGACACCATCCTAAAGATTTGAGTCGCATCTCCAACCCTAGCAATATTATATCGTAAGTCCATGTAGTTGAATCTTCGCTCTATAGGAGCCCCATGATGAAACCATAGCTCCACCGCAACTCCCCAGGGGTACTGAGGTTCATACATAGCCTGGAAGTATTCACCATCACTGCCCACAAAATATATCAAACCATATTCGCCCATATCCACAATAGAATGAGCATCCGGCAAACCCGATGGCATATCAAAGAATAAACTCGACACCCCAAAACCAACTCGCATACCGCCACTATTCTCATATACAGCATAGAAAGCTGCTGCCAATGTCTGCCCATCTATAGAAAGGGGACGAGTAAACACCTCGCCAACTGGAGCCGGCTCTTCATTATGATGCCATGGGCCGAATACACAATGAGCAGATGGCGGCATAGGCTCATTAGAAACAACCATGAAATCTGTCCTGTCGTTTACGAATACCTCCCGGAGGGTAAAATCCCCCACCCTTTCAGGCAGACCTAATTCCGGATAATACATTTGCATTTCTTCCCAACTAGTGAGGTTGCGACCGCCGTTAATCATTGCATAGTGACCGCAGGCTGTTCGGAATTGATATGCCTCATTAGGGGCAAGACCACCTATTTCATCCATGATATTTCGCCATAAGCTATCCACTTCCACTTGGTGACGAGGGAAACGTAGCGGGTGCCAAAATGCTTCCCCCTGGATTAGTATCTGCCAATAGATATCCGGCGGCAGTGCTCGAGGCCCGCTTGGAGGTGTCGAGCGTTCCGGGGTTGCTCGCCGGGTCATTGGTTCCAGATAATCCCGATGCACTGCCGGGACATAGTATCTTCCAAAAGCCTGCCATTCCCCAGGTATTTCACCCATCCATGGGGTCGCAATATCCGCAATCAAAAAGCGATACATAGGCATTATTACATCTGTATCTGTGGTGTGATACACCAACTCCACCGAGGCTGCAAGTGCAGCATCACGCCCTGGCCATTCGATATCTCCTCTTTCTGATATAAAATATCCTTCCAGTAGCATTTCCCTGGCTTCTTCGGATGTTATAATCGGAAAATAGCCTAGCTGAAGGGACTCCGCCTGCCTCTGAGGAAAAGTTGAAAGTACCATCCACTGAGGCCGATCCGACAGAAAAGTTAATATCTCTATCCATTCGAAGTTAAATGCCAGGATTGCATCTGTTGGAGATCCTCCCGAGTCAAAAAACCTGTAATGATAGTAAGTCCTTGGCCCGCCTATATCAAGGGTAATTTCCGCCTGGGTAGGGGTTGGAGTACCCGGAAATATATGCGGCAGGTACATACTAACCAAGTGCTGAATTGCAGATGGTACTTGCCCCTGGCCCGCTGTTTGTGAAAGAGATGTCCCTGCCGGGAGAATTGCCGAGTCCTCTGGGAAGGTTATCCGCATTTGGGAATTAAAGAATTGGGTTTCCATAAAGGTATCCAGACCTCGGGGAGCCCAGTTTATGAAACCCTCATTTCTTCTGCTATAAGAATGACTTACATCTATGTCCAAAAAAGTAGCTATCCCCAAAGCCATGAGCTCCAGACTATGAATAAAATCCTCCCACTCCTCATCAGTCATATACTCGGTACGTTCCATTTCCCAATTTCCGGTCCCTTGCATAGGTAGATGCATATGGGGCAAAAACACCGGCAATTCGTTTATGTGACCGATGCCATGCCATGGGTTATTGATGGTCATATAGGTCTGGCCTGCCTCTAAAACGATGGCAGCCCAAGTCCCATGAATACGAGGCAGTGGCAGTCCATATGGGAAAATGGCCTCATCCATAGGGGTCGGAGTAGCTGGAGCCGGGGTATCTTCTGATTCTACATAATGTCCGTTATTATTGTTGTGATAAACAGGTGCTTCCCCTAGATTGCCAAGCCAAAAGGCAAGCATCAACACACAGGAGATAGCCACAGCCCCAACCAGCACAGCGGCAACATTACCCATTGATAGCCATGAAAATCTGCGCACAGGGCGGATTTTTACAGTTTGGACCGCTTCCGCAATAATATCATCATCAATGCTTTCGAAGCAGGCCAGCAGTTTTTCTGCTTTGTCATTTTTCATATTACCACCCCTTCCCTTTCCAGATGGAGTTTCAGTTTTTGCCTTGCGCGAAACAGTATCGACTTAATTTTACTTTCACTGGATTTAAACTGGCGGCATAAATCCTGAACACTATCCCCAAAAAAGTACCGCCGCACAAATACCACCCGGTTGGATGCATCCATTCCCCGCAAGCAATCGTTAATGGCCTGCACCGTCTGGTTATAGTCAAATTCGCTATCCACTGACTGCGCTTGTGGGATGGTATCCCCAAGCTCACTAAGCATCAGGTCGGTTTGACTGCCCCCTCGCTTCTTGGCAGACGCCGCCCGCCAGCGTTTGAGGGATAGGTTTCTGGTAATCTTAGAAAGATACGCCCCAAGAAACTCCGGCCGCTTAGGAGGTATCGCCTCCCAAGCCCGATGCAATGTATCATTTACAATCTCCTGGGCGTCATTATTATCAAATAAAATATTATAGGCCACTTGATGCAAGCTCCTTCCGTATTTTTTCTTAGTAAAATCCAAGGCAGTTTCGTCCCTGGTGAAGAATAAATCTAATATATTGGGGTCTTCTATCAGGACCACCCCCGAAACAGTTTTTTGCACTGACCGAAGTACGAAAGCACTAACCTCCTCTGTGGGTAACTGCTTTCATGCATTCGGTATATGTATATTCTAACCCCAAAATTGGGGTTTGGTTGCGTGGGTAAAAAAACACCCCTAGCTGCTTACGCAGTTTGGGGTATTTTTATTCTATATGGCTCCGGTATCGGTATTTCATCCTCCAAACAAACCATAAACCAATTCATTTTTGCATTCTCTATCATTTCAAAGCCTTGCGCTATATCCTCATCACATGTCATACAACCAGGTAAATCCGGACAATGTAAGGTGTATCCCCCCACTACCGTATCTGGAATTACCTCAATTCTATAGCTTAAGTTCATATAATATCTTAAATCTTTTTTCATAACTTATACCTCACTTTCATATTCGCTAATAGCAGCCCATACCAACTCTATATATGCTCTTTTCATCGGAGTTGATTTTGGCAATGAAATGGGAGTCTTACCCGGTTTTCGAAAAAAGAGCCATCCGAAGATGGCCCTTTAAGCTTACATGCAATTACTAATTACTAGAAAATAACCTTAATCATTTCAAGCAAGTCCTCGGAACTCATATAATCAGCCAGCTGGCACTTGCCAATCTGATGCAAGGTCTCAATTGGGCCAGGCTTTGGAGCCGGTACCAGGCCATCGTAGATTTTTTCCAAGAACTTAAGGGTTTGCCTGTTGGTTTCTTCCCTGGCATGGATTACTTCGCCCAGTGATTGCGCCTTGCTGTCATGACCATTGGTTTGCATATCTTGCAAGGTTTTAATTGCATCAGTGAGATATGCATTGTCATGGATGATTGCATCCATTTTGGCCATTACCCATTCCATGGACATTTCCTTACTGTCTTGTGTCGGCCTTGGGCCGTTACCGTTTTGCATGTATTCATTGTTCATAGAATTTTCCTCCATATTATATGGCGGACAATCCAATCGCAGGGTATGCTCATCCATGAAGATTGCCCGCCCATTCTTTACGAGGCCTTTGGCTCGTTTGGGATAGGTTCTCTCATATTCGTTACCCGCTTGGTCGATGACACGTATGTTTTTTGTGATGGGTGTCTTCCCCCTTGTCATAGATTTACGAGCTTCGCCGCTTCGTTTTTAATGATGGGTGTCTTCCCCGGCAACTTACATTCATTGTAATGGGATTTTCTACATAATGCAATGTTTTATGATGTAAGCACAAATAAAGTTGAATTACTGGATTATCAGCAATCTTTCTCTAACCTCACGTATTTGACCTGTTTCTTGCCATCTTGTTCTGTCAAAAACTTCTTCCAAGTAAGTGATATATAGCCATTGCTCACCTATATTATCGAAAGTAATGTCAGCTTGAAATAGACCTTCGCTCATGAAAACTCCGCTTACCCCATTGGATAAATTCCATGATATAGGCATCCAACGAAAACGCTTGTCTTGCGGAAGCTCAAGATTCATATTATATCCTTCTGCAGTAATGGTGATGGTTTGCCCAGCAGAGAAAGTACTTTCATTGCCTATGCCATGAATGATACCCCTGTATGCTCTTGGCCATATACCACCGGGGCCAGAATATCTCCACTTCGGGAAAAGATTGGTGTCTAGATATATAGGTGTATTGTTGGTGTATGGCTCACCACTAAAATACGGATTATCAAACCACCCAAGAAAAGTATAATCATCCCATATTGGATAGTACTCTTCTATCGGCCAAACCGTTGTGCCGCCAAGCCCATAACCTTCTAGCACATAAAATATATTCAAAGACCCGAAAGCATAAGTTTGGAAATGCACTTCTAAAACAGTTCCTTCCCCGTCAGGCCATGCTATTACAGAATCTATAAATTCAAGCGAGAGCATATCTGCTGATTGTGCTTGCCCACGAGAATTAAACTCCATTGACTCGGAACGCTGAATCGCATATACAATTCCTTGATTAAAGCGCAACTCTATAAAAATCGTGTATTTTTGACCAACTCCAAACTCATATGGGTCATGGAATCTCTCCCATGAATCAAGACCAAGCGAGAGTTGCCTTCCACTCATTGATTCAACATCAACGATAGTTAATGTGCGTCCATGTCGCCAACATTTATACTGCCACGTATTTTTCACAATAAAATCAGCATACACTCCTTCCGGATGTCTTGATTCATCCCAAAAAGAAATATTAAGCATGTGATAATCATGCGGGCCTGTTAAGTGCTGGAAATTGTCGGTGTAAAGCACACCCTGCCACAACTGCTTTATTGCCCTCACTCTTATACCCAGCATTGCATCAAAATATGGTGTGTGAAGAAACACATGTGGATTTGTATACCTTGCTTGGATTTGATACCCATTTATATCCACTGGCATGGAATAGCCATCTATAGAAATTGTTCTGTCTTGTAAAGTAGCCAGCCGCGTGGCTTCTTCAAAGCATAACTCGGGGGATAAATACATGATGATTGATGTTAAAAGCATTATCATATCTTGATAATTATCATGGTTTTTAAACGCAATTGCAAAAGACGGATTTTCTCGCTCATCAAGAAGAACATCTACATCAAAACCTAGATATCTGTTAAGAAATAATATGACACCGATATTACCGCTATCAGTAAAATCCACCTTGATTTGCGTGTATTCCCTATTATTAAATTCAATCCGCTCGATATCACTAATAGCCATAGGGAGCTCGTATTCTTTGACATTGTTTTCAATTGCGGTTCTTAGCTGTTTAGCTGGGTTTTCCGGGTATTGAAAGTCACCAATGACGTAATTGGTGGCAGCACTAATAATTATGTCGCTCCTATCCTCTGATGGTGGGATAAATGCGCTCCCGACATCTTGCGCTCTGCCTTCTCTGTGATTGTCATATGATGATACCGAATCTTTGCTACACGATACCAACGCTAGCATCACTGTTAGCAAGGTAAAATAAAAAACAACTCTATATCTTTTCATATTTTTTGCCATTCGCGGGGCGCACAAATCCTTATGAAAATTACATCCGCGAACTTACCTCCTTTGTTATTTTTCACACTTACCATCCTATCTAATTATTTATTACATTTGTAAGATTTAAGGCAAAAGAGTATCAATCTCCATGGGCTGCTCAACTGTGTTTCGCGGTTGCACTAAAAATGCATAAATAACATCCCTAGCAACTTGCGTAGACGCCGCTGGCATTACGCTGGTTGCACCAAATGGGATGGTAACGTAAATTGCAATCTGCGGGTTGTCAAAGGGAGCATATGCCCCAAAACTGGTATGTGACAGCCTGGAACCCACTTGCTCGGCTGTACCTGTTTTTCCAGCAACTTGGATAGGAAAATCCCTAAAGTGATTGGTAGCAGTGCCCCAACCTTCGGTTGCTTGTAGCATACCTTGCTGAATAGCTACCCATGTGCTGTCTGCCAGCTCCATGCCCGTTTCGCATGGCATAGGTGTAGCTAAATATACAATTTCACCTTGGCCTGTTCTGATAGAACCTACCAAATGAAGGGGCAAACGAACGCCATTATTAGCAATTTGCATAATGTATCTTGCCATCATAGCAGAGGTATAGTTATTGTAAGATTGTCCTATGGCTGTACGTATAGTGTCTCCGTCAAACCAATCCCATTCGCTACTTGGTGCAAGCGCGTTTCGGCTAAGATGAACAAACTCCTTAAGTTCAGGGGAAGCCATGATGTTTGCAGTTCTCTCCCGATTAAAATTATCAGCCAATTCGCCAATTTCTACACCCGTCCGCTCGTTAAGTCCAAAAAACTCCATATATGTGTTTAGGACATCTATACGCTGACGTTGATTGTTACCTAAACGGAAAGCCGTCTCAAAAAAGAAATAATTACAGGAAGTAGCTATAGCTTGTGTGACATTGATACTGCCATGCCCACGGCTTGACATACATCTAGCCGCAGGTCTACCCGCACGAGTAAAAACTACATTGTCGCGTATTGTGGTGCTTGGGCTAATCACGCCGGTGTCTAGCCCTGCCGCAGCAGTTATCATCTTAAATGTCGAACCGGGTGCCCTGGCTTCAATAAAGGGGCGATTAATCATTGGGTGCGTATGGTCGTAGCTATTGATACGGAAAAAATAATCCGTATCAATGCGGTTTACCAGCCGATTATTGTCATATGATGGGTATGCTACCGCTGCCAGTACAGCCCCGGTATTAACATCTAACACAACTATCGAACCTGTAGCAGGATCAATATTTACCATCTGTGGGGTGAGTTCACCCATGCGCAATTTTTCAGCAATAAAGGAACTGGCAGAAAATCTTCCCGCTTGCACTCGCGCAGTAAAATCTTCATAATCGGATAAAATCCCTAAATCCACCATTGCCGTAAACATCATAGCAGGGGTTATGCGTCCTGAATCAATTCCCGCTGTCAATAT
Source organism: Defluviitaleaceae bacterium (assembly GCA_009781725.1). Lineage (GTDB taxonomy): Bacteria > Bacillota > Clostridia > Lachnospirales > WQUN01 > WRAN01. The sequence goes on from WQVF01000035.1 coordinate 16,653, forward strand.
ATTTACAATTATTGCTCTATCATCTCTTGATACTGTCGCTTCTGGGAATCTTTCCAGTACATATCGACGTAAAATAGAAGCCGCATTATCTTCTTCGGTTTCTAGTATATCCCGGATAGGAATCCACCCTGCCCGTATTAAATTATTAAATACATGCTGATAGGTGACTTGTGGCTCTCGTGCTCCGCTGCCACCTTGAACTCTGCGAATGGCAATCTCCGTTAGGTAGTCCTTTAATATATAGTAGGTTTGTATTTGCATATCTACATCTAATGTCAAGAAAATGTTGCTTCCAGGAAGGGGAGGTACAACTTCCGGCGGCGAACCCACCCTGCGCCCGGTGTTTGGGTTGATTTCAATTACTTGTGTACCTTGCACTCCACGTAAATGCGCTTCCATTGACCGTTCAAGGCCGATTTTTCCAATAATATCGTCATGGGTATAATCTGGGTTTGCGGCAAGTTCTTCTGCGTTAATCACACCTACATATCCGAGTATATGAGAAAAATATCTGCCCTGGGGGTATACCCTAAGTGTCCGCAGTTCTATCTTTACTCCTGAAAAAAACGTGCTTTGTTCTTCAATTGTGGCAATTGTATAGTGAGATATATCTATAGCTACTACAAAAGGATGCGGCCTAAACCGCCGATAAAAAACCATGCTACGAAAATTCAAAATTCTTCGGGCATCTTCATTAGACATGTCCGGGTCTATCCCAAACCAATCCCGCAAATATAAAAAGGATTCTGCTGCTGTAGCTGTTTCAGGGTTAGGTACTGCCATGTCATCTTTCCAGCGAAACTCTCTTAATTCGCGAGTTCCCGGCGTAGAGCCTCCTAATATAAATTCATAAGGCCATTCGGTAGTCATTGGGAAGGTGTTCTCAAAATCTTCGTTGTTGCGTTCAAAGAGCCTTGTCAATTCCAATAGGGCTTCATTGGATATAATTATGCTTGGATCTATTGTCGCAACCCAAACAGGTATATTTATAGCAAGCGGTCTTCCTAAGCGGTCATAGATATTGCCACGTGTGGCTGGGATGGTTTGTTCCACTGTTGCGGTTATAGGCAGCGAAGCTACAAATGTATGGCTCAATATTATTTGCAACTCATATAATTGTGCAAACATTACATAAAACAAAATAGCTATAGCAACAAATAGCCAGAGAATGCGGTGGTTAATTACTCGCCATGAGGCTTTTATAGCATCCATAATCAATTCACTCATACATGAACCGCCTTCGGAAAACAATAATCTTACACGCGTAAGAATTAAATATATCTTACATGTGTAGGAGATAAAGGTCAAGTGAATTATGAACTAAAGACTGTTTCTCATTTAATTCGCTATAATCGCCACAAAAATCTCATCTAGTAAATGCCCATACTCTCCAATATTGAAAGCGTTATCTGCGCCGCCACACTGCCCCCGCCATTATCCCCTTGTATATATGTTGCGAAAATAAAAGTATTGAGTCCCGTTTCAACATATCCTATAAACCAACCGTTTACGGTTTGACTGTTTACAATCCCGGTTCCAGTTTTCCCCGATAACACCGCTCCATCTCTTTCAGAAAGCCTTAGTGCATCTTTTACGGCGTTCACATGTTCGGCTTCAAATATCGATTCATTCCTATATACACTTGCCAGGAATCCCACTTGTTCAAGGGGTGAAATCCGTAAGGACGATTCTATCCAAAAATCCGCTATACCGCCGGTTAGGTTATGATTTCCATAAGATAACTGTGTCAAATAAAAAGATAGCCGCTCCGCTCCAACCTTTGCATCCAAGTCTTGAAAATACCAATTGGCGGAACTGTGCATAGCTGACGATAAAGTTTGGTTTTGATTCCAGGCTTCAAAGGGATGTACTATTCCATCCCATTCACGTTCGGTGTAATCCGCATCCAAGATACCAGTTTCCAAAGCGATAAGTGCGCTGATGATTTTGTAAGTAGAGGTTGGAGATACCCTCATCATGCTCATATCTCTGTTGTGAATGGTGTGCCAGCCAGAATCCATATCGTAAAGGACAAAAGACCCCTCAAAACCATCAAAGTAATATGAAAGGTCAGTATAAAAAACATCGTCAGCATGAAAATGATACCGACTATCATCATTGTCAGCTAATACAGAGATAATTGGAACTTTACAAAAAATAAGAAGCAACATGAGGAAAAACAGGCAAATGCTTTTCATTTTCAGCAAGCCCGATTCGCGGGTATATAAGGTGATGTGCTTTACTCGCTTAATGATATGCGGCTTTGAATCTCCCATGCCTGCCGCAAAAGTTAGCACTTGAGGAGTTGACAACGATTTCACAAAGTTAAGTAAAGTTTCTCCATAGCCAACATGAGATTCTTTTGGAAGAATCTCTAGTACCGAAGCATCGCAAGCCAACTCTCTATCCAAGCGCATCTGCTTAAACACAAAATGGACTACGGGATTAAACCAATACAATATGTGAAATAAGCACATAAAGCTATTAATTTGGACATCTTTGTTTTTGCAATGTGTAAGCTCATGCAGCATGGCAAAACGCACATCGCTAAGTGACATTTCACCCGCAGGTAGAATAATGAGAGCTTTGAAAAATCCTATCGTCATTGGTGTTTTTGTCATTATAGATGAACCAAGCAAAACATCACTCTTGATGCCAACTTCATCTTTACATCGTAGGAACAATGAAATCAATTCTTTGTTTTCGATAGGTTTTGCGGATTCTTTGATTAGCCGAAGATTTTTGTTGCAATGCAATACAATAAATGCGGTAGCTATTATACCGATAATCCATATTCCCATTAAAATCGTCAATAGGTATTCCGATGTGAAGTGGTTTACAGGAATTGCAAAATCTTGAAACCCATCCGTCCTATATAATCCGCCAACAATTTCGCGAGGGGTTGTGCCTGTGCTTGAAATTGCTCCTCCATCAGAAGTAAATGTATTAAGCCATCCTCCAAAGTTCAAAGATGCAAAAAAACTACTTGGAATTAGCGGCACTAATAACAAAATTAAGAATAATAGCCCAAAGTTGTATTGCCACCTCGCTGATATATGCTTTTTAAGTCCCCATTTAATAATCAAAATTAACAAAATCCCAATGGAGGAAAGAGCGGTTGTCATCATAAAAAATGTGATGAATGTATTCATTGGTTCACCTATAGTGCATTCAATTGAGAATGACGGTTTTTGTCATTCGCAATTGAATCACTTTCCGAAGCCATAGTAATTTCAATCCCGCATTCTGGATTGAAATTACTATATTCTGATAATTTTTCATCTAAAATACGCTTAAGCATGGCAATGTCATCATCGGATAGTTTGTCGTGCTCCAATAAATTTACTACCATTGAGTTGAGTGCGCCGTTATAAAACCGGCTAAGGAAATTGTCGTTTTCTAAAGACAAAATTTCAGATTCCTTTACTAATGGGGTATAGACGAATACACGACCGTCTTTTTCATATTGGAGTGCGCTTTTTTTCACTAGCCTCGAAAGCAGTGTGTGTATGGTCTTTGGTTTCCATGCGGTGTATTCTTCCAGTCTCTCCACAACCTCGTTGGTGCTGATTGGAACGCCTGCCGACCAAATGACTTTCATTACTTGATATTCGGCATCTGATATTTCTGGCTTATCCTTCATAGATTTGCCCCCATTCGATGTTCTTACGCATGTAGTATTATAGCATGATGAATCTGACCATATTAAGAACCACTTTTACTGCGACATAGTTCTTTAGTGTCTTATTTCGTGATTTTCACCTACTCTAGCAATCTAACAAAGGTTATATGCTTGACAATGTGCCTAAATTCAAGAATTTCTACATATCGCGTAGGCGTAGCAACGATATAGTCTCCACCTTCCCAGTCATAGGAAACATATCAACCGGTTGAACAGCGGACAGCACATATCCGCTTTCCGCCAGCCGTTTTATGTCCCGAGCCAATGTTGCAGGGTCGCAGGAGATATAAATTATTGTTCTTATTCTGGCGGTGGCAATGGTGTCAAGCAGGGCATTATCACAGCCTTTTCTTGGCGGATCTAGGAACACGACATCCGGGGCGACTTCGCCTTGGTTCAATAGCTCCGGTATAACTTCCTCGGCGGGGCCGCAGATGAAGCTAGCATTTTTTATTCCGTTTAGCTCAGCGTTTTTTTCTGCATCCGCGATTGCTTCAGCGACTATATCTATGCCTATTACTTCCCTAGCTTTGCCTGCTGCTTGGAAGGCCACCCCCCCTACCCCTACATGGGCATCCAATACAACCTGGCTGCCATCAAGATTGGCCATTTCTACTGCCTTGGCGTAGAGGATTTCGGTTTGAATCGGGTTTACTTGGAAAAATGATGGAGCTGATAATTGATACCATATCTCACCGATTCGTTCTTTTATAAAGCCCTCTCCGGTAACTACCCGAAAATGACTTCCCATTATTGTGTTGCTTTTATCTTTATGGCGATTGATTACTATTGTGGTTGCGCCAGCGGCGGTCAGGGCTTCCGCCAGGTCGTTTTCGTTGGGGACGCCATTGGCGTTTACTACTAACACGACCATAACCTCGCCTGTGGCCTGGCTGGTTCTTATAATAATATGGCGCATAACACCCGTGTGGGTTGTTTCGTCATATGCACTTACATCGTGCTCGCGCAAGGCTGCAAGTATTGGTACATGAACTGGATGCTGGATTTCGCATTTTTCTATTGGAATGATTCGGTGGCTGCGAGGGGCGTACATCCCGATTGTAAAGCCGTCGTCATCTATCGGCACTATAGGAAATACCGCTTTATTGCGATAGGGTTGGGGTGGATCCATTCCAATTACATCTACAACGGGAGGATTGGTTATGCCACCAAGCCTGGCGAGGGCATCTATGACAATACCTTTTTTAAACCCCAATTGAGCTTGATAGTCGCAGTGCTGCCATTGGCAGCCTCCGCATTTATCTGATACTGGGCAAGGGCTTTCTATACGGTGGGGAGATGGACTTTGTATCTTTATTATCTTACCGTAGCCGTAGGTTTTTTTGACCTTAATCACCCTTATGGTGAGCCTGTCGTCCGTCAGGCCCCCTTCTGTAAAGATTACGAAATCATTGACCTTGGCTATTCCAAAGCCCTTATTGGTTACGCCCTCGATTTCCACATGTAGTATGTCATTTTTTTTAATCATTTTCGCCCCCAAAATCACGAGTATATTTTAAAATTCAGGCAATATCAGGCAAACAGTTTCAAAAATGCGGAGAAAAGGTTGGGCCAAAACGACAAATTTATTTTAGTCGAAGTCTGACCGTCGTAGGTACCGATTCATGGCTTTTATATACCCAGTCCATGGCCCAGGGGTTTTGTCGCTATTAAAGTTCTCTTCGTATATTTTTAACTTTGCGTCCATATTATCGGCATAATGGAGTAAAATTGCCTCTGTTGTACAGGGCAGCTTTGGAGAACCGAATTCATATTCACCGTGATGGGAGATAATACAGTGCTTAATCATACTGGCAAGCTCGTGGCTAAAGCCAGGGATTTTTGCTGCTTCCAGAGTCACCATTTCACAGCCCATTACAATATGACCCAGCATCTGGCCGTCATCGGTGTAATCATTTATGGGCATCTGGGACAGCTCATATATTTTACCAATATCATGCAAAAGAGCACTGCACAGTAGAATATCCCTGTTGATATGCTTATACCTGTCGCTCATAAAATCGCATATCTGGGTTACGGCCAGGGTATGTTCGAGTAATCCCCCCATATAGGCATGATGCATGTTTTTTGCCGCGGATCGAGTTTTAAAAGCCTCAGCACGGGCTTTGTCGTTGATTAAAATATTTTCCAATAGCTGGCGGATATGTGCGTGCCCTATGGATTTTATTATATCCTGGACTTGGCTGTATAAGACGTCAATATCCTTATCTGTCATGGGGATGTAATTGCCAGGGATATATTCCCCCTCCTGGCTGCGGCGGAGCTTATTCACCTTAAGCTGTAACTCATTCTGGAATGTGACGATATTTCCGTCGATTTTAATCATATCCCCTTCGTCAAAGCTCTGGATATCATTGTTCATCTCCCATATCTTGGCATCGATGGTGCCTGTTTTGTCCATCAACCGCAGAGATAGATAGGTTTTTCCTGACCTTGTTTTCAGGTTCTGCTTTTGTTTGCATAGGTAATGCTCAATAACATGTTCGTTTTCCCGTAAATCTTCGATGTAGCGCATATATTTCTTCCTTTCTTGGGTGAGGTTTATTACATTTCCATTACATTAGCATAAATCCATTATAACACTCATGCTTATGCTGCGTCAGCGTCTTGTAAATCCTCACAGGATATTGTAATATCAAAACAAAAAAAGGGGATCAGTTTAATATGAATGAAGTCGAAAAGAGGAGTAACTTGCTAGGGCTTATTATCCTGTTTGTGGTATTTACTGCCATTGGGGTACTACTAAGCTTTTTTTATGTAGTATTCCAAACCACCGCGACAGATATCTGGGCCAACATTATCGGGACCTTTGTAATAAGCGGCGTACTTGCCGGTATAGCCTGGCTTATTAAGCGGCTTATGAAGATAACCAATAATGGTTTATCTGTGTTGGTTATCGCCATTGGCACTGTCATTGTGCTGTATGTAATGTGGAGCATGTGGTTTGTCCTGATGTTTGAGTTTTATTATGGCCTTTATACTGGTACTGGAGAGCTTTTTGGCTTACGGGATATAGGTCAGGTCTTTGGCTACACACGGGAAATGGTCTTCGACAGCCCTGAGTTTATGCGTTCGTTACGTCATTTTAATTATTATGGTACCTGGACAATAAACGAAAACCCCTGGACCGGTGCAATATTATGGGGTGTATGGGGCGGAGAAGCCTTGATTATCATAGCCATTCCCCTCATTGCTGCATATGCATCGGCAGGCCTGTTTATACAAGAGATTGGTGCTTGGGTGGAAGAAAGGCTAATGAACTACGGCTTTACCGCTTTTGACGATCATGAATTAGACCGCATTGGTATGGGCGAGATTGAGCCAATACTGGAAAAGCCACTGGAAACCCGCAACGGCCCTATGAACGCCATCGCAGTGTGCTACCACAAAGGCGAGGCCACTGATTTTATCGCTGTATACAAATCCCATTGGGATAAAGAAGGCGCACTCAGCAAAGGCCGTCATATCATGACCGTAAATCTGGGTACAGAAAAAATTGATGCCCTGGATAGCGGCTTACAAGCGAAGCATTATCCCTCTATGGCGAAGAAATCAGAGCCAGAAGGTGAAATAACACCTGTACCTGCCGAAGCATACGATTCTTCACTGGATTTAGAAGCACCCCCCATGGAAGATTCGCCGCCAGAATATCAAGAAACGCTGGAAACTCCTCCAGAATCAATAGATACACAGGAATAGAATTTCCGGGGCTGACTCACAAGCCAAGCCCCTTACATAGAACCTAGGAGAATGAGATGAAAATAAAGCTCAGGCAGGCGATTGTTTATAAACTTGTTTGTATTATCGCGCTGCTGGTCGTGTTTATGGCGGCGACCGCTTTAAGTGTGGTTGCCCAGGATAATCCCCCGCCTGATATAACTGTGCGGTTTGCCCCAAGCCCTGGTAGTTTTGAGGATGGAAGAAATTACATCCATACAGGCCGATTCGGCTTTAGAATAGACAGCTTCCCTGAGCCTGAGCCTCCTGCAGGCTATGTTTTCGTTGGCTGGTTTGTAGGTGGTAGTCACGTGCTGCCTCCCATTGCCAATACAAGAAATACAACACTCATTGCCGGCTATGCCCCTGAACAAGACCCTTATGATACAGCTAGATTTGCCATTGTATACGACTCAGGAGAGGGGCAGCTACCTGAGAACACCCCATCCATTCTTGCCCTTACATATGGCAGCCCCTTGATTAGTCTGCCTATTCCAGTGAAGGAGGGCTATAGCTTTTCCGGCTGGATATGGGATGAGGAACCTGTGACTGCACCTTTTATCGTACGTGGGGATATGATACTTGAGGCGGTTTGGGTACCGACGCAAGGCGATAATCGAACTGCGAATCTGTCAGGTCCTATGCAAATCCCTGCCCTTCATTTTGCAATTGCATTTAACCCATTCCCTGGAGCTTTTGGGAGAGGGGAAACAGGTTTACGTTTTGGCAGGGGAGCAACTACCGTGCGCCAAATGCCAGATGCCCCTACCCGAAGGGGGGCGGTATTTACAGGGTGGCAGATGCCTTGCGGCCAAATGCTTGAACCAACATCCCTTATTCGGGAGGATACCATGTTAGTTGCTATATGGGACACAAATCCAGAATCTACACCCCCCCCCGCCACAACTGAGCCAAGGCGCAACCCCCAAACCAGTCCGATTAGGATAAGCGTGGCCCTGCTTTTCGCTATTACGATGATAGCTTCTGGGCTTTACACCATACTAAAACTAACCGGAAAGCAAAACGCCGCTGCCGGAAAATACAAAGCGGATATGAGAAGATATGTACGAGAAGTTCGGATGGAGATAAAGAATAAGAATAAATAAGGGAAAGGGGCGGTGCCTTTGGCATCGCCCCCTTTGTTCTTATGGCCCGACAACTATATCATCCAATGCCGGTAAAAATATCAACTCGGACTCGCTATTCATTACCTCAAAGCCTGCGAGTATGGCTTCTATTTTTCTGTCTTCCAAAGTACGCTCACTTATCAGAGTAAGGATATGCTTTGCGCCAAGTAGTTCTTCGTCTTCTCCATCCCAGGAAAAGCGGGAACCGGTCATTACATTATCCGGGTCAGGCTCTACCCTCATGATTATATGAAACCCAAAATCTGTACGTACAATGCCACTTACTTCGCCAATTTCAAGAGCGAGCACCGCATCTTCAAATTCCTGAACCATGTCGCCTGACACAAAGGTATAACCATCCGGGTACATTCCCATACCTGGGTCTTCCCCATAAAGACGTATTAGAGTCGCGAAATCTTCCCCCGCCAGCACTCTTTCCATCAATGCCTCTATCCTTGTGTCGGCATCACAGCCATAGACTGGCATAAACTCTTCAAAAAGAGCAAACTCTTCTGGGTTTGACATTAATATACTCACCAGTTGGTCCAGCTCTGCATGGATGCTTAAAACCCCAAATAAATGATCTATATCTCTGATGCCCTCTTGCTCTAGCATCATGTAAAACATATCTGCTCCTCCTTGTTCCAGGAGCATCATTATTTGAAGATCTATCATTTCCATATCTTCTTCAGTTAACTCGACACCGATTCGCCTGCCATAATCCAATATAACAGCCAAATCCGCCGCAGCCCTTACAGACTCTTCCAGCACAAGGCGTGCAAAGGTCATCCCAGGCCGTACTTCCGTTTCGAAGTCTATATCCGTGAAATCAAAACCAAAGGACATGGCAAAGGGATCCATTTCATCCATATCCGGAGGGAAGTACTCCCATGCAAGATTAGGCTTTACCCTGAGCATCTCGTAAATTACATCTGAAGCCCATATTTCTATACCATTTACCGTGGCTACTACCGTGTCATTAGTTCTGTCTACTCCCTCGCGGCTGCCTCTTATGGGGATTTCCGGCTCGGAGGGAGCTTCTTCATCCGGCTCTTCGTCATTGTAGTCATCGCCATAGTCTTCGGGGGTTTCATCTACCCAGGGAGTTAGTATTTCGCCTGGTTCTTCTTCACTTGTGCAGCCAACAATGGCTAGCAGTCCTATTAATAGGATAATCAAAAAGGTAATTGTAAATCTTTTGTTCATGTGGTTTTCCTCCTATTGCTCCGTAATGGAGTTTTTTATCAAAAATATAAAAACACGGCTTTGCCGCGGGATTTTGGAATTACGCGCGCTTCGCGCGCGCTTACAAAAACCGGTTTTGGTTTCCGTTTTCATAGCCGCAGAATGCAGGACTATTTTCGTACTATTGCTGTGGGTCCCATATCTTTAGTGCAGTCTCTCAACAGTAAATCCCATATCACGTAGTGCATCAAAGACATTTTCTTCACGGGCCAAATGTGCTATGCCTACCGTCACAAAAAATGTAGTGGGTTCCTCTGTTTGGGTGAGTAAGTCTGCTATTTGCCTGGCAAAAAAATTAGAGCGGTAATTTCCTACAGTATAGTGCCAATACCTGGCAAGGCCAAGGCCCCCGGCGGATAGTTCCCCTGCTTCATATTCTGCGTAGGCAATGGCGAGGCCTGATCTTACCATTAGTCTAAGTGTTTCTATATCTTGGGTTTCGTAAACTAACGCCAGCTCATTGGTTTCTTCCAACATGGTTTCTAGGTTCGAAAAATAACGGGCTGTTGCAAATTGATACTCGTCAGGCATACCAGAAATAAAGTTAATATGGTCAATAGTATCTGTAAGACCGATAATAGGCCTGTCTAACTCCTCAGCACGATTAAACACATAATTGTCAACGCTAAGGTCGGAGGAAAATCCCAACTCCGGTGCCACGATGAGATATAATACCATTTCTACAATGGTTGTGGGACGAAAAGTAGATATTACGTCAAGATTGACAGGGAAAGTACGCAAATTTGCCATAAAGCGTTTGTAATCCTCGGCCGGCAAAAAGGTTAGCAAATCCTCTCCCTCAGGGAAAAACATCATTTCCATGAGTAGACACATACAATCATTCGCATCAGGGTCGCAATCACAATCGCAGTATTCGTCGCATAGGCATGGGCCGCCATCTGAACTCATATCTATTTCGAAAGCAAAGACGTCGGCTCTATTCATTGCCGCCTCAGCTGCGGATGTGAGTGGATACCAGTCTTCTCTGCCTACATGCATCGAGCCTAGTATATAGGCGCGATTATCACCGTATTGCACGACGGATAGCAAGCCATGGATGCCGTCGACTTCTATTTCGTATAGCGCATCATTTTCTTCCTCTATAATCTCTTGGATTTCCGGTTCTGGTGATGCTTCGACTTCATTGGTCTGTATACCCTGGCCACATGCAGTCAACAATGCCAATACAAAAACAACTATTAAACAGCTAATTTTTTTCATGTTTCACTCCTCTGCATTTCATTATAAATGGGGTTTAAACCCTTCTCCAAGTACTTCCCTTACATCCGCCACAATCACAAAGGCCGAAACGTCTATTTCCGATACCAGTTCCTTGAGCTTTACGGACTCCTTAGTGTTGACCACACATATTAGCACATTTTTATCCTGTTTGGTGTACATACCCCGTCCCTTGAGCTCTGTTGCACCACGGTCTAGGTTATCTATTACATGCTGGGCTATGGTTTCTGTTTTCTCCGAGACAATAAATGCGGCCTTGGCAAAATGCATACCTTCCATGACCGCTTCCATTACCTTGGTGGCAACGTATATCGCGGCGATTGCGTACATTGTGGCAACAGGACCAAAGACAACAAGCCCCACCAAAATAATAACGGCATCTATAGCAAAAACAATCCTTGCAACAGAAATATGCTTAAAAAGTGACTGCTGCAAAATGGACCCAGCAAGGACTGTGCCTCCCGTTGTGGCCATTGCCCTAAGAACCAACCCAACCCCAACACCTGAAGCAACACCCCCAAAAATCGTAGCAAGGATAATATCATTGGGTGGGAGGGGCAAAAATTCTACAAAGAAAAATGCAGCGGATAAAAATATTGCAGCAAAAGCAGATTTGATTATGCTCTCCCCTTTTAAGACAAAGCCCCCTATGATAAAAAGGGGAATATTGAAAGCCAGGTTGGAGGCCCATACAGGAATCTCATGCCACATCTGACCTGAGTAATATGCAATAATAATAGCAAGACCAGACACCCCGCCTGTTACCATGTTCTGCGGCTGGAAAAAGGCTACGACGGCATATGCTAGAATAAAGTCTCCTAGAATTATTAGTGCGTAGTCTTTGACTATCCTACGAGTGCGGATGTTTTTAATAAAATGTTTAATCATGACGGCCTCCTATATATTATCGCCGACCTTTTCGAATTACAGCCCACATAAATCTGGGGATATCCAACATTCTTTTCCAACGGCTAGGCTGGCGTATGAGCCTATGTAGCCACTCAAGGCCTATTTTACGCATCCATGCCGGGGCCATTTTAACATTGCCCGCCATTATATCAATTGTACCACCTAGGCATAGGGTCAGTCGGGCCGGTATATTTCGGTGTTTGTAGGCCCATATTTCCGAATGGGGCATACCACGGCATACCAGCAATATATCTGGCTTGAGGCGATTTATTTCTTCCAGAATTGTAGGCTCTTCCTCGGGAGAATAATAGCCATGATGATGGCCTACTACAGACAGGGTCGGAAATCGGCTTTCCATTTCTGATTTGGCTTTCTCGGGAATACCTGGCGCACCACCCAAAAAAAAGGCCGTGGTTTTACGGCCTTTCTTGTTAAGTCTTTCGAATAATGCAAATATAGTGTCAACGCCACGCACTCTAGCAGGGATAGGGTTGCGAATATACCGGGAAGCGAGGACTATCCCGGTACCGTCGGCAAAGCGGTGGTCGGCACCAAGCAAAGCTTCCCGGAAGGCAGGATTACGCCGAGCTTGCATTACACCTTCGGGATTTGGGGTTACTATGATATGATTTCTGGGTTCCCTGAGATAAGCCTCAAGCAAGTCCAGAGCCTCTTCAAATCCCAATGAATCGAAAGGTATTTCTAATATACTAACGGATTTCATCCCACACAACCTTCCTGGTTACGATATAATACCACCACGAACATGATATTTCTATCACAAAGGAGTCCCCCCCATGCCCGGCAAGCTATATATTGTCGCAACTCCCATCGGCAATTTATCCGACATGACCCCTCGCGGGGTACAGGTCTTATCCGATGTTGACATGGTTGCCGCGGAAGACACTCGGCATAGCCGCGTTCTACTTTCCCATTTTGGTATATGTACTCCTTTATTCTCTTGCCATAAATTCAACGAAGAGAAGCGGGGGGATTTTTTTGTCTCGGCCTTGCTGGAGGGTAAGGATGTTGCACTGATATCCGATGCCGGCACCCCTTGCATATCCGACCCCGGACATAGGCTAGTTGCCCGTGCCGCTGCCGCCGGGGTGGAAGTCGTTGCCGTATGCGGAGTAAATGCCGCTACTGCGGCACTATCAGTATCCGGATTTAATGCGTCACAGTTTATTTTTCTTGGTTTTCTGCCTCGCTCTGTGAAGGAAATTCAAAAAAAAATCCGTATGGTGCCATACGGGCTTTTTTGTCCGATAATTTTTTATGAATCTCCACTTAGAATCGCCAAAACCCTTGCCTGGCTTGGAGAAAACTATCCTAACGCTGATGTGTGTCTGTGCAATGACTTGACCAAGAAGTTCGAGCGGGTGTACCGAGGCACCCCTAAAACCATCCTTGACGAATTGTCGCAAAACTCAAGCGCAAATAAGGGCGAGTACACCTGTGTAGTGCTCCTTAATGCAGAGGAAAAAATTGAAGCCGTTGAGGAAGTATCCCTTGAGGCGCAGTTGGTTGATATAATAGTCAAAGAAGATTGTACTTTGAAGGATGCTGCCAATATTCTGCACAGTGGCAAGCTGGAGGGAATCCCGGGTCAAGCCCGGGATGACGGGGGGAAGCGGCCCAATAAAAAATCCATCTACGCCGCAACGCTACGCCTGAAGGAGCTATTACCATGAAATCACTGACTTTACCCCATGGCAATGTACCATTACCGGCCTTTTTCCCAGACGCTACCCGGGGGGTGGTCCGCACTGTGGACAGTAGCGACCTTGTAGCCTGCGGTGTGGGCGGCCTAGTTATGAATACCTATCATTTGATGACAAAGCCCGGCCCCGCTACCATCAAGAGCCTTGGGGGGCTGCACTCATTTTCTGGTTGGAGTAGGCCTATAATTACGGATTCCGGCGGGTTTCAGGTGTTTTCTCTAATACGAGAAAACGCCGCCTTGGGGGAAATCAGGTCAAATGAAATCATCTTCCGCCGTGACGGTAAGAAGACAACTCTCTCCCCGGAAAAATGCATACAATATCAGCTGTCCTATGGCTCTGATGTCTTGATGGCTCTGGATTACTGCACCCACCCTAACGACCCGTATGAGGTCCAAGCAAGAGCCGTGGATACTACAATCCGCTGGGGCAAGCAGTGTATGGATACATTTTTGAAGCAAAAGAAAACAGATTCCCAGCTCTTTGGCATAATCCAAGGAGGTAATGACAGAGCCCTGCGCAAGGAGTGTGCCGAGGCTCTTATCCAAATGGGTTATTCCGGTTTTGGATTCGGAGGCTGGCCTCTTACAGAGGACGGGCGGCTTGCGGAGGAAATTCTAGCGTATACAGCGGAGCTAATCCCTACGGGCATGATTAAATATGCCATGGGAGTGGGTAAGCCGGAAAATATCATTGCCTGTGTGAAGATGGGATATAATTTATTTGATTGCGTAATCCCAACACGGGAGGCACGGCATAATCGATTGTATGTATTTAAAGAGGAATTTGCCTCCCGAGGTGACATAGACCTTGGCCGAGATTTTTATCAGTATATTTATCCTTTGGATGATGTTTACCGACGGGACCCACGACCCATTTCCGCCATTTGCGATTGTCATACATGTACCAATTATTCCAGGGGATATATCCGACATTTGCTGAGCATCGGGGATGGCCTTGGGAACCGCCTTGGGACTATTCATAATCTGCGGTTTTTTACTATGCTTATGGAGATGTTGAGATGAAAAAGTACGCCGGGGTTTATCCTCCTATGATTGAGCGACTTACCGGGGAAAACAGCGACCTCAAAGCAGCTAAGCGCAAGCTGCATCAGGCTTATGGGGCCTATACTCAGGATAATGGGTATAAGAAGGCGGGAAAGCTTTTAGATAATATGAATGAAGGCATCCCCTCCACAGCGCAGGATTTACTTGCCCTCCACGCCTCCACCAAAGAGCGGCTACCTTATTATAAGGAGTTTTACGAGTTTATATTGGAAAATACCGGCCCTATTGAATCAATCCTGGATATCGGGTGCGGCTACAATCCTTTTTCCGTTCCTCTAATCCCTACTAAACTCAAAGCCTACTATGCCGTAGATATTGATGTACGAGGGGCAGAGCTGATAAATCGATTTTTCCTGCTGCTGGGGTTACCGCCTTATGCAAAGTGTGCGGATTTGGCTGTGGAAATCCCTCAAGATAATGCCGATATCGCCATGATGTGTAAGCTGATACCTGTGCTAGAAGCTCAATCTCCCGGCAGTGGTTATAGACTTGCCAGAGAACTAAACACTCGTTTTTTACTGATTACCTATCCACTTAAAAGCCTAGGAGGCCGAGAAAAGGGAATGGCAAAAAACTACACCGCCGCCTTTGAAAAGGCACTAGCAGATGGGCAGCTTGAGCCTTTTTCCCTAATAGCCCAAAAACAAATCGGCCAAGAAATGCTATATCTTGCATCAAAATAATGGCAAAATTCATTTATGTTACTATGCAAAGGAGTATTATAGATGGAAACTGACAAGAATCTGCTATATCAAAGAAGCATAAATCCAACCAAATGCAATAAAACTGGAAAATGACAAACGTTTATTCAGTAAACTAGAACAATAAAAACGGTGTCCGGGGTGTTGCATGGTGCAGTACCAGACAAAAATGGCTTGCCGCCGAAGAAAAGTACTACGACACATTCCTAAAAGAACATTTGAAAGAGTAGAAGACAGCTCACGATTGCTATTTAAAGGATGATTCCATGAACAGATTTTTCAAATCCCAATTAATCCGTAGTATGTGGCCTTACTTTGTATTGGCCTTTGCTGTGATTATTACCTTCCATGCTGTTTCGGAAATCAGTGTTCTTTGGGGGTTTTTGTCTCGGGTATGGGGTATCATCGTTCCGTTCTTTTCCGGTCTTATCATAGCCTATATTCTCAATATGCCCTGTGGGGCCATCCAACGCCTGCTCAAGCGGACGAATAATCCGATAATTGTAAAGCGCAGCCGCCCTTTAGCCGTGCTTATCCTTTTGATTATCGTCATCACCTTGATAGTACTGTTCCTAAACCTTGTTATCCCTGCGGTTGGCAGAAGCATTTCCCAGTTTGCTACGGAATTTGACTCCTACGTGCAGCAATTACAGGATGTTATTGTCTGGTTCAATACCCTTGAACTGCCGGAGTTTATTCCTACTCTTTATCTTGATGATATCACTGAAATTATCCGGGGATTTGTAACTGACCTTGATACCGGGGATTTGGTTACCTCTATTTTTGCAGGGGTTGGCGGTTTTGCCGGTGGCTTGTTTAGGACATTCCTTGCGATAGTATCCGCTATATACTTCCTTACGGAAATGGAACGGCTATATGCCTTCACCAACAGGCTACTCGCTGCCATCTTCTCAGAAAAAAATAAAGCCACAATAATGAAATATTGTGGCAAGCTTAATTTTAATTTCCGTCAATATATTTATGTGCAGACCATTGATGGTGTGATTCTTGGTAGTCTTATGACTATTTTGCTGCTGATATTCCGGTCGCCCTATGCCCTGATTCTTGGCCTTATGCTTGGGATTGTGAATTATATCCCATACTTTGGATCGATTTTTGGCACTGTTATTGCCGCTGTGGTTATGGCATTTACACAGGGGCTGGGGACTGCCCTCTTTGCCTCGGTATTTATGTTTGGGTTGCAGCAACTGGACGGTAATTTTATCCAGCCCAAGCTTATGGGAGGCTCCTTCTCCCTTAGTCCCTTGCTGGTAATTATCAGCGTAACCGTTGGCGGTGCCTATGGGGGAATATTGGGGATGCTTGTGGCCATCCCCATTGTGGCACTACTCAAGGATATACTGGACAGCTATATAGAATACCGGGAACTCCTAAAGGCAGAAAAAGCCGTTATAAGTGAGGATGAACCGCCGGATGACGGGGCAACCTGGCTATAATTACCCTCCAATAATCTTCCGAATCAAAGCATATGCAGGACGAAGTGGCAATGGCTCAAACCGCCTTGCCACTTTTTTTAGTGCGGCACGAATGGGTATACCTTGTGGGCAGTGCCTTTCGCAGTGGCCACAGTTATTGCAATTTCTGGGGGTATTGGGCTTCTTTGTGATTACAGCTGTAGTTGTAGCATAAAGGGTTATCCCTTTTACATAGCCTTGGCCGAAGCTTGTGTTATAAGCGGTCAGGCAGGCAGGGATATTTATCCCCTTTGGGCAGGGCAGGCAGTAGTTGCAGCCGGTACAATTGTATTTATATGTTTTTCGGAATATTTCGACTACATTGGGATACACCGCCAATTCTTCTTGGGTCAGAGGCCGGAAGGCATCTGCTGATTTTATATTGGCATTGAGAATTTCTATGCTGCGCATTCCGCTTACGACGACGGTTACCTCAGGCTGATTCCACAGCCACCATAGAGCCCAATCCGCCGGAGTCATATCAGGCTGAGTCAGCATCTCAGCGGCCTGCTTTGGCAGGCCTGTTGCCAGCCCGCCTCCAAGAAGAGGCTCCATAATAAAAACAGACATACCCTTTGCGACAGCGGCCATGAGGCCCTTTTTCCCAGCCTGATAATTTTCATCATAGTAATTGTACTGTATCATACAAAATGTCCAGGGGTAGGAGTCTAGGATTTCCAAGAAATCATCGCAAGTCCCATGATAGGAAAACCCGACCTGACGGATTTGCCCACTGGCCTTCTTCTTAGCCAGCCAGTTCTCAATGCCCATCTCCTGAAGAGCCTTCCATTGAGAATAGCTGGAGACGGCGTGCATAAAATAATAATCTACATAGTCGGTCTTGAGTCTTTTAAGCTGCTCCTCAAAAAGCCGGTCAAAGTCCGCGGGGGATTTGCACTTGACAATGGGTAACTTTGTAGCGATATACACATCCTTGCGTTTATTATGCTTAGCCAAAATTTCACCAAGGGTGACTTCGCTGCCTGGATAGATATACGCCGTATCAAAGAAGTTGACCCCACCCTCGATTGCGGCAAGGACCAGAGCTTCGGACTCTTTTTTATTCATAGGAAAACGCATACAGCCCATTCCTAGTGCAGACAACTGATTCCCTGATGCTTTATCTTCGCGGTATTGCATGTTTACCTCCCACATATCATCGTGCCGATTCCTTGGTCGCTCAACAGTTCTATTAAGATGGAATGAGGCACCCGGCCATCCAAAATATGGGCCCGGGGCACACCATTTTTTACTACTTCAGCGCAGCACTCCACCTTGGGAATCATACCGCCGGTAATAATCCCGGTCTTCTTAAGTACGTCTACCTGGGCTAGGCTAACCTCAGGTATGAGAGTGGTTTCATCTTTTGGGTCTCTAAGAATCCCCCGCACATCTGTAAGTAGAATAAGCTTTTCTGCGCCAACAGCAACCGCCAGCCTCGCCGCGGCAGAGTCCGCATTAATATTATACATAACCCCTGGCTCCTCACCACAGGCCACTGTAGAAATTACCGGGATGTATCCCCCCGTAAGTGCTATGTTAATCGGCTCAGGATTAACCTCCGTAAGCTCCCCAACAAAGCCCAAATCCTCATCGACGGCAAGTTTTTTTGCCACAAGCATCCGTCCGTCAGCACCAGAAAGGCTAAGGGCCTTACCTCCATGGTCACCGATAAGCTGGGCCAAGGATTTACCAATTCTACCGCATAGCACCATTTGCACAGCTTCCATGGTCTCTTCATCAGTATAGCGCAAGCCGTTTATAAATCGGGGCTCCTTTCCGATTTTCCCAAGAAGTTCGTTAATCTCCGGCCCACCCCCATGTACCACCACGACCCGTATTCCAACAAGGGAAAGCAAAACCACATCGGCAATAACCTGCCGACAAAGCTCATCGGATTTCATGGCTCCTCCGCCGTATTTTACAACCATAGTCTTACCGTGATACCGTCGGATATAAGGCAGGGCCTCAGACAGGGTATGGGCTTTTTCTATTGTAGTTGACATAAAAACCTCCTAATCAATAAATTTTTCTTCTGCAAATGCTTCTGTGCAGAAAAAAATTTATGGTTTTTGCCATAGGCAAAAAGATTTCCTTATAGCATTTATTATATGAAGGTACTTTGGAAAAGGAGTACACTAAAACATACTCAACTGCCCTGTTTGCGGTACAAGCATCGGTTTTTGGGAAGCAATGAGAGAGGGGCGTTTCATTTCAGATAGTTGGGTTTTGCTCTTGGAAAGGATGTTCATAATTTAACAGGAGTGAAGCCCGCTGTCTTTTATTCCCAACGGGCGCACGACAGTTTCGACTTGTCGATACTGTATAAGTGCACCCGCTTGTGTTTGATAAGCGGCGATGCCATTGTACCCCGAACCCTATTCATCTCCCTTTATTTTGATTTCATTGCGTCAATGGCGGCGATGCGCGCAAATATAAACTGCTCAATTACGTCAAACTGTTCCGGCGTAGGGTTGTGACAGGCGTACCCCATGTTTAGCGTACACAAATAGTGCGTTTTGCCCCCTTCGATAAATATAAGTGTTTTATCGCAATCAAGCCCGCGGATTATACGTCCATCCGGCGTTCCGGCGCATACCCCACATGATATACCGCGGTTGTCAAGATACTCGCGCCGCATTTCTTCCGGGTGTGCAAGTAAAATCCGTTCCACTTCCTGCATCCTGCCAAGTGATAGCTGCACAATAAAATGGTTTGTGGGGTCTATATTGCGTACTCCCTTATTAGACATCGTTGCTCGCATGGTGATGTTAAACACATTCACGCCCCGGTATGTGAACGTAAAGGAGTTATACGACATCCAGCGGTTGCGCATTTTATGTTCGTTTGCGATATTGAACAACATCTCTGCGCCACGGCGCAACGTATCATCATGAATGTATTGTGTATGAATTTCATCTATTGATGGTTTGGGTTCTGGCATGATTTATTCTTCCTTTCCGGGTTTTATGAAGAAGCAAATATCCATGATTTTATACCCCATGCTGTCCGCTGTTTCACGATGAGGGACATACCGTTCAAACCACCAATTGTCTATAGGGGTAAAACCTTCGGCTTTCAGTTTTTCAAAAGCCACAGGCTCACGCGCCATAACATCATCTTCTTTTCCGTAAAGCCAGCACACGCCTACGTCTACTTGCGGAAAATCGGAATATTCATATCCATCTGGCACAGGGGTATCTTCCGGCATGAAGAAACCAAGCCAGTATTCAAATTGATTATGGTCGCCATCCGGGTGGCGCATTAAACCTATCATCGCACAACCGTCCTGCGGGTTATTATCCGTATATATTTTTGTGGGGTCTATTTTTAATTGTTTGACGAGTGACTTATCAGAATCAGCATCAAAATCTTCCGTCCAATTATCCCACGCTTCGCCGCCGCTTGCGTATTTTTCCCCAATAAACCGTGAAGCGTTAAGGGTTTGTCTGTATGTGTTTACGGCTATGGGCGGTGTCAACCGCTTGTCCTCAAGTTTATCCGTCACTTCTAAAAATCGGCTTGCGTTGGTAGGTTCGGTTGTTTGCGCTGCAGCTTGTCCGCTTATACTGCCGGGGTTTCCGTTGTAATCCGCAGCGGCTAAATGTCTTTCGATTTCTTTGGCTTTGTCATACAGCAGCTTTACTTCAACGTCGTTATGAAAATCGGATTGCTTGATTTGCTCGATGAAGTCCAGCACTATGCTCTTTAGTTCATGTAGCAAAGCCACTTCATCATCAATATCATCTGCCTTTTTACCAAGTACATCCAGCACAACTTCGGAATCGGGTGCGTCAAAAATACACTTGATGTCTTTGATACGGATATTCAGCTTCCGCAAGATAATGATTTGCTGTAAGCGGGTAATAGCTGCTTCGTCATACACCCTATGGGCGTAATCCTCGGTGCGGGTGCTGGTCAGTAGCCCGATGTCCTCGTAATATCGGAGCGTCCGAGCGGTGATGGCGTACTTCGCTGATACATCCTTGATTTTAATGAGTTCGTTCATGGTAGTCTACCTCCAAAATAGTTTTGCCGAAAAACGACATACCATGAGTTTACATCCTTCCCTAACGGAAGAATCAAGAGATTTTTTCGGAAAATCTCTTTTGGAACAATTATATGCTGACATGCTTATTCAGAAGCTACCTTGACAACACAAATGTTATTAAATTTTTCTTCTGCATACGCTTCTATGCAGAAAAAAATTTATGGTTTTTGCCGTAGGCAAAAAGATTTCCTAATCAATAAATTCTACTACCAGGGATGATAGCATGATGGTTTTTACAAGGTCAATCATATGTATGAACTGCACAAAAATTCCGTATGGTGCCATATGGATTTTTTATGCAATATTTCTATCCGCGTTTACATATTGATTGGTTGCTGATATTTTACAAACATCGAAGGAATAGGAGGAGGCATATGAAAACGCTGGCATTCTGTATTTTTATGTTCATGCTTTTACACGTTTTAGCGGCATGTGGTTCAAATACAAGGCGAGTTGGCAATGTGCAAGTTGATTTGGGAGAATCGGATAGATTTACCCATGAGGAAATCCAAGGAGCTATGGATGTTGTAAAAGAGACGTTCTTGGAGAGTCACGGCAGATGGAGCGAACTTGCATCATTATGGTATGACGAAAGATTTTCGAATGGGACGATAGCATCAGGAGACTGGGATAAGGAAAATACAATTGTAATCGATTCCCTATATTATAGAGGCCAAGGCTATGGTGCAGGGGTGTATTGGTGGCCAGGCCGTGGTTTCGGCCCTGCAAGGCAGCTTATGCCATGGATATGGATTTTATCTCGAGAAAGTCCATCCGACCCATGGGTATTTGTTACTGACGCCAATCAAGAGTTAAATGAACCCTAGAAGCAAGAAAAACGGCGAAAAGTGTGATAAATTGGATGAATGCCTAAAGACATCCAATTAATCGAACTTTATTGCGCCGTTTGTAGGTACTACA